>JASHRC010000101.1 GCA_030037525.1 Candidatus Acidiferrales bacterium | reverse complement strand
AAATTTGTCTACGGAGCAACCGCCGCCCAGCGAACCGTCCTGCGCTCGGCGACCGACTTGCTCTTGGACGCTATGCGGGAGCTCGACGAGGAAAATCGCGATGCGCCCGATCCGCTGCTCGCTGCCCAAGAGCACGCCCGAAAGGAGCCCTCATGAGCGAGACCGAAACCCGGCGCATCCCGACCGTTTATTTCATCGACGACAGCGCCACGATGCGCGAAGTGATCAAGATCGCCTTTCGCAAAGAGAATATTCAGGTGGTAACCTGCCCGGATGCTGCATCCGCGCTGGCCCAATTCGCTGAGACCGCACCTGATGCCGTCATCACCGATGTGATCATGCCCGGCAAGGACGGCTACGAAGTCTGCCAGTTCATCAAGCAGCACGAGCAGCTCGGCCGCACGCCCGTCATCTTGATGTCTGGGGTGGTCAACAAGTCGGTCGCCGAACGGGCCACGGCCGTGAAGGCAGACGAGCTCATTCGCAAACCGTTTCAGCCGCAAGAGCTGATCACGCGGGTGAAGAGCCTGCTCAATCCAAAGCAACCGGCTGCCAGCGGCCTCGATTCTCCAACTCCGGCACAGGCCCTGACCAGCCTGTTTCTGTCAAATGCTCGGGCTGCCGGGCACCCGGCTGCGCCCGAGGCTTGGCGTCCCGGCGCCACTCCTGCTGCCGCCGTGGCGACGCGTCCGCCTTTTGCCCCGACGGTTGCTTCCGGCGCGCCGCGCACCGCCGCACCGGCAACCCCCTCGGCCGAACTGCAAAAGCTTCGCACCGAGGTTCTTCGCCTGGAGCTTCTGGTGAAGAAGCTCCAAGCCTCTCTCGATGCGGAAAGAGAGTACTGCGCCGCTCTCGAAGCGCATCTAAATCGAGATCTCTGAGGCGAAAGCTGGTTCACGCCACCTCCCAGATCGATCGTTCCCAGCCGAGATAGGCCTGCTCCCGCGATCTCCCGCGCGTTCGAACAGCACGGCGTATGACCGGTCGAGAGAAATGTCCCGTTCCGCTCGCTCGGCGCTGGCCCGAGAACCCTCGAACCAGCCAGCCGGGTCGCCGGCCTGGCACTGTGCCCAAACCGAGGCGGTCAGAAGCACGGTCACGCAAATTAAGCCAACAGGCACAGAAATGCGAATACGAGTCTTCTTGATGCCAGTCCGATTTTACGGCGTGCAGGCGCTCAGTGGAACATGCGGAACCCTACTCAGTAGTCGTAGCCAATCCAACGTGTTTTTCTAGTTTAGTCCCGCACCACGTAAGAACTCGCGCGCCACTTCGCTCACATCCCGGCCCTGGCCGGCAACCGCATAGTTCAATTTCTGCATTTCGCAGTCTTAGCGACTTTATTTTCTGTGATTGCCCATGCCGCTTTGAGGAGGAATGACCTTAGTCCTCGTTTCGCGAATTAGAGAAATGCGGGCCGCTGATGCCTAAAGTCGAGCAAGTCACGAAGCATCGACAACTGACGACCGCTATTTGGTGATGCCGACCTGGCCGAGCAGCCAGGCACATTCGAAAGCACGGTCCCGCAGTTGATCGTAGCGTCCCGAAGCGCCTTCGTGGCCGGCGGGATTCATCTTCATTTTAAGCAGAATCGGATTGTTGCTGGTGTCAAGTGTGCGTGCTTTGGCTACGAATTTCGCGGACTCCCAGTAGGCCACCTGGCTATCATTCAGACTCTCCGTGAGCAGCATCGATGGATAGGCTGCCCGATGCAGGTTGTCGTACGGACTATAGGAAAGGATGTAGTCATAGGCGGCCCTGTCGTTCGGGTTGCCCCACTCCGGGTAGTCCGTCGTGGTCAACGGTAGCGATGGGTCCATCATGTCATTCATCACGTCGAGAAATGGCACGCCCAGGTGCACCGCCTTAAAAAGGTCGGGTCGCATGTTGACGACGGCGCCCATCAGCAACCCGCCGGCGCTTTCGCCTTCGATGAGGAGACCCTGTTTCGAAGTCCATTTCTCGTCGATCAAGTATTCGGCGCAGTCCACGAAATCGTTAAAGGTGTTTTTCTTGTTCATCAGTTTGCCATCGTCGTGCCACTGCTCACCTATATCGTCGCCGCCGCGAATATGAGCGATCACGTAGGCGAGACCGCGGTCTAGAAAGACCAGACGCGAACTCGAAAACGCCGCCGGCATGCCGATCCCATAGGAACCATAAGCGTAGAGCAGCAGCGGCCGCGTGCCGTCGCGCTGGAAGCCTTTCTTGTAGATTATGGAAAGCGGTACCTTCACGCCATCCCGCGCCGTCACCCACTGGCGCTCCGACAGATATTGCGAAGGATCGTAGCCGCCTGGCACTTCCTGCTGCTTGAGAAGAACCGACCGGCCGGTCACGGTGTCGTAGTCGAATACGCTCGGCGGCGTGACCAGGCTCTGATAGTTGTAACGATAGGTTGTTGACGTGTATTCGGGGTTTTCGCCCGGAAATGCGGCGTAAACGGGCTCAGAAAACCCAATCGCGCTCCACTTCCCGGAGTGAAAGTCGAAGATCCGCAGATGGTTCAACGCCCGCGACTTCTCAACAGAAACCGCAAAATCGCGGAACAGATCAATATCCTGGATGAAGACGTCGGGGTCGTGGGCGATGAAGATTTTCCAGTTCTGGGGATCGGGATGGTCCTCGGGAACGGTCCAAACCTGAAAGTTCTTTGCGCCCTTGTCGCTGCGGACGTAGAAGAGGTTCTCGCGGTGATCGAGGTAATACCGGTGGCCTTTTTCGCGCGGGAGGAAAACGGTGAAGGCTGACGCGGGCTGATCGGCCGTCAGGTAGCGGAACTCGGTGGTGTCAGTGCTTCCGGCGGCAAGCAACACGTACTTCTTATCGCGGGTCCGTTCAACGTCGATCCGGAAAGTCTCATCCTTCTCCTCGTAGAGACGTTCGGACTCATTCTGGCCCAGCCTGTGACGCCAAGCGCAGTTGGCGCGTTTGGTGACCGCGTCTTCCGTAGTGAGAAACAAAGTCCGATTGTCGGCCGCCCAAGCAACGCTGTCCACGCGCTCCATGGTGTCCGGGAGGGTCGCCCCGGTCCGCAGGTCTTTGACGTGAAGGGTGAACTGTCGGTAACCGACGTAGTCGAGCGTGTAGGCCAGCAGGTTCTGATCATCGCTCACGACGAAGGCTCCCAGTCCAACGAACTTTTTCCCCTGCCCCAACTCGTTCAGATCGAGCAGCACCTCTTCCTCGCCACTCAGGCTGCCTTTCTTGCGGCATTGGATCGGGTACTGTTTCCCTTCTTCGGTGCGCGAGTAGTAGTAATAGTCGTTGCGCCGGACAGGCACGCTAAGGTCGGTTTGCTTGATGTGCGACAACATCTCGTTGTAGAGAGCGTCTTCGAAGGGTTTCAAACCCCGGGTCATGGCCTCGGTGTAAGCGTTCTCCGCCTCAAGGTACTTGATCACTTCGGGGTTTGATTTGTCCCGCAACCAGAAATAATTGTCGACCACCGTTGTGCCGTGGCGTGTTTCGCGGTGCTCGATCACCGGCGCTACCGGCGGCTGCGGGTTTTGACCGGCAATCGCGGCGCCAGAGGAGAGTCCCATCAACAGAACGAAACTGAGAGGACCGCGAAGTGCCCCCATGCCCCACTCCTTTCGATGAAGTGCCATCGTCTCCGGGCTCCCGGCACCGCGGGCCAAGCAGTATACAGCCGACTTTTCCCCGACCAAGCCAGTCAAAACGAGTCTCTTCAGTCCAGCCCCGCGCCCCGCAGGAACTCGCGTGCCACTTCGCTTACATCCCGGCCCTGGCCGGCAACCGCATAGTTCAATTTTTGCATTTCCGCGCCGGAAATCCGATCGGCCAGTTCTCCGATCGCCTCCCGCAGCTCCGGGTAGCGTGCGAGCGTATCCTCGCGGATGACCGGCACAGCCTGGTACGGCGGAAAGCAGTGCTTGTCGTCCTCTAGCACCGTGAGATCGCGGGCTGCCAGAAGCCCGTCGGTGGAATTGCCAGCGACGATGTCGACTTGTTTCTCAAGCAGCGCGCGATAGAGAAGTCCCAGATCGAGAACCCGCGTGGACCCAAAATTGAGGCCGTAGGCCTTGGCCACGCTCGCGTAGCCGTCCGGGCGCTCCATAAATTCGTATCCGAATCCGGCGCGCCAGCCCGACGCGTACGGCACGGCCTGGCTCAACGTGTGGATCCCCAGCCGCCGAGCATCCTCTCCGCGAATCACCATGGCGAAGGTGTTGTTGAACCCGAGCGGCGGCATCACTTCCAAGTTGAATCGCTGCTTGTATTCCTGTTTTACTCTCGCGAGTACCCGAGCGGAATCACTCTCCATGGGATCATGGAGGATTGCCGTCAGCGCCGTGCCGGTATATTCGACATACGTGTCGATGCGTCCGGCCAGCAGCGCCTGCTGGCAGATGAAGCTTCCGGCCAGATAGAAGCGGCGCTCGACATGCAAGTGCGTCCGCGCTTCGATGTGCTGTGCGAGAATTTCGCCCAGCAGCGCCTGCTCGGGGAAATTCTTCGAGCCGACCACAACCGTTTCGCTTGGCCGCGGACGGCAGGCCCCTACCACAAGCGCCGCCAGGGCCAGGAGACCAACACCGCTCGGTAGCCAAGTGCGACCCGACCTCATCGCACCGGCCGCAGCAGCCGCTCGAGGATGCCCAGCAGAAAATCGGCGCCGAGCGCCAGCAGCGCCGCCGGAATGGCCCCCGCAAGAATGAGCGGATCGTTCACCATGGCCAGCCCCCGAAAAATGAATTCGCCCAGCCCTCCTGCGCCTACCGCGGCCGTGATCGTCGCAATCCCGATGGTCAGCACGGTCGCCACTCGAATTCCCGCCAGAATCGTCGAAACCGACAAGGGCAACTCGACGCGAAACAAAATTTGCCGTCCGGTCAGGCCCATTCCGCGCGCCGCCTCGCGAACGGCGGGATCGACACCGGTAATCCCGGCTGCGGTGTTGCGAATGATCGGAAGCAGGGCATAGAGCACGAGCGCCGTGATCGCGAGACGATCGGCCCGGTCGCCGAGCCACGGAATCGGAAGCAGAAAACCCAGCAGCGCCAGGCTGGGAATCGTCTCGGCGATATTGGCGCTCCCCAGGATCGGCTTCGATAGCCAGGGCTTGCGCGCCACGACAATTCCCAAAGGCACACCCATGGCCATGGCGAGCAACATGGTTGCACCCACCAGCCACACATGTTCTAGGGTTGCTTCGAGAATTTCATTCCCGTGCTGCGCGAGAAACTGGTTCACTGGGGTCCTCCCTTCAAAAACTGCTCGAGCCCGCGCAATTGAGCTCGATAGGCCACCGCAACCGGCTCCTGGGATTCGGCAAGCTCCACGGGAGAATAGAGGCCCTTGAGTTCGCCCGCTTCCATCAGGGCAATTCGCGTTCCCAGCAGCAGCGCCTCGCCCGTATCATGCGTTACCAGCACGATTGCTTTTCCCAGCTGCCGCTGGAGCGCCTGAAATTCCGCGCGAATCTCCGCTCGCGTCAGGGGATCGAGCGAGCCGAAAGGTTCGTCCATCAGCAAAATCGGTGGATTCGCCGCCAGTGCGCGCGCGATGCCCACGCGCTGGCGCTGGCCTCCGGAGAGTTCGTGCGGATAGCGCTCGAGAAAGATCCCCGGATCGAGCCCCACCAGTCGAAGCAGATCCTGCGCTCGCGTGTGAACCTGTTGGTCGGTCCAGCGCTCGAGCCGCGGCAGCAGCGAAACGTTCCTCTCCACCGTGTAATGAGGAAATAGCCCCGTCTCCTGAATCACGTACCCGATGTGCCGGCGCAAAGCGATCGGATCCCAGTCCGTGGTCCGCCGCCGTTCGACCAGGACTTCGCCTTCGCTTGGCTCGACCAGCCTGTTGATCAGCTTGAGCGCGGTCGTTTTCCCCGCGCCGCTGCGGCCCAGCAGCACAAGCGTTTCTCCGCGCCCGACCGCAAAACTGATGTTGCGAAGCAGTGTCGCGCCACTGGGAAGCCGGTATCCCGCCTGGCGGAATTCGATGATGATTTCGTTGCCCGGCTCGCTCACCGTGGCCGGTCCTTTTCAAGGAATCGGACGATGTGGGCTAGGACGCTCTCGAGCATTTTCTCGGTGAGCTTTCCTGTGAAGGTGTTCTGCTGGCTCGGATGGTAGGAAACGAAAAGCCGCGGTAACCCGGTCCCCAGCTCGTAGTCGGCGCCGTGTCGGAATGGAAACGCCGTGCGTTTCGGCACCTTGCCCTGCTCTTTGAACAACCCGAGAAGCGCGCGCATGGCAATGGCCCCCAGTGCCAGCACCGCGCGCGGCCGCAGCAGCGCCAGTTCTCGCTCGAGATAAGGAAGGCAGTTGGCCGTCTCCGACGGCAGGGGTTTATTTGCCGGGGGCGCACAACGCACCGCCGCCGCCACGTAGGCGTCTTTCAGTCGGAGCCCGTCGTCGCGGCTCGCCGACATGGCCTGGTTCGAAAACCCGGCCCGGTAAAGTGCCCTGTAGAGAAAATCTCCCGAGCGGTCGCCGGTGAAGACTCGGCCTGTGCGGTTGCCGCCGTGCGCAGCGGGTGCAAGCCCTAAGATCAACAGGCGGGCGTGCGGGTCCCCAAATCCCGGAACCGGCCTGCCCCAGTACTCCCATTGGCGGTAGGCGGCTCTTTTCTCCCTGGCGACTTTTTCTCGATACCGCACCAGCCGCGGGCACTTCCGGCACGCGATGATCGTCTGGTTCAGTTCTCGGAGGGTCTCGGCCATGGCACCAAGACGCTACCATGAATCCGCCTTCACCCCGCAGTCGTCAAACTTGTATGGTCAGGCAAGCCGCCGAGTCCGCCCCGAGTTCCCGTTTGTGCCGGAGCGGCGGTGTTCTACCATGGTTGGGTGAGGATCGGAAGCTAAGCAGAGGGCCATGCCCATGAACACCGTTGCCGAGAAGATCGTGGTCGTCCAGGCCGAGTCAAGCGGTCGAGGGCCCCTGGTTTCCGCAGTCGGCGCAGCAGGGTACGAGGTCTCGGTGTTCGCCACATCGCAGGAAGCTCTCCAAGTGATCCGAGAGCGGGGCGCCGATCTTCTTCTGCTCGACGGATCGGCGACGCCCTCAGGCGCCCGCGAGGTCCTGGCTGCGATTCGCGGCTCGGCTGCCACCGAGCGCGTCCGCGTAATCCTGCTGGTCGGACCCTCGGCAGAAGCCAGAGCCGCGGCACTCGACCTTGGCGCCGATGACGCGATCTCCGAGCCCTGGGCCGCGGCCGAACTGTTAGCTCGTGTTCGAACTCAATTGCGCGCGCGGCGTGCCGATCAAGTGCTCATTGAAAAGGCGCAACTCGCTGAAGAGGGCCAGAAAATCGCGCACACCGCGTTTGACGCTCTTGCGGTCACCGAGAAAATGACCCAGGACGCCGTCTCGCTCAACCGCAGGCTCAAGATGGGCGTCGGAGGCGTTCTTTCCATCGCTGTGGTGATGGCAGCGATCTATTTTCTGTTCGTGCGCAAAACCTCGAAGGACATTCAGCTCGACGCCGCGACCATCGCGCGCCTGGAACGGGGCCTGGTGCGCCAGGAAAGCTTAATGAGCCAGGCCCGCAAGCTGCGCGAAAGCCAGGCAGCCGCCCCCGTGCTCTTGCCCACTCCCCCTCGGCCGGGCGCCTCGGCCATCTCCATCATCAGTGAGAACGCCCAGAGCGTCTGCTTGCTCCATGTTTCCGTGGCCTTTCGCAACATCCAGACCGGCCAGCGTCTCCACTACGCAGGCTTAAACGCGCAGGGCGATCCGCTGGAAGATAGCGACGGCAATCCCATCCTGACGCTCACCGGAAACGGCCCGGAGGTCAAACTGGACGTCTTCGGCAGCGGATTCTTCGTCGGCCAACAGGGGCGGATCGTGACCAACCGCCACGTGGCCGAGCCCTGGTGGAAAAACCAGGACCTCGGCGATCTGGCTGGGCAAGGCCTGCAGGCAGAAATCTCCTCCATTCACGCCTATTTTCCCGGCGTTCCTCGAGCTTTTGCGGCCGACATCGAGAATCTTTCGAAAGATGCCGACCTGGCCACCATGCGTGTCGAGCTCGGGGACCTGAAGCGTCCCGCACTCCCGCTCGACCCCAGCAAAAACGCATCGCAGCCGGGCGCACCGGTCGTTCTGATGGGCTATGCCACGGGTCTGGCCGCCATCCTGGCACGCACCGACGAAGACACGGCGCAGCAGATCGTCAAGCAAAACGGAGGGCAGCCTTCGCGGGTTCTTGATGAACTTGCCCGCCGCAATCTGATTCGTCCGCTCATCACTCAGGGCCATATCGGCGATGTCCTCCCGGACAAAATTGTCTTCGACGCGCAAACCACCTCGGGCGGTTCCGGCGGACCTCTGTTCAATCAGGAAGGCAAGGTCATCGGTGTCACCTACGCCGTTCTGGAAGGCTTTGGAGGCTCGAATTTCGGAATTCCCATTCGATTTTCCGAGCCTCTGCTCGCCGGACCTGCCAAAACAGGGGCAAATTGACATGGCGATCCTCGGTCGTTAGCATGGTGGAAGCCGCCGGTCCGCCACTTATGGAAAACAACGGGAAAAACGTCCTCGATCGGATTGTCCGGTCGCGGCGAGAATCAGTCGCGCGCCGGAGGCGTGTCCTGCCGGATGTGGCGCTCAAAATGGCGGTCGAGAAAATCGGTCCAGCACGCGACTTTGCCGGCGCGCTCTTGCGAGGCGACCGCTGGAACGTGATTGCCGAACTTAAGAAGGCCTCGCCTTCGCGGGGTACGATTCGCACCGATTACGCACCCGCAACGCTCGCGCCCGCTCTCGAATCGGCGGGCGCGGCGGCGCTCTCTGTGCTCACGGAGGAGGATTTTTTCTCCGGCTCTCTGGCCGATTTGAAGGCTGCCCGAGCTGCCACGCAGATTCCCGTCCTGCGCAAGGATTTCATCATCGACCCGTGGCAGATCTGGGAGGCGCGCGCCGCAGGCGCCGACTCTTTCCTTTTAATCGTCGCAATCCTTCCAGATCCGGACCTGGGCGAATTCATCGAGCTCGGCCGCCAGCTCGGGATGGAGCCGCTGGTGGAGGTTCATTCGAGGGAAGAACTGGATCGTGCACTGCGAGCCGGCGCGCGGATCGTCGGAGTCAACAACCGCGACCTGCGCAATTTCGAACTACGCATGGAAACTTCGCTCGATCTGGTGGAAGCGATTCCGGAGGGCTCGATTGCCGTCAGCGAGTCCGGGCTCGGCACCCGTGACGACTTATTTCGCCTGCGAAGTGCCGGATTTGACGCCTTCCTGGTCGGTGAGCATTTGATGAAAGAAGCGGACCCGTCGGTCGCGCTGCACGAATTGGTGGGCGTGGGTCCGACCGGAGCCTGAGCGGCCACGATGCGGCGGGTGCGAGTAAAAATCTGCGGGATCACCAACTGGCGAGATGCCCAGTGCGCAGTGGAGGCGGGGGCCGACCTGTTGGGCTTCAACTTCTATCGGAAAAGTCCGCGCTACATTTCACCGGCCCAGGCCAGGAGAATTGTGCGGCGCCTTCCGAAACGTGTTTCGGCCGTGGGCGTTTTCGTGAACGAACCCGAGTGGAAAATGCTTGAGATTGCGCATTCGGTTGGTCTCGACCGGCTCCAACTGCATGGTGACGAGGCTCCCGCTGTAGTGACGCGGCTCAGCCGCCAGCTTCCTGTGATCAAGGCGGTTCGGACGAGCCGTTCGTTTACGCCCTCCCAGCTCGCGCCATTCAAGCGCGCATCGGCCATCCTGCTGGACGGCTTCGATCGGCGCTTGGCTGGCGGAACCGGCCGGACGTTCGACTGGCGCCTGGCACGGCGCGCCAAACGCTATGGCCGGATTTTTCTGGCCGGCGGCCTCGCGCCGGAAAACGTGGGCGAGGCGATTCGCACCGCCCGACCCTATGCCGTCGACGTGTCGAGCGGCATCGAGCGAAGGCCCGGACGGAAGAACCCTGAGCGGCTCCGGGCGTTCGTGGGCGCGGTGGAAGCTGCCCTAAAACGAAAGGTGCGGCGATGAGCTACGCCGTCGAAGTTCCGCGGGAGAGCGGCCGCTACGGCCCTTACGGCGGGCGCTACGTCCCGGAAACTCTCATGGCTCCGCTCGAGGAGCTGGAACACGCCTATGAGCAAGCCCGCACCGACCACCTGTTCCAAGCCGAGCTGGACATGCTCCTCCGCGATTTCGCCGGGCGCCCCACCCCGCTGCAGTTTGCCCCGCGCCTGACCGACTATCTCGGCGGCGCGCGCATTTACCTCAAGCGGGAAGATTTGCTGCACACCGGCGCACACAAAATCAACAACTGCCTGGGCCAAGGTTTGCTCGCGCGGCGCATGGGCAAAAACCGCGTGATCGCGGAAACCGGTGCGGGCCAGCATGGAGTCGCCACGGCCACGGTGGCTGCCCGGCTCGGCCTCACCGCGACGGTGTACATGGGCACCGAGGACATGGAGCGCCAGCGGCTCAATGTCTTTCGCATGAGGCTGCTGGGTGCCGAAGTCATCGCTGTCGAGGCCGGCAGCCGCACGCTCAAAGACGCCATCAACGAAGCGATGCGCGACTGGGTGACCAACGTGCGCACCTCGCATTACCTGCTCGGCTCGGTCTTGGGCGCACACCCCTATCCCATGATCGTGCGCGATTTTCAGAAGATCATCGGCGAGGAGGCGCGCAAGCAGATCGAGCAGATCGAGCGGCGCTTGCCCAATTATCTGTTCGCCTGCGTCGGCGGCGGATCGAATTCGATTGGGCTCTTTCACGCTTTCCTCGAAGAGCCGAAGGTGAAAATGATCGGCGTGGAAGCCGGGGGCCGCGGAGGGTCTCTTGGCGAGCACGCCGCACGGTTGGCGGCGCGACGCGGTTTGACCGGGTCGCGTCCCGGCGTCTTGCAGGGGACCTACACCTACGTGCTGCAGACCGCCGATGGCCAGATCGCCACCACCCATTCTGTGTCGGCCGGCCTCGACTACCCGGCCGTCGGCCCCGAGCATGCCTGGCTGGCCGACCAGGGTCGCGCCGAATACACGGCGGTGGCGGATGGGGAAGCGATCGAGGCGGCGCGAATGCTTGCGCGCACTGAAGGAATTATTCCCGCTCTTGAATCCGCGCACGCCGTTGCGGAACTGATTCGTCGCGCCCCCCAAATGCGCAAGGATGAAATCGTGATCCTCAATCTCTCCGGGCGCGGCGACAAGGATATGGAAACCCTCTCGCGTTATGCCTGAAGCCGCCACCCCTCCATCAACTTCCCGTCCGTCAGAGAGCAGCGGGCGAATCGGCCTCCGATTTCGCGAGCTCGCCGAAGCCGGCGAACTGGGACTGGTGGCCTACCTCATGGCGGGTGATCCCTCGATTGAAGCCAGCGAGAAAATCGTGATCGCCGCGGCCCAAGCCGGCGCGGATCTGATCGAGCTGGGCGTGCCGTTCAGCGATCCCGTCGCCGATGGGCCCACGATTCAGCGCGCGAGCGAGCGTGCGCTGCGCAGCCAAACGACGCTTGCGCGCGTGATCGAACTGGTAGGCCGGCTTCGCGCCCGCACGGACGTCCCGCTGGTACTGTTCAGTTACTTCAATCCGATTTTGCAGATGGGACTCGGAAGCTTCGCTCGCGCTGCGGCCGCTGCGGGCGCAGACGGAGTGCTCGTCACCGACCTGATACCCGAAGAAGCCGCCGAGTACCGCGCAGCCATCGGTGCGCGCGGCTTGGATACGATTTTTCTCGCGGCGCCCACTTCGACCGATGAACGGCTTAAGAAGATCGCCGCCTCGACGAGCGGCTTTCTGTATCTGATTTCCCGCACCGGAGTCACCGGCGTGCGTGACAAGTTGTCGGAAGATCTGCCCGCTCTGGCGCGGCGCGCTCGCCAGTTCACCCGACTGCCACTGGCCGTCGGCTTTGGCATCTCCGAGCCTGCGCACGTTTCGATTCTGGGCGGCATTGCCGATGCGGCGGTGGTGGGATCGGCGCTGGTGGCCGAAATCGAGCGGGCGCACACGCCCGCCCAGGCCGCAGCAGCCGTGGCCGAGCGAGTGGCAGTCCTCAAAAGGGCCGCACGCGAAGGAATCGGCCGAAAGCCCGCGGCAGGCGACGACTGAAGGGTTTCGGGGAGCTGTAGTACACTGCGTGCCTCGCCGACCAGGGAGCGAGGATGGACAAGCGTGTTCGAAACGCCGAAGCTGTGATTGGGCGCATCCAGGACGGTGCGACGATTCTGGCCGGAGGATTCGGCGTGTGCGGCGTGCCGGAAAATCTGATCAACGCGCTGATCCGCCAAGGTGCCAAGAATCTTACGATCGTTTCGAACAACCCGGGGATCGACGGCTTCGGCATCGGCGCGCTGATTGAAAACCGGCAAGTGCGGAAAATGATTGCCAGCTACCTGGGCAACAACCGGTTCTTCGAGAAGCTTGCGCTGGCAGGCGAGATCGAGATGGAACTGAATCCGCAGGGCACGCTCGCCGAGCGAATGCGTGCGGCGGGGGCGGGGATCCCGGCGTTTTTCACCCCCACGGGCTACGGAACGATGGCGGGGGAGGGCCGCGAAGTCCGCGAATTTGGAGGACGGCCGCATATTCTAGTTCCGGCCCTCCGTGGGGACTTCGCTTTTGTGAAGGCCTGGAAGGGCGACCGCTGGGGCAATCTCGTGTATCGAAAAACGGCCCGAAATTTCAACGCGGTCATGGCCACGGCCGCCGATTACGTGATTGCCGAAGTCGAACAGATCGTCGAGCTGGGCGGTCTCGATCCCGATAGCGTGCACACGCCGGGCATTTTCGTGGACGCGATTTTTGAGGGCACCGGCTACCTGAAACCGACCGAGCCCGGTCCCAAACGGAAGCGCTAGGTCGAAGCCATGGACAAACGAGAATTCATCGCGCGCCGCGTGGCACAGGAAATGCGCGACGGATACTACGTCAATCTGGGAATCGGTATTCCGACGCTCGTTCCCAATTATCTGCCTCCGGGCATCGAAGTCATTCTGCAGTCCGAGAATGGCATGTTGGGCGTGGGACCGTATCCCTACGAAGGGGAAGAGGACCCCGATTTGATCAATGCGGGCAAAGAGCCGGTGACCGAGATTGCTGGCTCCTGCTATTTCTCGAGCGCCGAATCGTTCGCCATGATCCGCGGCGGGCACATTGACGCCAGCGTGCTGGGCGCCCTTGAGGTCGATGAGAAAGGAACACTTGCGAACTGGGCCGTGCCGGGGAAAATGCTGAAAGGCATGGGCGGCGCGATGGACTTGGTCGCCGGAACCAAGCGGTTGATCATCGCCATGGAGCATACCGCCAAGGATGGCGCACCGAAGATCGTGAAAAAGTGCACGCTGCCTGTCACCGGCATCGAGGTCGCGGATTTGATTGTGACCGACCTGGCCGTGATCGAAGTGACACGCCGGGGGCTGGTGCTGCGGGAAGTGGCGCCGGGGGTGACGCCCCAAGCGGTTCAAAAGGTCACCGAGCCGACGCTCGAAATCGCACCCGATCTGAAGACGATTTCGGTCGTGCCGGAGACGGTCGAGCGACCCTTGTTTCGCTGAAAGCGGGCCCGCAGAGCACGGCCCGACCAATCTTTGAGTTTTTCGGGAGTGTCCATGCAGCCGCGCTCCATTGTGGTGGTGAGCCTGCACAGCCCCAAGGAAAGAATCTGGGGCGAACTGGCCGAGATTTCCCATGCCGGTGTGACGCTGCGCGGCATCGACCTGGCCTCGTTCGATGATTTCGTGAGCCAGGTGCTGCATCCGGAGGGCGACCGGATCGGCCTGCCGACACTGTTTTTTCCCATGCTGCGAGTCGAGCGCATCGCGCTCGATGAACCGCGCGGCTCGATTCCTTCGCTGGCGGAGAATTTCGAGCGAAAGGTGGGCCGCTCGCTACGAGACTATCTCGCGCAATTCGCCTGACCTGCCTCGCCGCTGCCCGATGAAGCGATGAAGAGCCGAATACTCACGGTTCCCAATCAGCTGACGTTTCTGCGCCTGGTATTCCTGCCATTTTTTATCATCGCCATCGAGTACGACCGATACCAATGGGCCCTGGCGATACTCGTGGTGGCCGGGTTCACCGACGGGCTCGATGGCTTGCTCGCCCGCAGTCTCGATCAACGAACGCCGCTCGGGGCGTACCTCGACCCCATCGCGGACAAGCTGCTGCTCTCTTCTTCTTTCTTTGTGCTGGCTCACAAGGGCAAGATCGCCTGGTGGCTCACCATTCTGGTCCTGAGCCGAGATGTGTTGCTGCTCGCGGCCGCGGCGGTGATCCTGCTGACCGTGGGTTACCGAACGTTTCCGCCCAGTATCTGGGGAAAAGCTGCAACCGTTTGCGAGCTTGCGATGGTCGTACTCGTGCTGGTGCTGGCCGTGTGGCACCGCCAGGAACTGGTTTCGCTCAAGGAAGTATGCGGCGTGGTCGTCGCTACGTTTGTGCTGATTTCCGGCGTGCATTACGCGATTGTGGTGTCGCGCCGGCTTCACGCCGAAAATGCATCCTAAATCGGAAATATTGCGCTCAGCCCTCGCGACGAAGCCAAAGCGCCATCATCACGAAGCTCGCGATCACCACCAAAGCGGTCAGCCAGCCGAGCGTGTAGGCTGATCTTCGCGCTTCCGGTGTCGCCGGAGGCCGATCCTCCATGAGCTTGCCCAGGATGAATCCGGTCACGAAACCGCCTCCGTGCGCGTAGTTGTCAACTCCCGGGAACAGGAATCCCCAGACCGCGATATAGACAAGCCAGCGAATCAACTGGCTACGCAGCATCTGACTGGTGGCGCTGCGCCGGCCCATGGTGCTGGCTAAAAGCACGCCGATCAGCCCCAGCAGCGCTCCCGACGCGCCGACGCTCGGATGACCGCCGATTCCGCTGCTCACCAGATATCCGCCGATTCCCGCGGCGATATAAATGAAGAAATATCTCCCCGAACCGTACAGCTCCTCGATCTGGGGACCAATATCCATCAACACCCACATGTTGAAGATGATGTGCAAGAGGCTCGCATGGAGAAACACGGCCGTCACCAATCGCCAGGGCTGCGCCAAGTCGTAGCCGAGGGGCAGGGACTCCCCCAGCCGAAGCAGAATGTCGCCGCGGATTCCGCCGAGCCCAAATAAACCCCCTCCCGATGCGCCCAGACCGCCCTCCCGAATGGTGGCCAGCAACGAAACAATGTAGACGACGCAGGTGACCGCCAGAACTGCGTAGGTGATCGGCGACGTGGCAGGCATCAGCCGGCCGAGCGATTTGCTCGCGGCGGCGAGCGAAAAGTTCACGTTTGCGCCGCACTGGTGGCAATGGGTTGCGCCCGCGCCGACCAGGGTCCCGCAGGAGGGGCACAGTTTCGGGCGAGGTGGTTGCCTCCCTCCCATAAATGCTCCGCTTGTCCTTCTGCGAATCTGATCGAGTTTCCAGCGCAGGCGAGGAGAAAGTGCCAACAGGATCCGCTTCCTTGCGAGAATGTAAGTGCGTTCCTATAATACCGGACTTGGTGCGTCCTGAAAGACGCGATGTTCTGGCAGGTGAAAGTCCTGTTCGGGTAAGCGCCGGAGCACCCGGTAGCAGACTCCAGCCGGGAGGAGAGATCCGACCGGGCCAAGCGGAGTG
>JASHRC010000100.1 GCA_030037525.1 Candidatus Acidiferrales bacterium | reverse complement strand
AGCCAAGGAAATGGGCCTCCAGCGCGTTGTGGTCACTCACGCCGAATTTCCTTCTCAGAACATGACTGCGTCAGAACAGGAGGAGGTTGCCGGGATGGGCGCGATGATCGAGCACTGCTTTACCACCATGTACACGAACAAGGCCCCCTGGGAAGCCTATTTCGATAGCGTGCGGAGAGTGGGGCCGGAGCGCGTGGTCCTCTCGACCGATTTGGGCCAGACCATCAATCCGCCAGTCGCCGACGGCTTCGCCATGTTCGCGCAGAAGATGCTCGATGCGGGATTTGGCAAAGCGGAGGTTCGCCGCATGTGCGTGACGAACCCAACCGCGCTGATTTCGTAGCTGGCCCGCGAACTTGGTCTTGGGACCGATGCCTGGCAGAATTTCTGCCGCCCGCCCCGGGCTTTTCTTTTCTCCCGATCCTGCTACTGTGGTTAGGTGAGCACCGGGAATCGCCTAAAGGACTCCGCTAGCCCCTACCTCCGTTCGGCAGCGCACCAACCCGTCGACTGGCAGGAATGGGGCGAGGAAGCCTTCGAGCGAGCGCGCGCCGAAGGCAAGCCCATCCTGCTCGATATCGGCGCGGTGTGGTGCCACTGGTGCCACGTGATTGACCGCGAAAGCTACGAAAATCCCGAAATCGCGGCCATGATCAACCAGCTCTATATTCCGGTGAAGGTCGATCGGGACGAGAGGCCCGATGTGGACGCGCGTTATCAGTCCGCGATTGGCGCGATTTCCGGCCAGGGCGGTTGGCCGCTCACTGCGTTTCTCACGCCGGATGGAAAGCCTTTTTTCGGCGGCACCTATTTCCCCCCGGAGGATCGCATGGGCCGTCCGGGGATCAAGCGGATTCTTGCCGCCGTTTCCGACGCCTTCCAAACCCGCCGCCATGCCGTGGACGAGCAAGCGCGCTCGCTCGAAGAGGCCGTCCGAGGGGCTGAACTCGTCCCCCCTGCGGGCGGCGGCTTCGATGCCCAGGTGGTCGATTCGGTGATTGAATCGGCCGTCAGCCGGTTCGATCAAACGCACGGCGGCTTCGGAGGGGCGCCGAAATTTCCACACTCCTCCGCGATCGACTTGCTGCTGGAGCGCAGCCACTGGCCCGACGGGGCCAGGCTCGAAACGATCGCGGCCAAGACACTGGACGGCATGGCCTCGGGCGGCTTCCAGGATCAGATCGGCGGGGGGTTTCATCGCTACTCGGTGGACGAGCGGTGGTGCGTGCCGCATTTCGAGAAAATGTCTTACGACAATTCCGAGCTCCTGAAGAATTACCTTCACGGGTTTCAGGTTTTCGGTCTCGCAAAGTATCGTCAGGTGGCCGAAGGCATCATCGCCTGGGCAGATGAGGTTCTCTCCGATCGGGACGGCGGCGGCTTTTACGCGAGCCAGGACGCCGATCAGACACTCGACGATGACGGCGATTATTTCACCTGGACGCAAGCGGAACTGCGGGCGGTGCTTTCGCCCCAGGAGGCGCGGGTGGCCGAGCTTTACTACGATGTCGGCCCGCATGGCGAAATGCATCACAATCCGGAGAAAAACGTTCTGTGGATCGCAGGGACGACCCAAGAGATTGGTGGCGAGCTCAAGATGGCCGACGATCAGGTCGCCTTGCTCCTCGCGCGCGCCAAAGGCAAGTTGCTCGAGGCCCGGCGCGGGCGCCGGCCGACGCCGGCCCTTGATCAAACGCTCTATGTCGGCTGGAATGCGATGTTCGTCTCCGCGTATCTGGAGGCGGCGAGCGTGCTGGACCGCGCCTCGTGCCGCGATTTCGCGCTCAAGACGCTCGATCGAATTGTGGCCGAAGCGTGGGAGGAGTCAGGAGGATTTCTGCATCGCGTCGGCGGGCCGCGACTGGACGGTTCACTCGACGACCAGGTATTTCCAGCGGCAGCACTTCTGGACGCCTATCAGGCAACTCTCGATCGGCGCTATCTCGATACCGCCGAGCGGGCCATGCGGCTGGCCATCGAGCGTTTCGGCGATCCCGATCGTGGCGGATTTTTTGACCGCGCGACCGACGCGCCGCCGTTGGGGGGCCTGGAGGTGCGCCGCAAGCCGATTCAAGATGCCCCGACGCCCGGGGCCAATTCCGTCGCGGTGATGGTGCTCGATCGGCTGCATTCGCTCACCGGCGAAGATCTCTACCGGGCTTGGGCGGAAAAAACACTCGAAGCGTTCATCGGGTTGGTTCCCCAGTACGCGCTGTTCGCCTCCACCTACGCGCTGGCGGCTCTCGTGCATGCGCGCCATCCGCTTGAAGTGGTGATCACCGGCTCGGACGGCGATCCCCGAGCCAGTGAACTCCAGCGAGCCGCGCACGCGGTTTACCGAGCGGGCAAGACGGTCCTGCGCGTCGCGCCCGAGCGATGTGCGGGCGGCGTTCTGCCGCCTCGGCTGCGCGAGACGCTTGCGGACAGGAAGGCGCCTGGGGCTCAAGCTTATGTTTGTGTGGAAACCACGTGCTATCCGCCGGTTTCGGGCCCCGACGAGCTCGCCGCGCTCGTGTCGGAGGTGGCCACCACGGTGGGGAGCGCCTCGCTATAAACGGCGGCGGAAACTTTGCGGGACGCTAGCTCGAGGCCGCGAACTATGGCACACTGAGCGATTGTTGGCTTTCGAGTGAGTGCGCCCGCGCTCCTGCGCCTGGCTCCACACGCAAATACATGGATCCGCAGTTTATCCGTAATTTCTCGATCATCGCGCACATCGACCACGGGAAATCCACGCTGGCCGACCGGCTGCTCGAGCGAACCGGCGCTCTGAGCGAACGCGAGATGACTGCGCAGGTGCTTGACTCGATGGATCTGGAGCGCGAGCGCGGCATCACGATCAAGGCAAAGAGCATCCGCCTGCACTACACCGCCCGCGATGGCCAGCAGTACCGCCTAAACTTGATCGATACGCCGGGCCATGTGGACTTTTCTTATGAAGTCTCGCGGGCGCTGTCGGCCTGTGAAGGCGCGCTGCTGGTCGTGGACGCAAGCCAGGGCGTGGAGGCGCAGACGGTGGCCAACGCCTTCCTCGCTTCGCGGCACAATCTGGAAATCATTCCGATCATCAACAAGATCGACTTGCCGGCTGCGCAGCCCGAACATGTGAAGGAACAGATCGAAAATGTGCTGGCGATTCCGGCTCACGATGCTCTTTTGATCAGCGCCAAAAGCGGCCTGGGGGTCGAAGGCGTTCTCGAGGCGATCGTCAAGCGGATTCCCCCGCCCAAAGGCTCGGCCGCCAAGCCCCTGCAGGCGCTCGTTTTCGACTCCTGGTTTGACATCTATCGTGGCGCTGTAGTCTTGGTGCGCGTGATCGAGGGGCGCATCACGCCGCATATGAAGATTCGCCTCTGCGCAAGCAACGAAGTCTATGAAGTCGAGACGCTTGGCGCGCTGACGCCCAAGCCAGTGGCGCTAGACGAGCTGGAGGCGGGCGACGTTGGATTTGTGGTTGCGAACATCAAACGAGTGGCCGATGCGCGCATGGGCGATACGATCGTCGAAGCCGACCGTCCTGCTCCGCCGCTCCCGGGTTTGGAAGCCACCAAGCCGATGGTCTTTGCCGGCCTGTTCCCGGTCAACGCGACTGATTATGAGGCGCTTCGCGATGCTCTCGGAAAACTGCAGCTCAACGACGCTGCCTTCTTCTATGAGCCCGAAAACTCCGCGGCGCTTGGTTTCGGCTTCCGCTGTGGATTTTTGGGCCTGCTGCACATGGAGATTGTGCAAGAGCGGCTGGAGCGAGAATTTAGTCTCGATCTGATCACCACCGCGCCGAGCGTCCGCTACCGCATCACCACGACGAGCAACGAGGTGATGGAGGTCGATAACCCGACAAAATTCCCGCCGCCTTCTTCGATCCGCCAGATCGAAGAACCGATTCTGACGGCGATGATCATCACCTCGGAGGATTCCGTCGGAGCAGTCCTCGAGCTTTGCGAACGAAAGCGAGGCGTGCAGCAGAAATTCGAATATCTCTCGCCCACGCGCATCATGCTCACTTACGAGCTGCCGCTCAACGAAATCGTGCTTGATTTCTACGACCGGCTGAAAAGCGTTTCGCGCGGCTATGCCTCGCTCGATTACCATCTCTCGGGTTATCGGGCATCGGATCTGGTGAAGCTCGACATGATGGTCGGCGGCGAGCCGGTCGATGCGCTGACCATCATCTGCCATCGGGACCAGGCCTACGAACGCGGACGCGAGCTGGCCACCCGCTTGCGAAAGCTGATTCCGCGCCAGATGTTCGAGGTGCCGATTCAGGCCGCCATCGGCGGCCGGGTCATCGCCCGTGAGACCATCAGCGCCATACGCAAGAACGTGCTGGCCAAATGCTACGGCGGAGACATCACGCGAAAACGTAAGCTGCTCGAAAAACAGAAAGAGGGCAAGAAGCGCATGAAGCGGGTGGGGCGCGTGGATATCCCGCAAGAGGCGTTCCTGGCGGTTCTGAAGGTCGCGGGCGGCCCGGAAGAAGACTAAGCCCACATTTCTAATTTGAAGCCTCACCAACGAACCTTGCCGGGGAATTGTTCGCTCGGGTCGGCTTTATCGTGACGAATCGGAACCTGCCGAGCCGGGCTGTCGTGCGGTTCTACAACAAGTGAGGCACGGCCGAACGGTGGATCAAAGAGGGGTAAACAGGCAGCGCATGGGAGACCCGGTCACCTTGTCATCGCTTCCGAGCGAATGAAGCGCGCTTACAGCTGACTGGCTCGCGTACAACTTGGGCAACCTGCGGCGAGGGCTGGTGCTGCCGAAGAAGGTTGACGCCTGCTCGCGGACGAGCTTGCGGCAACGCCTGGTCAAAACTGGCGGACGCTTGGTGAAGCACGCCCGCCATTACTAGCTTTTGCTGGCGAAGAGCCGTCTGACGCGACGGGTGTTCGGAGGGATGCTCCGGCGGATCTGGGCACTGGCCGTGCCCCCAGGCAGGCACGGCGGGCGCTGCAAAGCTGCCCGGCGAAGAGAGCGCGAACTGGGTCGGGCCAGTCTGATCAGAAGAAATGCAATTGGTTCACTCCGATGAGGTGTCGGGTGTATAAGACGGGCCATCCGGCAGGTCAAAATGGAAATCCCGTTTAGGGAGGGTCGAGAAATGAAAGCCTTGTCTTCGTCTCTCTGCATCTTGGTGTGCGTGTTGCTGTTGACCTTCTGCTCACGCGTCGCGGCCCAGAACGCTGCCAGCTCGCCCGTCGTCATCACACCCAGCTCAAGCGTTGAGCACCCTGAAGACGTTGGCGTTCGCGCACACACACATATTCTGCTGGTCGTTCCCCGAGGCGGTCTGCCCAGTGCGGGTTCGGCGGGATTGCAGCCACGCGAGTCCCCTCCGTACGCCGGATTTTTGTTTGAAACGCCCGCTTCACTGGCCTGCGTCTACCAACTCGTGACGCCGGTGGTACCCGGTTGCAATCCCAATGTCACGGTGACGAACCCGACAGGCGGCAGTGGCATCCGTGCCATTGTCGATGCTTTCGATGACCCAAATGCAGCAGAAGATCTGAACACTTTCTCGACCCAATTTGGACTACCGCCGGCAAACTTTAGCGTCGTTTACGCCACTCCCGGTGGCGCCCCGCCCCCGCAGGACCCCACGGGTGGATGGGAGCTCGAAGAATCTTTGGATATTGAGTGGGCCCATGCCTTGGCACCCAATGCAAAAATTGTCTTGGTCGAGGCAACGTCGAACAGCGATGCCGACCTGCTCACAGCCGTCCAGGTGGCGAGCAAACTCGTGGCGTCGAATGGTGGCGGCGAGATATCGATGAGCTGGGGTGGAGCTGAATTCCAGGGGGAACAGGCCTACGACGTGCTTTTTACAGCGCCGAAGGTCGTCTATTTCGCTTCGGCCGGAGATACCCCTGGCGTCGAGTGGCCGTCTTCGTCTCCCAACGTGGTTGCGGCCGGAGGCACAAGCAATGTCCGTAATCTTTATACAGGGGCCTTCGAGGCGTCGATCGCCTGGCAGTTGGATGGCGGTGGCCCTAGCGCATATGAGCCGCGGCCGTTTTATCAGAATTCGATCGCCTATATCGTAGGCCCGAGTCGCGGAGTGCCGGATGTGTCTTTCGATTCGGACCCTGATACAGGCGCCTGGGTCTATGATTCCTTCCCCTACGAAATGATTCAGTCGCCTTCGATACCGACGGTTGTACTCGGATGGGTACCTGTCGGGGGCACGAGCCTTGCTGTTGTGGGACTGTCGAGCATCGTGAATGCGGCCGGCCGCTTTGCTCCGTCGAGCGCGGCGGAGCTCTCTTTGATCTACAGCAACCTTCGGAACCCGCGCGCCTTTCAGGATGTGAACTACGGCACGTGCGGCCCATATGAAGGTTATCCCGCCATGAGCGGCTGGGACTTTTGCACGGGCATCGGAACCGATGTTGGGCTTTCGGGAAAATAAGTCCGGCTTAAGTACCCATCGGCCAGCTTGCGGGAATGGGGAATGATGGAAAGAACCTGCTGAACGCGTTTCTTAGAAACGGTGGAAGTTTCTTCCACCGTTTCGCTCCTCTTCCGACGTCCGCACCGATCTACGGCTCGCGCTTGCCGCGGACCGTGGCATCGAGCTCGCCATGGGCAAGTCGCACGCGGATCGGGTCGCCGATGGCGACTTGATCCTCGGAGCGCAGAACTCGCCCAGACCCGTCGTAGGCGATGGCGTAGCCTCGTTCCAGCAACTGGAATGGGCTGCGTTCCTCCAGTTGCAGCGCGGCTGCTTCCAGGCGCCGGCGTTTGGCAACGAGCAAATGATCGATGCGCGCCCGCAGGTGCAAGGAGCACTCGTCAGCGGTGCGGCGCAGCTTGGCCACACGCGCACGCAAATCGGCCTGCGCGAAACGCAGGTGTGCCGAGGCGAACTGCCGCTGCTTGCGCGTCATCAGGCGTTCGAGTGCGGCTTGGAACAGCTGCTGCTGCTGCTCGATTCGGCGAGCGAGCACGGCGGTGCGCCCTCGCAGGTCAAACGACAGAAGCTCGGCGCTCGACTTGGTCAGCCGTTGCCTGGCCAGGGCGAGTTGCCGGCCAAGCGCAACTCCGAGCGTTGTGGCCAGCTCGTCTAATTGCTGGTGCCGGCGCCGCAGCAGAACCTCGACCTGGCGGAATCCGCGATCCAGACGCACCTCGTGGAGGCGGCGGCGGCTGACCGACAGCCGATAGCGCATCTCTTTCACGAGATCGCGGAAATGAGCCTCGATCTGGCGGTCAAACTCTCCCCGCGAACGCACCACGATTTCGGCTGCCGCCGAGGGTGTCGGCGCGCGCAGATCGGCCACGAAATCGGCGATCGTAAAATCCGTTTCGTGGCCTATGCCGGTGATGACCGGTATCTCGGACCGGGCAATCGCGCGGGCCACCGTCTCCTCGTTGAACGCCCAAAGATCCTCGAGCGAACCTCCGCCGCGCGCCAGGATCAAGACTTCCGCGATCCTGCTGCGGCCAAAGTGCCCCA
>JASHRC010000099.1 GCA_030037525.1 Candidatus Acidiferrales bacterium | reverse complement strand
CTGGCGAACGAACTCGCGCAAAAAGGCATTTCTTCTGTCGTGCTCGAGGCTGGCAAACGTATCGAGATTACCGATTTTCGGAACGACGAAGACGCCATGTTCGCACTTTTTACCTGGCTCGACCCGCGCACCGCTTCCGGCTCGTGGTATGTGGCCGAAACCTCTCCCGATCTGCCTGCCTGGATCTGCAAGCTCGTAGGCGGCACGACGGTCCACTGGTGCGGCTGCGCTTTGCGTTTTCAGGAGCACGAGTTCAAAACGCGGACGCGCTACGGCGCGATTGGTGGAGCAAATCTGCTCGATTGGCCGATCGACCTCGGGGAAATGGAGCCCTATTACGATCGCGCCGAACTGAAGATGGGCGTGACCGGCACGCACGGCATCCCTCGCCTGCCGGTCAGTAATCACGGCAAGGTGTTGTTCGCGGGCGCGAAAAAGATGGGTTACAAGCAATTCATGACCACCAATATGGCGATCAACTCGGTGCCACGCGACGGCCGCGCGGCTTGCCAGCAGACCGGGTTCTGCATTCAGGGCTGTACCTTCGGCGCGAAGTGGTCGACTCTCTACATCGAGATTCCCAAGGCCGAGGCAACCGGCAGAACCGAAATTCGGCCGGAATCGCAGGTTCTGCATATCGAGCATGACCAATCCGGAAAAATCACTGGCGTCGTTTACGCCGACCGCGCCGGCGCAATCGAGCGGCAGAAAGCCCGCATCGTTTGCGTGGCAGGAAATGCCATCGAAACTCCGCGCCTGCTGCTGAATTCCGCATCGAGCCTGTTTCCCCAAGGCCTGGCTAACTCATCTGGCCAGCTCGGCCGGAATTACATGCGCCACACGACCTCAACCGTCTTTGCCATTTTCGATAAGCCCGTGCACATGTACCGCGGCACCGCGCAGTCGGGAATCGTCATGGATGAGGCGCGGCTGGACATCCGGCGTGGGTTCGTCGGCGGCTATCAAATGGAGCTGCTTCCGCAGGGCTTGCCGAGTTTCGCGCAGAATATCGTCCCGAACGGGTGGGGCCGCGATCGCGCCTCGATCGTCGACCATTACGTGAACATCGCGGGAGTCTGGCTGATCGGCGAGGACCTGCCGCGCGATAGCAATCGCGTCACGCTGCATCCCGCTCGCAAGGACAAGTACGGCCTGCCGATTCCCGATGTGCACGTGGACGACCATGCGAATGATCTCGCCATGCAAAAGCATGCTCTCGGCCAAGCGGACGCGCTCTACAAATCGATCGGCGCGAAGAGGACTGTGCACCGCCTGCCGTTTCCCTCGACGCACAACATGGGCACCACTCGCATGTCCGAAAATCCGCGCGATGGCGTGGTAAACCGCTGGGGACAAGCACACGATATCAAGAATCTCTTCGTATCCGATGGGAGTCAGTTCACCTCGAGCGGTGGCGAAAATCCCACCCTCACCATCGTGGCGCTGGCCATTCGCCAGGCCGAATACATCGCCGACCAAATGTCTGGGGGAGCGATTTAAGTCGCTGCGCTCGCGCAATATCCGAACAGGCATCCCAGGTGCGATTGACGCCGCGCATTTGCCGATGCTATCGTTCCCATCGTTCAGCCCATCCCGCCGAGGTGAACTCCATGCCATACAACTTGGTCGTTAATGGCCAGCCTGTCACCGTCGATGTGCCCGCCGAGACGCCCCTGCTTTGGGTCATCCGCGACATCCTGGACCTCAAAGGGACGAAGTACGGTTGCGGAATGGCCCTATGCGGATGCTGCACGGTGCACATAAACGGCCAAGCGACCCGGGCGTGTACCACCGCTATCTCGTCTGTCGCCGATCAGCACATCACCACGCTCGAGGGCCTGTCGGAGGACGGCACCCATCCGGTGCAGCTGGCCTGGGAGGAAATGGACGTGCCTCAATGCGGCTACTGCCAGGCCGGCCAGATCATGTCGGCAGCCGCGTTGCTTGCCAAGCATCCCCATCCTACCGATGCCGAGATCGATGCCGCCATGGACGGCAACATCTGCCGCTGCGGCACCTATCTGCGCATCCGTAAGGCGATTCACAGGGCCGCCGAGATTCACGCAAAACAACAGTCAGCGCAGCCGACCGACGCGGACCTGTCTCGGTCCGTCGAGGCGTAAGGAGTCTGCCATGGCTACGACATTCGCGAAATCGCAGGAAGCGCCGAAACCGAATGGGGAGCCGATCAGCCGCCGCTCCTTCCTACGCGCGACTGCTCTTGCCGGCGGCGGGATGGTTCTCGCCTACTACATCGAGCCAGTGCAAAAAGTTCTTGCGGCGCAGTTCGGACCCCCGGTGAAGCTCTTGCCGACGTCGTTCATCGCCATCGCCTCAGACGGCACCGTGACGATTATCGCCAAGAATCCAGAAATCGGCCAGGGTGTGAAGACCATGCTGCCCATGCTGGTCGCAGAAGAGCTGGATTGCGATTGGAACGATGTGCGAATCGAGCAAGGGGATCTCGATCCGGCCAAATACGGTTTGCAGATCGCCGGCGGCAGCACGGCCACTCCCATGAATTGGGAACCGATGCGCCGGGTGGGAGCCGCTGGCCGCAGGATGCTGATCGCTGCCGCGGCGGAAACCTGGGGCGTACCCGAGTCCGAGTGTTCCACGACGCCCAGCAGGGTGCATCACAACCCCAGCGGTCGCAGCCTCACCTATGGCGAGCTCGCCTCCAAGGGCGCGACCATGCCGCCGCCCGACCCCACGACACTCAAGATGAAGGATCCCAAAGAGTATCGGGTTATCGGGAAGAACGCGGCAAATGCTGATATCAAGAAAATCGTAACCGGGAAGCCGCTGTACGGAATCGATGTCAACATGCCCGGGATGCTTTATGCCAATTACGAAAAGTGTCCTGTCTTCGGTGGCAAAGTTGCTAGCGCGAATCTAGAGGAGGTCAAGGCGCTGCCGGGCATACGACACGCCTTCATCGTTGAACCGGGCCCGGACCCGACGGCGCTGGCGGGCGGTGTGGCGATCGTTGCCGATAGCTGGTACCAGGCCCGCAACGCGCGCGATAACAAGCTCAAGGTTGTTTGGGAGGAGGGGCCCACGGCTTCTCAGAGCAGCCAGCTGTACGCGAGCAACGCAGTCGAACTCTCCAAGAAGGAACCGGGGCAGGTGCTGCGCAAGGACGGCGATGTGGATGCGGCTTTTGGGCGTGCCGCGCACGTCGTGGAGGCCGCCTACTCTTATCCGTTCCTCTCGCATGTTCCGCTCGAGCCGCAAAACTGCACCGCGTCTTTCAAGGACGGCAAGCTCGAGGTTTGGGCTCCCAGCCAAACCCCCGCAACCGGCCTGGCGCAGACCGCCAGGGCGCTGGGCATCGATCAGAAAGACATCAAAGTTCACCTGACCCGCGTCGGCGGGGGGTTCGGCCGCCGTCTCACCGATGACTATATGGTTGAGGCCGCCGTCATTGCCCAGAAGGTTGGTGTGCCGGTGAAGCTCCTATGGACGCGCGAGCAGGATATGGCTCACGACTTTTACCGCCCGGCGGGCTTCCATTTCCTGAAAGGCGGGATCGACGCGAACGGCAAAATCATCTCCTGGCGGAACCACTTCGTCACCTTCGGTGAGAATGGCCGGTTCGCGCAAAGTGCCGGTCTTTCGGGCGAGGAATTCCCGTCGCGCTTCATCCCCAATTTCTCGCAACTGGCTTCGATGATGCCAACCGGCGTGCCGACCGGTGCACTGCGCGCTCCCGGCAGCAACGCGATCGCGTTCGTGATGCAGTCTTTCATCGACGAACTGGCCCACGCTGCCAGCAAAGACCCGGTTCAGTTCCGCCTGGATCTGCTGGCTATGACTCCACTGCCTCCCGCCACTCCCGCGCGTGGAACGGCGGTGGCTTTTGCGCCCGTCGCGTTCGATCAAGCGAGGATGCGTGCCGTGCTGGAAAAGGTGGCCGAGAGGTCGAAGTGGGGCCGCAAGCTCCCGGCCGGAGCAGCGCTGGGTGTGGCCTTCCATTTCAGCCACCGCGGTTATTTCGCAGAGGTCGCCGAGCTTCGCACGACTTCATCCAAGACCCTGAAAATCACGAAAGCATGGGTGGTCGGCGACATCGGCAGCTACGTCATTAATCCCAGGGCGGCTGAAAGCATCGTGCAAGGCGCGGTGATCGAAGGTATGAGCCACGTCATGGGCTACGAAATCACCATCGACGCAGGTCGGGCCGTGCAGAGCAACTTCCATCAGTATCCGCCTCTGCGCCTCACCCAAGCCCCGGCGGAGATCGACGTCTCCTTTGTGAAGACCGACAACCCGCCGACCGGCCTCGGCGAACCCGGTCTGCCGCCCATGATTCCGGCCATCACCAACGCGATCTTTACCGCCACCGGCCAGCGGATTCGCTCGCTGCCGCTCGAACCACAGGGCTACCGCTGGGCGTAGGTCGCAGACCAAACAGAGACTGTTCGGTCGCTGGAACTCGGCCGAACGTCGCTTCTGAGCCGGGCGTGGACCGTCCGCTTCGGAAATCCCTATTCGGCGCCGTTCGATCGAACCTATACGATCCTCGACGGCGCCACGCACAACGGTCGTTCATCCCGAGGCAGCCGGAGAAGGGATTCTCCGTTCTTCTCTCTCTCAGGCAAAAGGGACTTCTGCTAGAATGCCGCCGTTGGCGAGGATCGATCAGGACAACTCATGCAGCGACGCGAATTCCTTGTGGTCCCGGCAGCCATCGGAGGCCTGGCTGCCTGCTCCGGGGCGGGCGTATCCCACGTTCCTTCACCTGCGAACTCTCTCGGCGTGAAGGCTTTGGTGTTCGACGTCTTCGGAACGGTGGTTGACTGGCGCGGCTCGATCATTCGCGAAGGCGAGCAATGGGGGCGCGAGAAGAATCTCGAAGTCGACTGGGGCGAATTCGCTGACCGCTGGCGGGCGGGTTACGGTCCGTCGATGGACCAGGTTCGCAAAGGCCAGTTGCCCTGGATGAAACTCGACGATCTCCACCGGCGAATCCTCGACAGGCTGCTCGAGGAATTCAAGATTACCGGTCTCACCGAAGAGGAAAAACGACATTGGAATCGCGTCTGGCACCGCCTCCGTGCCTGGTCCGATGCGGTCGAGGGACTCACGCGCCTTAAGAAAAATTACGTCGTCGCCACGCTTTCCAACGGCAACGTCTCGCTGCTCATCGAGATGGCGAAATTTGCCGGGTTGCCCTGGGACGGCGTCTTTGGCTCAGATCTCTTCCACCGTTTCAAGCCGGATCGCGAAGTCTATCTGGGCGCGGTGGACTTGCTCAGTCTCAAACCGCCCGAAGTCATGATGGTTGCTGCGCATCCGCCGGACCTGAATGCCGCGGCTTCCTGCGGCCTCAGGACCGCTTTTGTTCCACGCCCTTTGGAAGGTGGTACGGCGGGCACTCCCCCGCCACCGGTCACCAGGAACCCCACGGCGGCTCCCCCTGCCGCATTCGACATCACCGCCACCGATTTCATCGAACTTGCCTCCCAGCTCTCCTGACCTGCACCCTTTTCTGTGAAGTCCCCTCCGGGGGGCTGCACTTTTTTCCGCTTGCGTCTTGCAAATTTGCTAGCCTGAACCGGTCATGTTGCGGACTTTTGGAACCCGTTCAAAGCCGCTCCCCTCGAAACCGCGCGGCCCAGCAGAACTTCTCGTGGCGTTTGGGCGGTCCTTCCCGGTGCGGAGGGCCGCCCGGTGAAAGCTTGTCTGCTCCGCCGGCCGGCGCCGGTTGAGACGAACCCGCTCGACTTCTGCGATGCGCCGAACCCTCAGCCGGCTCGCGGCGAAATCCTGGTGCGCGTGAAAATGTGCGGCGTCTGCCGCACCGATCTTCATGTGGTCGAAGGCGAATTGCCAGCGCGGAAATCTCCGGTCATCCCTGGCCATCAAATTGTGGGCATCGTCGAGAAACTCGGCGAAGGCGCGCGGCAACGGAAGATTGGGGATCGGGTCGGAATCGCCTGGCTGCATCATACCGACCAAACCTGCGAATACTGCCGTGCGGGAAAAGAAAATCTTTGCGATCATCCGGACTTTACCGGCTACACCGAAGACGGCGGATACGCCGAGTACGCGGTGGCGCCGGAAGACTTCGTCTATGCCGTACCTGAGAATTTTTCTGATCGCGATGCGGCGCCGCTTCTGTGCGCAGGAATCATCGGGTTTCGCTGCCTGCGACTGTCGGGTATCGAACGCGGCAGTCGCCTGGCCTTCTATGGTTTCGGCGCGGCGGCGCACGTTGCGATTCAGGTGGCGCGCCACTGGGGAGCCGAAGTGTACGCCTGCACTCGGGGGGCAAAGCACCAGCAACTGGCCTTGCGGCTGGGTGCCGTCTGGGCGGGCGAAGCCGCGGCCGAGCCACCCGCAAAACTCGATGCGGCAATCCTGTTCGCGCCAGCTGGAGAATTGGTCCCGCCCGCGCTCAAGGCCTTACGAAAAGGCGGAGTCCTCGTGCTGGGCGGCATTCACATGAGTCCGATCCCTTCTTTCGATTACAACCTGCTCTATCAGGAGCGTGTCATTCGCAGCGTGGCCAATAACACCAGAAGGGACGGCGAGGATTTTCTTCGCGTCGCCGCGGAGATTCCCATCCAGACGCAGGTCGCCATCTTCCCGCTGCGCGAAGCCAACCGCGCGCTCGAGGATCTGAAACACGACCGCATCAATGGCGCCGCCGTGCTGGACTGCGCGCAATGAAAGTCATTTCTCTCAACGTCGGCCTGCCGCGACGAATTCTTCATCACGACCGCGAGGTTACGACCTCAATTTTCAAAGTTCCTGTGGCGGGACCTCTCATGCTGCGCCGCCTCAATCTCGATGGCGACCAACAGGCCGATCGGCGCGTTCACGGCGGACCGAACAAAGCCGTCTATGCCTATCCATCCGAGCATTACGAATATTGGCGTGATCAACTTCCTGAAGCGGATCTCGGCTGGGGCCATTTCGGCGAGAATCTGACGACCGAGGGTCTCGACGAACAGGACGCCTGTATCGGCGATCTCTACCGGATGGGAGCGGCCACTGTAAAGGTCACGCAGCCGCGCATGCCCTGCTACAAGCTGGGAATTCGCTTTGGACGCGACGACATGGTGAAGCGCTTTGTCGCCAGCGGCCGTTCCGGAATTTACTTCTCGGTGGTGGAAGAAGGCCTGGTCGACACGGGCGACGCGATTGTAAAGATCAGCGGCCAGCCGGCGGGCATTCCCGTTTCGGACATAAACCGCGCCTACGCCCACTCCCGCGAAAACATCGAACTGGTTCGCCGCATTGTCAGCGCCCAAATTCTCCCTCGCGGCCTGCATCAGGATTTCGTCGACGAGCTCGCCCTGATTGACCATTGAAACGTCCCAAAAAATGCGGCCCGCCGGTCTCGACTCACGGTGGGGAACCCTGCGCAGCCAGTGATTTCGTTTGCTTCGCTACTTCCGGTAGGTTTTCTGAAAATTGTTTCGAGAGTTTATGACCGTGAATGTCGCATCGGGCTCGGCCAAAACCTCGATCGGGTGGCCGTCGTCGTTCATATCCATATTGGCGATGAACTGCTCGGCGACGTTGTGCTCCGGATCCGACAAGACGGCGTAGTGCAGCTGCCAGAAATCCTCGAGGCCCGGTGAGTCGTGAACGATCTGCCACGCCGTGGGCTGTCCGCCTTTGATCGCGCCGTTGTTCATGATCGCCACTCGCGGATGCAACGCATCGACGAGCTCGCGCGCGTTCGACGAATCGCCCGTCCCCGGATGTGCCGTTCCATGGTGCGTCGTCAGATACAGATCCACCCTGCCGATCCGATTCCGCGGGCATGCCAGGCCCAGCTCGCCGCGCGTGGTCAAGTCGCCCAGATCGATGAACCGGAACCGACCGTAGGTGATCAGGACGCCGACCGACTGGGAGTTCTCGGTCGGATCGGCAGGCGCGCTCGGCAGCGTCGGGCAGAGCGGATTCGGCTGCCCCGCTCCCGGCAACGGCGCGGTGATTTCGGCGCCCGCCGCCGTCAGAACCTCGACTCGCATTCCCTGGAATGGGAGCGTGTCGCCCGGCTTCAGGCTCACGTGGTGCGATTGGCCAACGACCTCGAGGTAGGTAGCGTAATTGGCGCTGGTTTCGCGAGTCGGCTCTCGGTTGGGACCGTGATCTGCGAAAGTCCCGATTTGGATGCGGCTGGCGAGCTGCTCAACCCCTCCCACGTGATCGGAGTGGTAGTGCGTGACAATCAGGTAATCGAGGTGATCGATGTTCGCGGCTCTGGCTGCAGCCATGATGCGGTCCGCGTCACGATGGTTCGAGTCCGGCCAGCCCGTGTCGATCAGCAGCGATTCGCCCTTGGGATCAACGATGAGGGTTGATTGCCCTCCCTCCACATCGATGAAGAAGATCTCGAGCGCCTTCGCCGCGCAAAGGGCAGGAGCAAGCGGCAGAAAGCCCGAGATCAAGCACAGCAAAAAGAAACGCGCGCGCTGCATCTCGACCCCCTCGAGCCCTGTAGTCATCAGATTACAGGAATGGCACCCTCCCGTCTCGCGATTTCGCCGGCCGGGCACTCAAGTGAGATTGCGTTGCGGCCTTAACCTAAGCACAATGGAATCGCCCCTCGGGAGGGAGACGCGCGGCAGAAAGGGCCCATGGTCAGGGAAAAAAACAAGATTGGCATTTTAACGGGCGGCGGCGATGTTCCCGGCTTGAATCCGGTGATCAAATCGGTCGTCTACGGATCGAGTGAAACCGGGCGGCAAGTGATCGGGCTTCGCCGCGGCTGGGAAGCCCTCGTGAATATGAAGGGGCCGGACGATCCAACCTACGTGCGCGAACTCAATCGCGAAAATACGCGCACCATCGACCGCAGCGGTGGTACCGTGCTTCACACCTCCCGGTGCAATCCGCGGCGCATCGCGGAAGCGGCCGTGCCCCAGCACCTGCCCCACAGCAAATTGAGCCAGCTTCCTTTCGATGGCGGATACTACGACTTCACGTCCATCGTGATCGACAACCTGGAATGCCTCGGAATCGGCTGCCTAGTGGCCATCGGCGGAGACGACACCCTGAGCTTTGCTGCGGTTCTCTGGGCAGCGGGATTTCCGGTGATCGCCATACCGAAAACGATGGACAATGATGTCCACGGCACCGAGTATTGCATCGGCTTTTCGACCGCCGTCACACGCGCCAAGCAGTCGATCAGCCGCCAGCGCACCACCATCGGTTCGCATGAGCGCATCGGAATTTTTCGAATCTTTGGGCGCGATTCGGGTTTTACCTCGCTCTACACGGCCTACGTCACCTCCGAACGCTGCCTCATTCCGGAGTACCCTTTCGATCTCGACCGCCTCTGCAAATTGCTGATGGAAGACAAGATCAACAATCCGAGCAGCTACGCGCTCATCATCATATCGGAGGGAGCGATTTGGACCGGCGGCGAGGCCAAGGAATACGGCGAGGCGGATGCCTACGGGCATCGCAAGAAAGCTGATATCGGCCACGCCCTCGCCGATGAAGTACACCGCCGTACGGGCGAGGAAACAATGGTCAGTGATCTGACCTACGATTTGCGCAGCGGCGAGCCAGATTCGATCGACCAACTGGTGAGTATCACCTTCGCGAACATTGCTGTAGATCTGATTCGTGACGGCGTCAGCGGCAAGATGATCGCGATTCAGAACGGTTGCTACACCCAGGCGCCGTTAAGCGAACTGTCTGTTGGCGCACGGAGGGTCAATGTGGCCAAGCTCTACAACACGGAGCGGTACAGGCCCAATTATCGCTCGAAACTCGGCATGCCCCTGCTTTTCAGCGGCTCGTGAGGTCCGATTCCCTTGCAAGGTCCAGACCCACGACCCCCCACTCGGAGGGTCGTTGGGATTCGGTCGCGTGTAGGCTATAATCAAAATCTTCGCTGGCCTAGCGACGCGAACTCTCGGGTGCCTTTTCGCGCAGACCGGCCGGCAGAGGGGAGCAATCCATGAAACAAGGGATTCATCCAGACTACCATCCAGTCACGGTGCATTGCGCCTGCGGCAATACGTTTGAAACGCGCTCGACCTTCAAAGGACCCATGATCCGCGTGGAAATTTGCTCGAATTGCCACCCGTTCTTTACCGGCAAGCAGAAGCTGGTGGATACGGCCGGACGCGTGGAGCGCTTCCAGAGGAAGTACGCCGAAAAAGCCGCCAAGAAATAAGCAACGAATCCGACAGGAACCTCCCCGGGCCTGCGAAGTCGATGAGTGAATCGCTGCCCCGCGCGATGTACAATGCTCGACCGATGGCCACGCAATTGTCCCCCGTACCGGATCGGACGCCCAATGCGCTTATCGAGACTGCGCCGCCTCGCGTCACGCTGCGAAA
>JASHRC010000007.1 GCA_030037525.1 Candidatus Acidiferrales bacterium | reverse complement strand
CGCCGCGCCTACGAGTTCGCCGCCGAGCAGCACAAGATGCAGAAGCGCCTTTCCGGCGAGCCCTACCTCTCTCATCCGCTCGAGGTAGCGCACTCGCTTGCCGACATGAAGCTGGACGTCACGTCGCTGTGCGCCGCCCTGCTTCACGACGTGGTGGAAGACACAAAAATCCCGATCGAAAAAATCTCCGAGCAGTTCGGCGGCGATGTGGCCCGCATCGTGGAGGGTGTGACCAAGATCAGCAAACTCGATCTGCTCGCGCCGGAGGACCGTCAGGCCGAAAACGTACGCAAGATGCTGCTGGCTATGGTGAACGATGTCCGGGTGGTAATGGTGAAGCTGGCCGATCGGCTGCACAACATGCGCACGCTCGAGTATCTCGCCCCGGAACGTCAGCAGCGGATCGCGCGGGAAACGCTGGATATCTATGCCCCGGTCGCCAACCGGCTCGGAATGGGACTGATCCGCGGAGAGCTCGAAGACCTGGCCTTCCGTTATCTCGAACCGGAAGCGTTCTTTGAGCTGCAAAAGAGGGTAGCCAGCAAACAAAAGGTCTTCGATAAGTTTTTGGCCGACGTGCAGGAGGCCATCCGCGAAAAAATGGTGGCCAACGGAATCCCCGCCGAAGTGCAGGGCCGCACCAAGCTGCTCTATTCGCTGCACCTGAAGATTCAGAAGCAGCAACGCACGCTCGATCAGACCTATGACCTGTTGGCCGTACGTGTGATCACCGATACCGTCAAGAACTGCTACGCCGCCCTGGGCGTCATCCACCAGATTTGGAGGCCGGTCCCCGGTCGTTTCAAGGACTACATCGCCATGCCGCGGGCAAACCTCTACCAGTCGCTGCACACCACGGTAATCCACTCCGGGCAGCCTTTCGAAGTGCAGATTCGGACGCAGGAGATGCATCGCATCGCCGAGCAGGGCGTGGCCGCGCACTGGAGGTACAAAAGCGGAACGGAAGGAGCGTCTTCGGCCGACGATCAGCGAATCGTCTGGATGCGCCATCTGATCGAGTGGGTGCAGGAGATGCAGGAACCCAGCGAGTTTCTTTCTACGCTGCGCGTCGATTTGTATCCCGAAGAGGTCTATACCTTCACTCCCAAGGGCCGGGTGGTAGTGCTGCCGCGCGGCGCCACCCCCGTCGATTTCGCCTATGCCATCCATACCGAAGTCGGCCACCAATGTTCGGGAGCGAAGGTAAACGGCGAGATGGTTCCCCTGCGACACGCACTCGCCAACGGCGATGTCGTCGAAGTGATCACCCAGAAAGGCCACACGCCCTCGCGCGACTGGCTCTCCTTCGTCCGCACCTCGCGCGCCCGCAGCAAGATTCGCCAGTGGATCAATCTGCATGAACGCGAAGAGGCGACTGACGTCGGCCGCCGCCTGCTCGAGAAAGAGGCGCGGCAGGCCGGCATCAGTCTGAAGAAAATCACCCAGGAAGACTGGCAGCGCGTCGCCTCCGAGTACGGCACTGGGCGCGTGGACGATTTGTACGCCAGCCTCGGGTACGGCAAGTGGTCGGCTCGCCAAGTGCTGGCGCGAGCGACCGGCCGGCCGCTGGCACCGCCATCGGAGGAGCAGCAGCCGAAGCTGAGCATCAAGCGCATGCTGGGAATGGATGAGGCCACCATTCTCGTAAAGGGCCACGACGATTTGATGGTCTACCGGTCCAAGTGCTGCAACCCGATCCCCGGGGACGACATCATCGGCTATGTCACCCGAGGACGGGGCATCGCCGTCCACAGCAAGAGCTGCCCCAATGTGGAGAACCTGCTCTATGAAGCCGACCGCCGCATTGTGGTGGAATGGGCGGGATCCACGCATACGCAATTTCCCGTCCGCCTTCGGATTTTCACCGAAGACCGCCCCGGAATGCTTGCCGCAATCACCAACATCATCAGCGAGACGGGGGCGAACATCCGCACGTTTGAGAGCGGCGGCGAAGACAACACGCGGGCTCGCATCGATGTGGCGCTCGACGTGCGCGACCGCAGACAGCTCGAGTACATCATTGCCGGCATCAAACGCATTCCGGGCGTTTTCGACATCGAGCGCGTCTACAACGTGTAAGGGCCCTCATACCTCTTCGGCTACACTGCCGTTGCTCCCTGTCACTCCAGCGTAAAATTCAATCAGGGACTCTGCCATGGCGCACATTCCGGATCGCGGTCTCCGGGCAACGCAAAGCGCCCTCGTCGCGGCGCTGGCCCTTTCGATCATCGGCTGCCACGGTATTCCTCCGGTCGATACCAAGCAGCTCGATGACGCCGGAATGGCCTACGACTCGATTCGCGAATTGGTCGCGCTCCACATCACCGCCCTGGAGGTGACCCAGGTTGCCACGGCGCGCGAGGCCGGTATCTCGGATCCAACCTCGGTTGCGCTCGTCAGGATTTTCCACAACCGCCACCAGCCGTTTGATGCCGGAGAGGCTGCCGCCGGGCTCGCTCAGGCGCACGCCAGCGACGAGACCATCCTCGAACTCGCCCGGCTCAATGAATTGGGATTCGCTGCCGGAGAATTCCAGGCCATGCTCCTGGCCGGACTTTCCGACCAGATCGTCCTTGCCGTCGCGCGCCACCGCGCCCGGAACGAGCCGGTTCTCTCTGGCGCCTCGCTGGCGCGACTAAAAAACGCCGGCGTCCGTGAATCCACTCTGCTGGAACTGGCGCGCCGCGGGGTTCCCGATTCCAAGGCTTCCGAGATGCTTCGCGTTCGGCGCCACGGCGGAACCGACGCGGATATTCTCGGGCACTTCACCGGTTCCTGATTTTCCGTCTTTGCCGTTCGAAACAGCTCCCAGTAAAATCGGAGCACCTTGAATCGCCCGATTCCACGTGCGCTTTCGATCTGCTTGATCCCGCTCGTCGTTCTGCTCTGCGGATACTCGTGCGGCGCCCCGCTCGGCCCGGGCTATCAGACTCTCCGCGAGTCCTACGACGTGCGATTCGTTTCGGGCCCGCCTCCGGAACTTGAAATCCGTCTGGTTTACAAGCTTCGGAACGTCGGCGCCACCGACCTCAAATTCATCGATGCCCGGCTCCCGGATGAGCGAGAGTTTGGTCGCACCGATCTTCACGCGGAAATCGACGGTCGTGCGATTTCACCTTCCGATCTCCCGGCCGAAGCCGGACAAAACATGCTTCGCTTTCCGCTCGACTCGCCCTGGCTCAATGGGCAAATTCGAACCTTCTCGATCGGGTATGCGTTTCGATCGCCCCAAAATTCGGGCTCTCTCATCAACCTGGGGCCAAGAGAGTTCCATCTCGGCTCTCGCGGCTGGTTTGTGGAGCTCGAGCCTCCGAAACATCTGTTCGCTCCCACTTCCTCCTCGCCGCCTCTGGCCGGGTTCACCATCCAGGTTCCGTCGGACTTCATGGTCCTGGCCCGCGGCATCCCGAAGAGCCAAAAAAAACAGGGCGGGGAAGTGGAGCACCGGTTCGTTTTGAGCAAGGACGACTGGGGGCCGTTTGTCGTGGCAGGCCGCTATGTGCCTTGGCCCGCCCGTGATGGCGCGCATTCCGCAGTGCTGTGGACGCTTGAGCCACTTCCTTCTCCCGCACTGGGTCAGGTCACCGCAGCTTGGAACACGCTCGAAGCTGACTTCGGCCCTCTCGATCCGCATATCATCGCCCCGCACATTGTCGAGTCGCCCGAGCTAGTCCGGCAGATTTCCGGCGAACCCTCCGCAGCGGCGATCGCCTTTCCGGGAGGGGCCATCGTCAACCCAGCTGCTCTCGCGCTCGGAACCGGCAATGAGGACTTTTTCGATCTGGTGTCGCATGCGCTTGCCCGAGACTGGTTCGGCGATCAGATTCGCCCCGGCACCGACGCGTCGATCGGCATCGGCGAGGGCCTCGCCGCGTACGCGACGATCGTGATCGATGAAGCGAGAAGCGGCGAGGCCGGCCGGCGGCGGCGGGTCGTCGATTATGTGCGGAGATACAACCAGGCGCGCGCTCTCTCGAGCGAGACCCCTCTGGGTATCGCCCTGCTGACCGACCCGATTGGTCCCCGTCAGATTGCGCTCGCCAAAGCCCCGCTTTTCTACGTCGCGCTGGAAGATATTTGCGGAGAGACCGCGGTGCGAAAAGGCCTGGCGCAGCTGGTCAAGCGGCTGCGCGGCCAGGAAGTTGATTACAGCGTTTTGCGCGCGGTGCTCGAGCAGTCGACTCACCGCAATCTCGCCCAAGTGTTTCGCATCTGGCTGAACGACAAGGGGCTGCCGCAGGATTTTCTCGAGCGCTATCCGCTATCGCCCGCCAACCGGGAGACCGCCGGCGTCTGGCGCTGACAGGAGGACGCATGAAGGAAATGATCTCGACCGACAAGGCTCCCCAAGCGATCGGCCCTTACTCGCAAGCGATCAAGGCCAACGGTTTCATTTTCACCGCGGGTCAAATCGCGCTAGATCCCCTGACCGGTCAGCTGGTTGTGGGCGATGTCGTGCGTCAGACGACGCGTGTGCTCGAAAATCTGAAAAACATTGTCGAAGCAGCCGGCTCTTCCCTCGATCGTGCGGTGAAGGTGACCGTCTACCTGAAAGAGATGAACGACTTTGCGCGGATGAATGAGGTCTACGCCCGCTATTTCCGACAGGATCCGCCAGCGCGTTCCACCATCGAAGCCGCCCGACTGCCGCGCGACGTGCTCGTCGAGATCGACCTAGTCGCCCTCGCTTGAATCGCGCGGGCGTTCATATTCCTGTAAGATTTGTTGTGGAGACTCTGTGGCTGTTGCTGGGCTCGAGCACAGCTAAGGCGTGAGATTCCGCGATGACGGATCAAAACTACGATCTGGTGGTCATCGGCAGCGGTCCTGCGGGCCAAAAAGGGGCGATCTGCGCGGCCAAACTACGCAAGCGCGTGGCCGTCATCGATCGCCGAATGATGATCGGCGGCGTTTGCGTCCATACGGGGACGATCCCGAGCAAAAGCGTCCGCGAAGCCATCTTTCAATTGACCGGCCTGGCCGTCCGTAACTTCTACGGCACGAGCTACCGCGGAGATGGAGACATTTCCATTCCCGATCTGGCGTTCCGTGTAAATACGATTATTTCCCGCGAGAC
>JASHRC010000098.1 GCA_030037525.1 Candidatus Acidiferrales bacterium | reverse complement strand
AAGCGCCATTGGATTCTGGAGGTCCACTTTGTTGACCGCGAGCACGAAATCGGCGGCTTTTTCGAGGAATTGCTCACGGTGAATTGCGCGTAGGGGACACGCATAGGGGTACGTGTGCTACGCTTCGGCCATCTGTGGCAAATTTCGAGAAAGCGCCGGTTGAGGTCCAGGAGATCCTCTCCAAGCCGATTCAGCAGCTCGGCTTGAAGCTGGAAGGCTCTCCCCTCGAACGCTTTGTCCAGCAACTCTACAAAGAACTGGACGCCAAGGGGCTCGCCAGGTTCCGCCCCAAGTGCTACCTCACCGATGAGTGGGGCTGCCCGAACATGGAGCCCGTCATTGGGATCCCGTTCTACCTGGCCGATCCGAAACTGCAGCGCCTTGAATCGGAGATGAACGACATTGAAGACACGCGGCAGATCATGATGTACGTGCGCCACGAGGCCGGCCACGCTTTCAATTACGCCTACGCGCTATATAAAACGGAAACATGGCGCGACCTCTTCGGACCGTTCCGGCGTCCTTACCGGGACAACTACAAACCGGTTCCGTTCTCGCGCCAGTTCGTGCGGCACATGGAGGGCTGGTACGCGCAAAAGCATCCCGACGAAGACTTCGCTGAGACGTTCGCGGTATGGCTGACACCTCGCTCCAACTGGCGGAAGCGGTACAAAGGCTGGGGCGCGATGAGAAAGCTGCTCTATATGGATCGGATTGGCCGCAAGCTGGGCGATGCCGACCCTGTGGTAGCACACGGTGATACCGATATTACCGTCGACGAAATGGATGTGACGGTGGGCGAGTTCTATCAGCGTGCGCTCGATCAGCAGCTTACTCCCGGCGAGCTTCCCCTCGACACCGATCTTCGCGACATCTTCAACGTATCGAAGCACCGCAGGAATAATGTTCGCCCGGCGGTCGATCTTCTCAGGGAAAACCGCAAGATGCTCGTCGACAAGGTGAATTATTGGACAGGCGTTCAACGTCCGCTGGTTAAGAAGTTAGTGGAAGCCATCGAAGCAAAAGTCAGCGACCTCGGCCTGCGTGCCGACATAAAATGTGAGAGGGAGTCCCTGACCGAAGTGACTGTGTACGCGACCGCGCTGGCGATGAACTACATCACTCGGGGCAAGTTCATTTCGCCCTGATTGGTGCTTCCCATCTGCCATTGGCGGCAGTTGTGGGTCATACCGAAGAAGCGCAGAGGCATCATGGCAAACCTGAAAGTAACGATTTTGCACGACGTCTGGGAAGAGGGCCCGCCGGAGCCTGAGCCGGAGCCGGTCAAGGCGCCGCGCGGCAAGACTGGCAAACGCCGGAAGAAGAAAAAAGATCCGCTGCACGACCGCGAAGAGATCTTCGAGGCGTTGACAAAGCTCGGCCACGAACCTTCTTATCACGTCCTCGACGGCAAGAACCAATCGCTGTTTGCGCTCGCAAAGTGCGGCGCAGACCTCGTCTTCAACCTCACAGAGTCTTACGCCGGCCACGACACGATGGACATGAACATCGCCGCCTATCTGGAACTGCTGCAGGTTCCGTATACCGGCGGTGGCCCGCAGGCTCTCTATCTTGCTCAGGACAAGTCGATCGCAAAAAAGATTTTCGACTTTCACAAGATAAAGACCCCAGACTTCGCAACCTCCTATAAAGGCCGCACCGAGCACTCGCACGATATCGAGTTTCCGCTGATCGTGAAGCCTGTCTCCGAAGACGGATCCGTCGGCATCGACACCGGCTCCGTCGTCGATAGCGTGAAAGAGCTGATGGAGCGCATCCATTACATCCACGAGGAATTCGACAGCCCGGCGCTCATTGAGGAGTACATTGAAGGCCGCGAAATCTACGCCGCCATTCTCGGCAACGATAACGCCGAGGTGCTCCCGCTGATTGAGCTCGACCTCTCCAAGCTTCCCAAGGGAACCCCGCGGATCGCCGGCCAGGACGTGAAGTTCGATCACGAGACCGAGGGCTACAAGGTGACAAAATCCGCGCCGGTCGAAGACCTCGACGAGGAGACCACGAGAAAACTTCAGGACACCGCGCTCGCCGCCTATCGCGCCCTCAAGCTGCGTGACTACGGCCGCATTGATATGCGGTTGAATAAGAAGGGCGTGGTGTACGTCATCGAAGCGAACCCAAACCCGTGGCTCGCCAGCACCGCCGAAATGGCTATGGCAGCCAGGAAGGCCGGCTACTCTTACACGGACATGATCGAAAAGATCGTGGAACTGGCCCGCGCCCGCTCAATGTAATTCAAAGAGAAACTATCGGACGCAGCACGCGCTTGACCCGCGCCGTCTGCACGATCGCGGTCAGTTAAGGGCCCGAACGCTTTTCCAAGGCAACGAAGCTCTGCAGCGGGTGCAGCAGGCCAGTAGACTTTTCGGTCTGCATGGTGGTATCGACAATCCAGGTCACAACGACGCAGCTTGAGCAGATGAGATGTTTGCAAGTTGCACATTCTATGGTGGGCCCGGAGGGACTCGAACCCCCAACCAAGGGTTATGAGTTCGCTGCTCTAACCGATTGAGCTATGGGCCGTTATCTCTTGCGATAGCAAGTTTGCGGCACTTTATCTAAATGCGCCATAGTCAAACCAATGCATCAGTTTCTGGTGAAGCCACGCAGCGCAAGATGCCGCAAAGGCCGTAATCAGCACTCCCAGCGTCAGGGAAGTCCAGCCGTATGCTGTACCCATCTGATCGCCCAAATCCGCTATTGCGATTAGCTCATCGAATAGGGCCTTTAGGTTAGCAACGCTAAACGCCGATGTGTTGAGTGGTTCGGGGGCAGAGGAGAGTGTAATTGTCGCAGAATCGCGGATGCACTCAGCAAAAAGTCTTCGCGCCGATCAAACGCTGGTTTCGCGGATT
>JASHRC010000097.1 GCA_030037525.1 Candidatus Acidiferrales bacterium | reverse complement strand
CGAGGGCGGGCGTTTCGTGCTCGATCATCCGCGTACCGATCACGTTTCCCCCGGAGAAGTTTTCCGGAGTTTTGCTGTCGGGAATGTGTGTCCCAGATATCCAGGGGACTCAAGGCACCTTCTCGTTCCACACGACGCGGGCCACGGTTCGTCAGTCTGCGGACAATCGTGTTGTTTTGCCTCTCGAGAAACAGGGCACGTCTTTTCGTTCGTATATCCCGGGCCCTCCCGACACACTTCGAAATGGTCATCCGTTAGAGCTCCGTGCCCCCTTCACCATCACGCCCGCAGCTTCAAAAAAACAGGCGATCATCCAGATCGATGGTCGGCGGATATCGGTTTCTGAGGGCCAGTATTCAGAATGGGTGGAATTGAACTTTCGCGCCAGCGTCCGCGCCAGCGTGAAAGGCATTTGCCGTTTCTATTTGAAGTCAATGGAGCCTGGATTGGAACTGTATGTAACTCCTGTCAACATTCACCCTGTGCACCCCGCTTTGCCGATTTCCCACCCGTTAACCTACTCGGTCTACCTCGCGAAGCTGAATGGCTTGTACGCCACTCTTGGACTTGCTGAAGATACCTGGGCTTTGAATGACGGCTTCCTGGAAGAAGACGCGTTCCTCGAACAGTGCTACCTGATCCATCACGAACGCGAGCAGATGTTCTTTGACTCCCTGGAGAAAGCTACGCACGGTATCTGCGCATGCGTCTTCGACATCACGGACCGAGTGCAGCACATGTTTTGGCGCCATCTCGACGATGACCACGATCGCGTGGGTCCTCAGGCAAGCAAGGCGGCGGTCCATGCAATTGAGGACCTGTATATTCGGATGGACCATTTGATCGGACGAACAATGGAAAAGATTTCCCGCGACGGCCTGTTACTCGTTGTGTCTGATCACGGCTTCAAAGCATTCGAACGCGGAGTTAATCTGAACAGCTGGTTGCGCCAGCAGGGCTACCTGACGTTGAAAGAAGATTCGCCGCCGGGCGATTGGCTCGAAGGTGTGGATTGGAGCAAGACGCGCGCCTACGCCCTGGGATTGAATGGCATCTATCTCAACGTCAAAGGACGCGAACGCGCGGGGATCGTAGAGCCGGGCAGCGAAGCGGCCCGACTGCGCACGGAGTTGTGCGAGAAGCTTCAAGGTTTAGTGGATCCGGAGACTTCCCGCGTGGCCATCTTGAGAGCATTCGATGCCATGAGGGCGTATCGCGGCCCTTATCGCGAGAACGCGCCGGATCTGATCGTGGGCTTTGGCGAAGGGTACCGGGCGTCTTGGGAGTCGGCGCAAGGGAGGGTAACGCTTTCGATTTTCGACGTTAACCGCAAGCCCTGGAGCGGAGATCACTGCATCGACCCCAGTCTCGTTCCGGGCATTCTCTTTTCGAATTGGAAGATTGCCGGAGATCGACACGCCATCATCGATATCGCCCCCACCGTGCTCAGCGTGTTTGGCGTGAAGGTTCCCGTGCATATGGACGGAAAGCCTTGGGCGATTCAGCCATGAGTGCCGTCAGAGCGCGTGTGGTGGGGAGTCGTGGTGCTGTCGCCATGCTAGGGATTGTTGTGCTTGCAACGGTGTCGACTTCATTTTCCGAACCGACGAACGCCCCGAACGTCATTCTAATTACCTTGGATACAACGCGCGCGGATCGGATGGGATTCCTTGGATCCAAGCGAGGATTAACGCCAAATCTCGATGGTCTAGCGTCGCGGGCGATGGTGTTCGAGAAGGCTTATGCGCAAGCGCCGCTGACCACTGTTTCACACGCCACGATCCTGACCGGCACATATCCCCAGTATCACAGGGTGAACGATTTTGGCAGTCGCATGGGTGCGAACGTTCCATTCCTGCCAGATTTGCTGCACCAGCATGGCTATCGCACAGCGGCATTTGTAGGATCGATCATCTTGGACCCGCGCAATGGCTTAGCTCCCGGATTTGATCGTGGATTTGACCTCTACGATGCTGGCTACGCATTGCACCAAGGCGGAAGGGATCGTTTCAAGACTGTTGAGCGCCGGGCAGACCAAGTTGTCACGCGCGCGCTCGAGTGGTTCGAACATAATTCGGCTTACCCGTTTTTCGTGTGGATTCATCTTTACGATCCTCATCAGCCCTACGATCCTCCCGCACCTTACGCCGCTCGATTCGGCTCGGATCCTTACGACGGCGAAATTGCGTCGATGGACGCGGCGCTGGGGAAGTTGTTCTCGTACCTAAAGGGACATGCGCTCGATAGCGCGTCGTTGATCGCTGTCATGGCTGATCATGGCGAGGCCCTTGGCCAGCATGGAGAGGAAGCTCACGGCATCTTCCTGTACGATGAAACAATCCGCGTGCCCTTGCTCCTAAAACTGCCGCAAGATCGTTTCGCCGGGCGGCGAGTTGGCTCACCGGTCCGCCTCGTCGATGTGGCCCCGACTGTGGCCGAAGTCCTCGGCATTCCGGTGCCTGAAGAAATGCAAGGGGAATCACTACTTCGCACCCTTAGCGCCGGCGCGCCCGCACGAGATATATATTCCGAGACGGATTACCCCAAACAAGGTTTCGGCTGGAGCGCAATAAGTTCGCTCCGTGCAGGCGAATATCTGTTTGTTCAAGCGCCCCGTCGGGAGCTCTACGACACCAGCCTCGACCCGCTCGCGGCCCACAATATCGCCGAAAAGAATGCTGCCGTGGCCGACTCGCTGGCAGCCCGGCTCGCAAGCCTTCAGAAGAAATACAGCAGCGGCACGGCTGTGGACCGGGCGCCGGCAATCACGCCCGACCAGAAGGCAGCGTTGGCCGCGCTGTCAAGTCTCGGGTATGTCGCTCATGGTAGTGATCGCGGCAGGTCACCCGTGATGTTGGCTGACCCGAAGGACAAGATTCCGGCGGCGAACGAACTGCAAGACGCGACGCTTTTGGTTGACAGTAATCGTTCTGCGGAAGCGATCCCGCTGCTTCAGAAAGTCGTGGCGAGCGATCCGGGCATCTACTTTGCCCAGCTCGAACTGGGACTTGCGGAGGCGAATCGGAAGCACTATGCCGAGGCTGTTGCGCCCCTGGAGAAAGCGACAGAGCTGATGGTCGAGTCAGCGATCGCCCAATATGAATTGGGCATTGTTCTATTCGAGACGGGCAATGGAAAGGATGCTGCCATACACCTTGAAAAGGCTGCGGTCCTAATGCCGGAGTCGGCCGATGCCCATTTCTCCCTCGGTTCAGTGTACGCTCGAATTGACCGAGTGCCCGACGCCATTCAGCAGCTCCATGTTGCGCTTCAAATCGAGCCGACACACTATCGAGCGAATCTTTTGATGGGTCGGATTCTGTCCCTTCAGGGTAACCCCAGAGATGCCGTTCCATTTCTTAAGCAGGCTGCCCAAACGCAACCTTCGTCGAAGGAAGCTCATCTTTTCCTCGCCGACGCCTATGTTCAGTTGGGAATGGAGACTGCCGCTAAGGTTGAGCGGGAAACGGCGAGTCATCTGGCTCCTCCCACCGAGTGAGACTTCCGCCAGTTCCAAGATACTCATGAGACGGCCGTGGGCCGTTGGTTGTTGACGAGACTCTAGAATCAAGAAAACGTTTGAAGGAATGCAGCGAAGCAGAAGAGGGAGTCCGCGAGTCGTCGAACGACACTGGCCCGGTAAGTTACGCCAGTAAGATCTCAGAAAGTAGTGGGCGTGTTTGCGGAAACCACCAAAAGAACTCCTCTGCCGAGGTTCCGAAAGCGATGAGGACGGTTGTTATCAATGTAATAAGCATCTCCGGGGCCGAGGACGCAGACTTCGTTATCAACACTCAGTTCTAGCTTTCCCTTCAGAACGACCCCTGCCTCCTCAGCGTCATACTGCAGTGGTTCAGGTCCGGTCTGCGCTCCGGGTTTATACCGTTCCACAGTGAATTGCAGCGCGCGGCCCGGCCGTCCAACGGCGACCTCTCGATAGGAGATCCCGGTTCCATAACCCGCAATTTCAACGAGTTCTGAGTTTCGATAAACGACCTTCGGCTGGTGACTATTCTGGCTGAAAAACTCGCTTAGCCCGGTGCCCAGCGCGTCCAAAATGGTTTTCAGCTTGGCCACGGAGATGTTGGTTGTGCCTTGCTCGAGGGCGGAGAGAAAACTAACCGCGACGTGCGTAGAGCGGCTCAAGGCGCGCAGCGACAGTTTCTTGCGTCGTCTCAACTGCTGAAGTCTGCGCCCCAGCTCCCGTTTCTCCATCGTCTCCCCCTGTCGGAAAGTCGTCCAGCGCGCGCCCAATTAGAGTGTCGCGGACAACAATCTAGCACAACTGTAGGAGTCAAGATGGGGCCCCTCGGCGTCGCACTCACCAATTGGCAGTGAGGCTGGTGGAGGGTTGGCCGGCTTGGTCGACCCAAGCCCGATCAACAAAGCTTGTGCTCGCGATACAGAATTCAAATCCCGTTGCGTGCAATTCTGCTTGACACCATAGAACAGCAGGACTATATAGAGAACGCTTCCCAGTCATAACGGCCGTCGGACAAGAGCCCAGCGGGGCAGAAGTTCCCTGGGGCTTCACAGGAGGCGAGTATGTTGGACTCTTGCAGCCGTCCACTTGCGGCACTGTTCCTGCTGGCGGTTCTGGCGACTACTCCCGCTGCGGCTCAAAAGTTTACGGGAGATATCGAAGGCAATATCACGGATTCATCCGGCGCGGCATTGCCCGCAGCAACGGTCACGGTACGCAGCCTGGCGACAAGCGCGACCCGCGCCACAACGACAAGTGATATCGGAGCCTACCGCGTCCCGGACCTGGATGTAGGCGCGTATGACGTAACCGTTGCGGCCACGGGATTTAAAACCCAGGTACGTCAAGTGGAAGTCACCTCGAACGGCGTGGCCGCTCTCAGCTTTACCATGGAGGTGGGCGAGGCAACGGAGACGATCACGGTGACAGCAGAGGCTCCGCTAACCGACCTCTCCGTTACGCAGAGCACCACTCTAGAAAATCAGCAAATTGAAAACATCCCTCTCGACGGCCGCGACTACAATTCGCTCGTGGCATTAACACCCGGAGTGCAGCGAGCACCGGGAGGTGGCTTTCTGGCCATAAACATAAATGGCACCCGTGCGACTTCACAGAACAATCTGATCGATGGGCTCTACAACAACGATCGGTTCTATGGCCAGCCAGTCATCGGCCAGACGGGAGTGTTGGGCGTGCCCGCTACGCTGGTACCTATGGAAGCATTGCAGGAGGTGAACGTACAGGAAACTCCATCTGCGCAATTTGCAGTCAAGGGAGGCGCTCCAATCAGTTTGGTTCTCAAAAACGGGACAAACCAGTGGCATGGCTCTGGCCTGTTCTTGCGACACACTTCGTTTGCGGATGCTGATAACTACTTCTCGACGGTGGTACAGCCCTGTCAGCCGTTTTGTTCGACTCCCTTTCGTGACATGCAGGGCACAGCCACGATTGGGGGCCCAATTATTAAGGATAAGACGTTCTTCTTCGGCTACTACGACGGGCAGGGCTACTCTGCCATCATCCCGCATCTTGCGACGGTACCCACTCCGTCGGAGATTACCCAAGCGATGAATGCCATCACGGCGGCGGGACTGACTCCGACCGTGGCGGGAGAGAATCTGCTATCGTTTTATCCGGCCCCGTCGGATCCCGTGACCGGAGTGATCAGTGTTCGCATTCCGGCTGTAGTGAACATGACGAATTTCGGCATCGTAGTTGATCAGAAGATTGGCTCAAGAAATTCGCTTACGGGTCGTTACATCTTTGGTGACAGCACCCAATCTGCGCCGCCGACGGAGATCAACAGCACGGCAGTGCAGCCTGCGTCCCAATACAACGCAGCTCTTTTCAACTCCGTGGCACCCACGCGGGGACAGCTCGTCGGCCTGAGCGAGGCTTGGGCGATTAGCAACAACAAATCCCTTGAAAGCCGGCTAGGCTGGACGCGATTCTCTCAGATCATCAAGACGAACAACAGCATCGATCCCAAGAGCTTGGGTATCGATACAGGCCCGATCCCGGCGACAGAGGATCTCGGGATGCCGTACGTGCATATGGCTGCTTTTTTCTCCAGCATCGGAGGGGGCGGGGCGCTCAATTACCCGATCGTTACGCGCCCGGATGAAACAGTTGATTGGTCTGAACATCTCTCATGGGTTCGAGGAAACCACAGCATCGAGCTCGGCGGCAATTTCCAGCACGCTTACACCAATTTCAGCCACGATCAAGCGCGGGTTCAATTTCAAATTTCCGCCGACCCCAATCCAGTAGATGAAATCGAAGAACTCTTGCTCGGCAAGGCCGACTCAGCGTCGCGATACTTTGGGAATACGCACCGTCACCTCACGCAAAATACGTACGGCCTGTACATTCAAGACGCTTGGAAGGTTCGGCCGAGGCTGACGCTGACCGTGGGCTTGCGGTACGACATCAATGGCGCCGCCAGGGGAGAGAACGATCTCGCTGCCAATTTCTTGCCGAGCGTTGGATTAGTTCAGGTCGGCCATGGGATCAGCAGTCTCTACAACGTCGATCCATGGAATTTCGGACCGCGCGTCGGATTTGCATGGGACGTCTTTGGCAACGGCACCACTGCGGTTCGAGGCGGCTATACGCTCTCGTACGATACGCCCGAGATAGCTACTTTCGCGCTACCATTCCTTGGCTACAATAACAATCCCGGCGCTTTTCTTCAGCCCGATCTGGGAGTGACGTCGGAGATACTTGCCGGGCTCACCATCAGTCCGCCCTTAACGGGATCCTGTCTCAATCCGAATACCGGCGCCCCAGGCGATTATGTTTGCTTCGATGACGCAACGCATGGTCCCGTTTTCGGGACGAGCCCGGGAGGCACGCCGCCGTTCCCAGCGTTTGCCATCGTGCGGAACCTCAAGACGCCGCAGTATAACCAGTTCAATCTGGGCATTCAGCAGGAATTTTGGCGTGAAAACGTGCTGACCGTTAGCTACTCCGGTCAGCGCGGATACAACCTGATCCTTCCGATCGACATCAATGCGTTTCCCGTCGGCTGCGGTATAACCGTAATTCCTTGCGCCCGGCCCTATGCCAGCGTCGCTCCCAATCTTTCGGACATAGTAGAAGACACGAATCTGGGCTGGTCCCGCTACGACAGCCTGCAAGCCTCCTTGCGTCAGCGGAGATGGCACGGCCTCAACATGCGGTACAACTTCACCTGGGGCAAATGTTTCGACTACAACTCCAGCGACCGCATCGCAGGACCACAGCTGGAGAATCCTTTGGACATTAAGGGCCAGCGCGGCCTGTGCGATGCGGATGTCCGCCTGAACTTCAACCTTGCGGGCATGTATGATTTCCCCGCCGTTCCACATCTCGCGCGGTTCGGATCAGGGTGGGCTCTTAGCTCTGTATTTACCGCGGAAAGCGGACGGCCTTTCAGCGTTCTAGATGTCTTTGATCCTTCCGGGCAAGGCTTGCCCGCCTTCACTGTGCGCGCGGACTGGGATGGAACGCCGATCCACATCAACCCGCGCAATCCAGCCGACTATGTGGAAGAAACCTACACAGCGGCCGGCCAGGCGGACCCTTGCGGGTACAGCACCGCTGGCGGATGGCCGCTATCGCCTTTTTACATCCCTTGCCCGGGAACGGTGGGTAATTCGGGGCGCAACCAATTGATCGGGCCGGGCCTGAGCCAATGGGACATGTCCCTCATCAAGAACACAAGAATTACAGAAGGGACTTCGTTGCAGTTCCGGTGGGAGGTTTACAACGTGCTTAACCGCGCCAATTTTGGCGCCGTGACGAACTTCCTCATCCCGGGGGCCCCGATCTTTGGCACGATTACCGGCACACCTGACGTTTCGTTGGGGAACCCTGTGCTCGGGCAGGGAGCAGCGCGGAATATGGACTTTGTCTTGAAATTTGTTTTCTGAATTCTGGGCGCTCGATGACGCCTGGGTGCTGATCACTGCCTCGACTGCCCTCAGTTCGACCGGCCAAGTGTGGAGCAGCGAACCTTCGAATTGGCAATGTCCAGACAGAGGAGCTAACGAAATGCGGGACGCGAGGGAAAAGGCCACGACTTCTGTTCTTTGGCTCCTAGCAGCGATCTTTGTCACGCTCTCAGTGAATCTTTCGGCTTCAGCGAAAGCGGCTGGAACGGGTGGCGGAGAACCCTCACAGGCTGAGCGGAAGTCTGTTTCCAAAGCAAAGCCAGCCGATTTCGTGCTCACTAACGGGAAGATTTACACGGAGGACAGCTTTCATCAAACAGTGGAGGCGTTAGCCGTACGCGACGGCAAGATCATCTTTACTGGAAGCGACGCAGAGGCCGCTAGTTTCATCGGACCCAAAACACAGGTCGAAGATGCGGGCGGCAAACTCGTTCTGCCCGGCCTGGTCGATATCCACATCCATCCGATGGGCATCGTCGATTTTGGCGGGTGTGACTTGCAATCGCGGGCCAGAACCTTGGCCGAAATAGCCGAGTTCGTTCGCGGCTGCATCGAGCGAATGCACGTCCCCCCTGGGCACTGGGTGGCCGTCTCGGATTGGGAATATGGCGGCGGAAACCAAGCAGATCCCGCACACCCAACCCTGCGCGCTGCCCTCGACGCGGCCTCGACACAGAACCCGATCGTGATGACGGGATGGGACGGGCACCACGGGGCATACAACAGTGCCGCTCTGGCATTAGCAAGGAACGCCAAAGGCGAGGTGGTCGGATATTCGAAGAAGACGCTCGCGACCGATTTTGTGCAGTACAAAACTTATGTCGGTGTTGACGCCAATGGCGAGCCGACCGGCGATATTACCGACCAGGGAAAGCTCCCGATCGATTCAAGCGAAACCCTTCGGGACAATTACGAAAAGCTGTTGCAGCAGCCAGAAAAACTGACTCAGCGACTGAACAGCGCAGGCATCACAGCCGTGCAGGATGCAGCGGCGGGGCGCGCCGGAAGGTCCATCAGCGGGGGCAGCGGATACGATGTCTACGACGCACTGATTCAAAGAGGCCAGCTAACCTTCCGTCTGAATATGGCTCAGTATTGGCTGCCGGAAGACTTCCGAGACGCCAAGGGTCACATCGATTGGGACAAGCTCTTTGCGGAAGCTAACACCGTGCGGCAGAAATACGCCTCCAATCCGTTGACGCGTGCCGATGCTATCAAGGTTTTTGCGGACGGCGTGCCCGAAGCAAATCCGAACAATGTTCCGCCGACTCTCGGAAACTCGCCGCGACCGGTTCCCTACCTTCAGCCAATTTTTGAAAAGGACTCCCATGGGAATCTTTCGGTGAAGGGTTATGTTGACGTAGCCTCGCCCGTCTGCGCTTATGTTCGCGCGAAGCCGGAAGAGTACTCCACAGCAGATCAAATATCGGACTTCATCACAACTTACGGATATCATCCAGGACAGTGCGCGATTTCGTACGGAGTTCCTGAGCATGAGCCAGCGATATTCAACGAGTATGTCAAGCGCGCTCATTTGGCCGGTTATACGGTCCATATTCACTCGATCAGCGATGAGGCCGTTCACATGGCAATCGATGCGCTCGAGGCGGCGCGGGCGGCCGACGGCATCCGCTCGCAGCCTGACACTCTCGCTCACATTCAGTTCGCAACTCCTGAGGACGTCGCCCGCATGGGACGGGACCATCTCTATTTGGCGTTTACCTATAGCTGGATTTACGCCGAGCCCGTGGGATACGACCTGAGCGTCGTGCCTTTCTTCGACAAAGTCCTCGGTAACAGCTACGAGGCGTTCCACAATCCCAACACTTACTATGAGAGAAACAACTATCCGGCCAAGACGGCAAAAGAGGCAGGAGCTATTGTCGCAGCGGGATCGGACGCCCCCGTCCTTACAAAAGATCCCCAGCCGTTCGTGAACATCGAATTCGGGATTACGCGTGCGAGGCATGGTCTTCCGCCCGTCAGCCCCCAACAGCGCCTGAATGTTCGTGACATGATCGATGCGTACACGATTAACGGAGCTCGTGCGCTGAACCGGGCATCTGAAATAGGATCTCTGGAGGTTGGGAAATCAGCGGACTTCATCATCGTAGATCAGAACATTCTTGCTCTCGCAGACGAAGGCCAACCGGAGAAAATAGGAGATACCAAGGTACTCGAAACGTGGTTCATGGGCAGAAAGGTGTACACAGCACCGAAACCGTAGATCGCGAAATCATACGCGAGAACCGTGGTGTTTACCGAACGACCAAAGATCTGGCCAGGGTTTCGGAAGCAAGCCTCACAGACAAGATGGAGGCCAGAAGATTTCGGCGTGCCGATTGCGCCTGTGCGCTCGCGTGCTGTTTATCGGGGGCGATCAGGAACTCATCGCCAAGACGGAATGACGACACCACCCGAATCGCCGTCCTGCTCGTGTGACTGGCGACATCGAGATTGACGAAGGCTTGATGCATTGAGGCCGCGATCCCTGCGTTAGGGAGGAACTGGCTGCGGCGCGATGGAAGAAATCAGGAGAGGGATTTTTGAATATGAGAACACGGGCTATTGTGAGCTTTTTGTTTCTGGCCGCTATCCTGGGAACATCAGCGCTGGCTCAGCAGCAGCGTACCTCAGCGGACGCGATTCTGGTCCACGCGAGAATCTATACCGTGAACCCGCGCCAGCCCTGGGCAGAGGCGTTAGCGATACGCGATGGAAAGATTGTTGCTGTAGGTTCGGATCAAGAGATCGCCGCGTACCGACGTCAATCCACACAAGTCATGGATGCCAGAGGTCACATGGTGCTCCCAGGCTTTGTCGATTCTCACGGTCACTTCATGGCAGGTGCCGGCAGCCTCCCGAATGTCGCGCTGGACGACGCCAAAACCGTCGCCCAGTTTCAAAAGATGATCGCGGACTACGCCGCCGCCCATCCCGACCGCAAGTGGATCCAGGGCATGGGTTGGTATTACGACATCTTTGGTAAGACAGGGCTGCCTGATAAGAAGCTCGTGGACGCAGTTGTTTCTGACCGGCCCGTTTTCTTGCGCGCGTACGATGGGCATAGCTCTCTGGCCAATAGCAAGGCGCTGGAGATCGCCGGAATCACGCGGAATACTCCCGATCCGCCGCATGGCATCATCGTGCGCGATCCCGCGACCGGCGAGCCAACCGGTGTCTTGAAGGAAGCAGCGGGGGATCTGGTGCAAAAATTCATACCGCAACCCACTCACGAAGAGCAACTGGATCTATTGGCGAAGGCGATTCGCTACGCGAATTCATTAGGGCTCACTCGCATCATCAGTTGCGGCGGAGATGCTGAAAATGTTGGGCTTTTTGACGAACTTCGCCAGAGCGGACATCTCACCCTGCGCTTCTATATGGCGCCGTTCGCTCCCACTCCCGGCGTCACGCCGGAGTTTATCGAGACGCTGAAACGTAACCGAGAGAAGTACCATGACGATTGGATCGATGTCGGCGCCGTCAAGTTCCTGCTCGACGGCGTGATCGAAGCGCATACCGCCGCAATGCTGGAGCCCTATGCGAACGACCCGTCAAGCGGACAGCTCTATTTTTCGCCGGACAAGTACAAGGAAGGCGTCATGGAGCTCGATCGCCTCGGTTATCAGATTTTCACCCACGCCATCGGCGATCGTGCAATTCGCTTGGCACTTGATGCGTACGAGGAAGCGAACAAAGCCAACGGCCACAGTGATGCGCGCGACAAAATAGAGCATATTGAAGATCCGAGCGCACAGGACATTCCGCGATTCGGAAAACTCGGCGTCATTGCCAGCATGCAGCCGCTGCATGCGACCCCGAATCACGACATTTTGGATGTTTGGGCAGTCAACGTGGGCCCGGCGCGTGCTCAGCGCGCGTGGCCCTGGCACGACATTCTGGCTGGAGGTGCCCATTTGAGCTTTGGTAGCGACTGGCCCGTTGTAACTCTAGACCCATGGCCAGGTGTGCAGATTCTCTTGACACGCGAGACGCCGGAAGGGACCCCCAACGGGGGATGGCACCCCAACGAGCGGCTCACCTTGCCGCAGGCAATTGAAGGATACACCCTTGGCGGGGCCTACGCTGCAAGGCGAGACAAGACTGAGGGATCCGTCGAAGTGGGAAAGCTGGCCGACTTGATCATCATTTCGCAAGACCTGTTTAAGGTTGCACCGAATCAAATCGGGAAAACCAGAGTCTTGTTGACCATGGTTGGAGGAAAAGTCGTGTATCAAGCCCCGTCGTGGGAGACTGCGGCGGCCGTCAGTTCAAACTAACGGGAGGTTCGATGCTTTCGCCCTTCTGTGACGGACACTTGAGAACAGATACCCTTGGAGATGGTGACACAATCGCGGAGACTGCCAAGGATCCGCCGCGGCAGACGTTAAGAAATAATCCGAAGACTGATCGGAGTGGCAAATGCACGACGCCCTGAAAAAGGAAATTTCTACGTACGAACACCGAACGCCGAAATCCGCCAAAGCGCACCGTCGCGCCGAGACGCGTCTTCCGCTCGGTGTCGCGAGTAACTACAGGGGCTACGAGCCCTATCCCATCTTCGTCAAGGACGGGCACGGGAGCAGGATCCACGACATCGACGGTAACGAATATGTTGACCACAATCTATGTTTCGGCGTTCTGATGGCGGGGCACAGTCACCCCGCAATCGTTAAGGCCGTAGAACAGGCTCTTGAGGTAGGAACGACATTCGGCATGCCCCACGAAATGGAGTGGGAGCTAGCGGAAGAGATCTGCGCGCGCTACCCCGTCGATATGGTTCGCTTCGGCTCCAGTGGCACGGAAGTAACGATGCACGCATGCCGTCTGGCTCGGGCGGCTACGAAGCGGGACAAAATCCTGAAATTCGAAGGTGGGTACCACGGGTTGCACGACACGGCCCTTGTCAGTGTGAAACCGAAAGCGGAAGAAGTTGGTGACGCCAACTGGCCTAATTCGGTTCCCGGTGGCCTAGGCATCCCGCAAGGAACGCTCGATAACGTCGTTGTCGCCAGCTTCAACGATCTCAGGGGTGTCGAGCGCCGATTCAAGCAGTATCCGGATCAAATCGCCGCGATCATTCTTGAACCCATCATGATGAATGTGGGCATGTGTATGCCTCAACCGGGTTTCCTCGAAGGTCTTCGCGAGATTGCCACAAGGCACGGCGCGCTGCTCATCTTCGACGAAGTCAAGACGGGAGCGAAGCTTGCATGGGGAGGTGCAAGCGAATTCTTTGGCGTAAAACCGGACATCATCACGCTGGCGAAGGCGATCGGCGGTGGCGTGCCTCTGGGAGCGTTCGGCGCGAGCCGCGCCGTCATGGATCTCATTTCAAACCACAAGGTCTTTCACGGGGGAACCTACAACTGCAACCGTTTATCGATGTCGGCCGGGCTGGCGATGTTTCGTGAAGTGCTGACACGCGAAAACTACGCGCATGTCGCGAGACTCAACAAGAGGCTTTCGGATGGCTATCGCAAGATCCTCGCCAAGGTTGATCTTCAGGCATATGTCCCCAGCGCCGGGTCGAATGGTTCGCTGATGCTTTACCCGGAGGAAATTCGCAATTACCGGGATTGGCTAAAAATCGATCAGGACCTGTGGCGCCAATACTGGTTTGGAATGGTCAACCGTGGCGTGCTGCCCCAGCCCTACTGGTGGGATGAGCAATGGACCATTTCGGTGCAGCACACCGATGCCGACATCGACAAGCACCTCGCGGCGTTCGAAGATCTGGCCCCCGGGTTGGCGAAGGTGCAACAAGAACGCCGTTCAGCATTCGTCGATGCAGGTCAGTAAAACCCTGGTACTTCACAATCCAAAGGTCAATCGAAGTTGCGACATGAGGTGGTCACATCACGCGTCGAACAGGGGAACCAGGGAGTCGCGGCTCTGCGGCGCGTCCTGGGCCGTCGGGACCTGGTATTGCTCTTTGTTGTGGCGGTCTTCAACCTGAATGTCCTTCCCTCCATCGCGGCCAACGGCGGCGTCACCATCTGGCTGTGGATCATTTCGTTCGCCCTGTTTTTCTGGCCCCAAGGCGTCGCTGTGATCGAGCTCGCTCACCGCTTTCCGGGAGAGGGTGGGGTCTATCTGTGGGCCAAGGAAGTCTTCGGCAACTGGCACGGCTTTCTGTCGGGCTGGTGCTATTGGACAAACAACATGATGTACGTCCCGACTGTCATGCTGTACTTCGTTGGCGTGTCAGTATTTGTGTTCGGCCCGCGATTTCAGTCGCTAGCCGACAATAAGGTGTTCGCATTGAGCGTATCGCTCACGCTGCTGACGGTGTTGGTGGTCTTAAACATCGTTGGCCTGCGAGTGGGCAAATGGATTAACAACATCGGCGGCCTAGGCACGGGGATCGCGGCGGTCTCGCTGATCGGTTTAGGCATATTCGTGGCGATGCGATTCGGCAAAGCGGTTACCGCCACTGACTTCCAGATTCCCGCCGATCCCCGTTTCGTCCTGAATTCCTTCGGTATCATCTGCTATGCACTGGTGGGATTAGAACTCGCGTCGGTCATGGGCGATGAGATTGACAATCCGCAAAGGACTCTGCCCGGAGCCGTGGCCTGGGGCGGAGTTCTGACGGGCTTTCTGTATATCGGTGCCACCCTGACGCTGTTGATGGCCGTCAGCAAGGACAAGATCAGTGTGCTACAGGGAATCATGCAGGCTGTGAGCGCCATGGGAGAACGCGTCGGCTTCGGCTGGATCGTGGTTCCGTTTGCGTTTCTCCTGAGTCTTTCCATCGCCGGCATCGGTTCCGCCTGGCTCGGTGGTTCCGCCCGCATACCATTCGTGGCGGGTCTCGACTCCTACATGCCTAGTTGGCTTGGGAGGGTTCATCCGAAGTACGCCACACCTTACGCGGCTCTCATTGTACACGCCATTGTTTCTCTGGTACTTGTCGTCCTCAACTTTGTCCTTGCCGGTTCGACCGTGCAGGAGTCATTTCAACGGTTGCTATCGCTCTCCGTGGTCCTGCAGTTGGTGCCCTTTGTCTATATGTTTTGTGCCCTGCTTTGGATTGCGTTTCGCGAGCCATTCGTCAAAGGTCATTACAGCCGGGCCACATTGATTCTGGCAGGTCTCAGCGGATGCGTTGCGACCGTAGCGGCGATTGCGGCCGTGTTCTTTCCGGCACAACAGATCAAGTCTCTGCTTTCCTATGAGATATGGATGTTTGGAGGAACATTTTGTTTCATCGGCATGGCAGCATTCTTTTTCTTCGTTTACGGCAGGCGTAGGAGCGCAAGGGGAGGCGCTGCCACGGCCCCGGTACTCTGACTCTGTACGGAAGACAGTGCCGCCCAACGCTGACAGACAACGGTTCCTCAACGAATTCACAGGAGGGGTTTTCCATGTCAAGCAGCCCAAAACCTGAAGTCAGGTCCTATCGAAACTACATTGGGGGCCAATGGGTCAAGAGTTCGACGGGCGAGACCTTTCCCGTCTATGATCCCTCTACCGAAGAGGTCATCGCGAATGTTGCAGCAGCCAGCAGCGCCGATGTGGACCGCGCGGTAGGAGCTGGGCGCGCCGCGTTCGATTCGGGTCCCTGGCCACAGACGACGGCGCAGGATCGCGGCCGCATCCTGTTCGGGCTTGCCGCCAAGGTCCGCGAGAACGCCGCCATGCTTGCGGAACTGGAGTCGCGCAACACGGGGAAACCTATCGTCGAAGCTGAATTCGATATCGCCGATGTGGCCACCTGCTTTGAATACTACGGTGGTCTTGCTAACAAAGTGATGGGCAATGTGCTGCCGGTTCCGGCCAATGCTCTCAGCTTTACTTTGCGGGAGCCGGTCGGCGTTGCCGGCCAGATCATTCCGTGGAACTACCCGCTTCTGATGGCCGCCTGGAAACTCGCTCCAGCGCTTGCCGCAGGCTGTACTTGTGTCCTCAAGCCCGCGGAGCAAACGCCGCTCACCGCGCTCGAATTCGCCAGCTGGCTCGAAGGAGTTGGCGTGCCGCCGGGCGTCGTCAATGTGATCAACGGCGTCGGGGAAACGACCGGTGCTGCACTCGTCGCCCATCCCAATGTGGATAAGATCGCGTTCACAGGCAGCGCCGCCGTCGGCAAACTCATTGTAAAAAGCGGCGCAGATACCCTGAAAAGAGTCTCGCTTGAGCTCGGAGGTAAGTCGCCGAACGTCTTCTTCGCCGACGCTGATTGGGAGGCCGCCGTCGACGGTGCGCTGTTCGGTGTTTTCATCAACCAAGGCGAGGTGTGCTCGGCGGGGAGCCGCATCCTCGTCGAACGGAAGATCTATTCGAAATTCGTCGAGGCCATGACCGAAAAGACCAAGCGCATCAAGCTCGGGCCTCCGCGTGAGCGCGACACCAAGATGGGACCACTGGTCAGCAAGGAGCAGTATGACCGGGTCACGTTCTATCTCGAAATCGGGAAGAAGGAAGCCAGGCTGGCTGTTGGTGGCAGCCGGCCGAAGCAGTTCAGCAAGGGCTACTACATCGAGCCGACTATTTTCTACGATGTAGACAACAGCGCACGTATCGCACGCGAAGAAATCTTCGGTCCGGTTGCCTCGGTCATCCCATTTGATGGCGAGAAGGACGCGATCCGCATTGCCAACGACACGCCCTATGGGTTGGCCGCAGCCATCTGGACGAGGGACATCTACAAAGCCTTTCGCGTGGTGAAGTCATTCCGCGCCGGTATCATTTGGGTGAACCACATGCAGCCAACCTATGTCGAAGCTCCCTGGGGCGGCTACAAACAATCAGGATTCGGCCGCGAACTGGGTCCATGGGGCTTGGAAGAATATCTGGAAACGAAGCAGGTGTTCGTCAATTTGGATGAAACGCCGATCGGATGGTATTAGGCATGGCGGCAATTAAGGTTCGCACTGAAATCCCTGGTCCGCGCTCCCGCGCATTGATGCTGCGCCGGGAGATCGCCATTCCCCGCGGTTTGTACCATGCGACGCCAATCTTCGCAGCAAAAGCAGAAGCGGCTGTCATCGAGGATGTTGATGGCAACCGTTTGCTGGATTTCGCGGGCGGAATCGGGTGCCTCAATGTCGGGCATCGCTCGCCTCGCGTCATGGATGCGATTCGCGAACAACTCGAAAAACATCTCCACGTATGCTTCATGGTCACGCCGTACGAGAGCTACGTGGCTCTGGCCGAAAAGCTAAATGCACTGGCCCCGGGCAGGTTCGCGAAGAAGACACTCATCGTTAACACTGGCGCGGAGGCGGTGGAAAACGCTGTGAAGATTGCGCGCGCCTATACGAAACGCCCCGCCATCATCTGTTTCAATGATGCGTTCCACGGCCGCACGCTCCTCACGATGTCGCTCACAAGCAAGACTCATCCGTATAAAGCAGGATTCGGGCCGTTTGTCAGTGACATTTATAGGATCCCCTACGCTTACCCCTACCGCGCAGAAAAAGGCACGACGGCCGAGAGTTTTGCTCATGATTTGGAGGACGCGTTCAAGCGTGTTGTGGCGCCGGAGTCTGTTGCAGCGGTTATTGCGGAGCCGGTTCTGGGCGAAGGCGGATTTGTCGTGCCGCCGCGGGAATACTTCGGATTGCTTCACGAGACTTGTCGCAAACACCGCATCCTGTTCATCGCCGATGAAATCCAGTCGGGGATCGCTCGCACCGGCAAATGGTTCGCATCAGAGCACTTCGGCATCGAGCCTGATTTATGCACGACGGCAAAGTCCTTAGGAGGAGGCCTGCCCATCGCGGCAGTCACGGGGCGCGCCGAAATCATGGACGCACCCGAGGTCGGAGGTCTCGGCAGCACCTTTGCCGGTAATCCTCTTTCGTGCGTCGCCGGCCTTGCCGCCATAGAGACGATTGAGAAAGAAGGCTTGCTGGAGCGCTCCGTGGCAATAGGCGAGCGCTTTGAAGAACGCGCCCGCGAGTGGCAAAGGAAGTGGCCGCTTCTTGGCGATGTGCGCGGCGTCGGCGGCATGTGCGCCATCGAACTCGTCCGCAACCCGCAAACACGGGAACCCGCTGAAGGCGAAACCAAGGCGATCGCGAGATATTGTTACGAGCACGGCCTGATCACTATCACCGCGGGAACATTCAATAACGTGATTCGCCTGCTCGTTCCGCTGATCGTCTCTGAACAGGAATTGGAAGAAGGACTGGACGTAATCGAAGCTGCGCTCGCTTCCGTCGCAGACCACAAGGGGGCCACGTTCTCAAACGCGCGTCACTGAACTGGCTGCATTACACGGTGAGAGGAATCCGTTTTTTCCATCTACAAAAACGTAAAATCAAATTCGGAAATTGTGCCCAAAGATTTTGTCTCACTAAAGGGGTTCAGCCCAGAAGAGCGAGAAAATGATCACGAACATATCGCCGGCCAACGTATCGGGAAGTGCAAGCAAATTCAACCGGTTCAACAAGTATGGAGTTTTCGGCAGGGACAGCTGGCAGGGTGCTATCGCTTCCTCGACCCAGCCAGGTCTTAGCTTCTCCTGACAAAGATCGTCTTGTACTTGTCGCAGAACTTTTCATAACAGGATGCGCACTCCGGCAGCGGCAGTTCGTCACAAGCCGATTCCACCAGGACTTCGTATCCCAGCGACTGGTAGAAATCCACCATTTCCTCCAAGCGAGTCTGATCGGTAGTGAATTGCCTCCGCCAGCCCTGCTCTTCCAGCATTGCTCTCCTCGATTTCAATCCCATCGGCAATGGCATAAGCCCCTCAAAACAGATCATCCGGAAGGTCGTTCCCTTTCG
>JASHRC010000096.1 GCA_030037525.1 Candidatus Acidiferrales bacterium | reverse complement strand
CTGTTAACCGGAGGGTTGTAGGTTCGAGTCCTACCTGAGGAGCCATTTTTTTGTATACGTTACAAGCCTTCGCTGGAACTGGCTGTCCGGCAATATTCAGCAAAACCCCCGGAGAACTTTTTCCCGGCCGATTCGCCTTCGCAAATCACTTCTGCGGCACCGCGGCCGAAGCTTGCGTTGGGCAACACCGCTGCAGTGACAACGAGACGCGCGGGCGATGTGCCCGACGACTGGGCAACACTCTCCTCCGGTGCCATCTCTCCGAATCGTTCAACGGCCTCGCTCGACCTCCGTTTGACGAATTCCTGATTCGCCCTGAACATCAGCTCACGTTTGGGGTGCGCGGGAACCTGCCCCAAGCCAATGCAGCGGTATTTGCGCCGCGAAAGGAACCTGTATGTCAACTCAGCCAGAGTCAGCAACGCCCACCCTCGAGTCTCCCCGTACTCCTGAGCGTCTGCTCAACTCCAGCGACGTCGCCGAGTGGCTTGGCGTTTCCCTCGATTACGTGCAAGCGCACGCTACACGGAGGAACCCACGGATCCCGGCGGTCAAAAACCATCAGTGGCTCGTCCAGCTTTACAAGGATTGGGGGAAGCCGCAGAAGGCGGCCGAAATGGCGAAAGAACTAGAACAGTAGAAGTTCCGAACAAATCACACGGGCGATGTCTGACGGATTTTCTCAGTGCTGTCCTTTTCGGAGTCAAGCCATGGGATCCCGCCCCCTTTATAGCAAACGCTCCTCCTCACCGCCGTTGCTTTCCTGTCTGTCTCGGTCCCCGCTCGCCGCGCCACCCGCGTCAATCCTATGACTGCCCTGCGATCTGAATAAACGCTCGGCCGACATGCCGCTATTGCCTCCTGAAAAACGCTCAAACTGGCCCAGGCAGCAGTCCGGTCCGAGGAAGCTGGTAGTGGCGAGGCACTTGGCTGGATTAGTCGCTGGTAACGGCGACCTAATCCTCCGAGCCTCCAGGAATTTGTTGCTAAGTCCTTTCAAATCAAGAGATCGTTGTAGACAAGTTCCTGGAACCTAGCGACGCGGCGGAGATGCAGTCAGGGCTTACCAGGAGCTATGACTCGATTGTCTCCTTGACAGCCTAAGGGAGTCTAATTATATTCTCCTAGCCTATCTAGGGGAGAGTGGTTCCACGGACAAACAGATGGAGCTGTTGCAGGGCACGCTCGACATGTTGATTCTCAAAGCGGTCTCGTTGGGTCCGCTCCACGGCTACGGTGTTTTGCTGCGAATCGAACAGATTTCAAAAGACCAATTGGAGATTCAGCAAGGCTCGCTATACCCGGCGTTGTATCGTCTGGAACATCGAGGTTGGATCGCGAGCGAATGGGGCGAGTCGGAAAACAAGCGCAAGGCGAAATACTACCGGCTTACGGCGGCAGGCAAACGCAAATTACAAGCGGAAGCGGAAAGGTGGAACCGCATGGCCGACGTTATCGCCGGAATCCTGCAAAGCACGCCGGAAAAAGCCTGACGATGTGGACCCGGTTTCGCTCTTGGCTGACTGCGATTTTGGGCCGCTCGCGTATGGAACGCGAGATGGACGTGGAGCTGCGTTTTCACATTGAGGCCTTTGCTGAGGATTTGGTACGCCGCGGTGTGGCACGCGAAGAAGCGCTGCGACGAGCAGGCATCGAATTTGGCGGCATCGAGCGAGCCAAAGAAGAGTGCCGGGAAGCCCGCGGCCTCCCTTTTCTTGACAGCGCTTTGCAAGACGTTCGGTATGGCCTGCGCATGCTGCGCAAGAGTCCGGGCTTCACCACTGTGGCAATTCTCACTCTGGCCCTGGGCATCGGAGCCAACACCGCGATCTTTACCCTAGTTGACGCGATGATGTTTCGGTGGTTGCCAGTGCGTGACCCGGGGCAACTCGTCGTGCTGCGCTGGACAGCGCATGAACAGCCGCGGCGCAATCGCACCAGCTCCTTCAGCGACTGCGAAAGAGGTGACGACAAGAATCCTTCCGGATGCTCGCTGCCCTATCCTGCCTTCGAACTGGTTCGATCCAAGAGCGGACTGTTTTCCGGAGTCACGGCATTTGCCGGGCCGGCTCAGCTCCTCCTTAGCGGTAATGGCGCGGTACGCACGGCGAGGGGTGAGGTGGTTTCCGGGGATTACTTCTCGACCCTTGGCGTGAACGCGGCGCTCGGACGAACACTGAGCGCCGCTGATGACACTACTTCCGCGGCACCAGTGGTTGTTTTGACTTACGCTTTTTGGAAAAGCGCTTTCGGCGGTGAAAGTTCCGTCATCGGCCGAGTGATCTCTTTGAACTCCGTGCCTTTCACGATTGTCGGCGTCACCGAGCCTGCGTTCACAAGCCTGACTCCGGGGAAAAAGCAAGACATGTTCCTTTCGCTCTCGATGCTTCCCCGTCTCGGCATCGATTGGGCAAACGACGACACGCGAGCGCTCGACAATTGGTGGTTGACGATAGTCGCGCGTCTGAAGCCCGACGTTTCTACCGGCCAGGCACAAGCGGCAACCAGCCTCAATTTCCGGAACCTGGTGTTGCACGATGAAAAGCCGCTTTTCAAAGTGTCCGACGATCCGGCGATCGTTCTCCTGTCTGCGCAGTCCGGACTGGACGGCCAGCGCGGATTCTTTGCAAAACCTCTTTACGTTCTGATGTCCGTCGTGGGCCTAGTCCTTCTGATTGCCTGCGCGAATGTCGCCGGACTGTCGCTCGCGCGCGCGACGGCACGGCAAAAAGAGATGGCCGTTCGTTTGGCGCTGGGAGGCCGTCGTCGGAGGATCGTACGGCAATTATTGACCGAGAGTGTAACGCTTTCGATGGCAGGAGGGGCGCTCGGCGTACTCTTGGCATTTTTGGGAGTACGAGCAATGACGGCGATCGTCCTTAGGTCGTTTCCGTTCGTCGTCGAACCTGATGGGCGGATCTTGGCCTTCACGATCTTTGTTTCACTGCTCACAGGAATCCTCTTCGGTCTGGCCCCCGCGCTCCGCGGAACACGGTTGGACTTGACGCCCGCCCTGAAAGGGAGCGCTTTCACTTTTGCAAGAGACGATTCGCGCAACAGGCGGGGGCTCCATCTCGGCAAGGGGCTGGTGGTCCTTCAAGTGGCGTTCTCAATGATCGTGCTGGTGGGAGCGGGTTTATTGGTGCGGACCCTGACCAACCTTCGCAGCATCAATCCTGGTTTCGACACGCAGAACCTTTTGCTCTTCGGGATCGATCCGACGCTAGCAAAATACGACGATTCCAGGATCCGGAGCCTGTACAGAGAATTGCAGGAACGGCTCGCCGCCCTTCCCGGCGTGACGTCCGTCAGCTATTCGTCGGACACGCTACTGAGCGGCGGCCTATGGACGAGCGATGTCCACGTTGAAGGACGGGCGGAAAAGAGTACGCAAGAGGTGGATATGCTCGCTGTCGGTCCGGGATTTTTCCAGACCTTGCGCATCCCCGTACTTGAAGGTCACAGGTTTGTTGCCGCGGATTTCGAGCAAGCCGGTCGAGCTGCTGCACCCGAAGAATCCCCCCAGCTGACGGCGACCCCAGCGGTACTCCCCATTCCGGTGCTGGTCAATCGCCAGTTCGTCCAAGAGTATTTTCCGGAGCAGAATCCACTCGGCAGGCGCATCACTCAAGGAGGCAGTTCGGCAGCGAGCGGTGAGGGATTGGCAGGTGGTAAGGCGAAGCAGAAAGTCTGGGAAATTATCGGGGTCGCCGGCGATGTCAAATATGAGAACCTGCGCCGCGAGATTCATCCCATGGTCTACGTGCCGGTAACGGGCGGAGGTGCCCATTTTGAACTCCGCACCGCCACGAATCCCACTGCGCTCGTTCCCGCCGTCCGCAAGATCGTAAACGACACAGACAGTAACCTTCCGATCTCCCAGGTGAAGACGCAGTCGCAGCGAGTCGACGAATCATTGATTCAGGAGCGCGTGATCTCGCATCTAGCAAGTTTCTTTGGCTTGCTCGCGCTCTTTCTTGCGTGCATCGGACTCTACGGTCTGCTGGCGTACGAAGTGACGCGCCGGACGCGCGAAATCGGGATTCGCATTGCGTTGGGGGCTGATAAAACGGACGTGTTCCAACAGATTGTCCGGCAGAGTTTGAAAACAGCGCTCATTGGCGTGAGCGTTGGAGGGCTTGGAGCACTCGCGCTCATGCGGCTCTTATCCAGCATGCTTTACCGCGTGCAACCTGCGGACCCGTTTACGTTCGCCGTTGTTGCCGTGCTTTGGACCATTGTCGCACTATTGGCCTGTTACATCCCCGCGCGGCGGGCCATGAGCGTGCATCCTATCGCAGCGTTACGCTATGAATAGAGGCTCAAATGAAAGCCAATCTATTGCGCGCGTCATTTTCTCAGCAACTCCTGCTAACCGGTAAACTTAGAAAGAGGCAGGTGCACCTCAAAAAGGATTAGTCCTCAAAACGAAGTCAGTCAGCAACCGCGGGAACCCCACTTTGCTGCGTTTGTGGGAATCGATTGGGCGGATCAAAAGCATGTGTGGTGTTTGCAAGTCGCCGATTCGAGGCAGCGCGAAAGTGGCGAACTGGAGCACAAGGTGGACACGGTAGAGGCTTGGGTGGCGCAGCTGTGCCAACGATTCGGCGAACGTCCGATCGCGGTCGCCGTAGAGCCAGTGAAGGGAGCTCTGGTGTACATGCTCAGCAAGTACGAGTGCTTGCATTTGTTCCCGGTGCCTTCGACGATGGCCGCCAACCTGCGGAAGGCGCTGTATCCGTCAGGAGCGAAAGACGACCCTCGGGATGCTGATCTGCTGCTGGATTGGTTGTTGCAGCAGCGGGACAAGCTGCACCGTTTGGCGCCGGATCAGGAGGCCACTCGGCGAGTGCACAACCTGGTGGAGGAGAGGCGCAAGTTGGTGGAGGAGAAGACGGCGCAGAGCAATCGGCTGACGAGCAATTTAAAAATCTATTTCCCGCAAATGTTGGAGTGGTTTAAGGACCTGGACACGGAGCTGGTATGTGGGTTGCTAAAGCGCTGGCCAACGTTGGAGGAGTTGCAACAAGCATCGCCGGCGGAGCTGCGTGCATTTTTCCAGCAACACCGCTGCCGGAATGGAGAGCTCATCGAGCGTCGTATTCCAGAGATCGGCCAGGCGCGGCCGGCCATTAAAGATCGGCCGGTGATCGAAGCCAAGCGGGTGATGGTGAGAGTGACCGTGCAACTCATCCGCAGTTTGCTCGAAGCGATTGCGGAGCTCGAGGGGAAGATTGCGGAAGCGGCTGCAGCGCATCCGGATTTTTTCATCTTTGCGTCGTTGCCGGGAGCGGGAGAGGTGATGGCGCCGCGCTTGTTGGCCGCCTTTGGGTCGCAAGGTGATCGCTATGGCAGCGCGCAAGAAGTGCAGATCGATAGCGGGATCGCGCC
>JASHRC010000095.1 GCA_030037525.1 Candidatus Acidiferrales bacterium | reverse complement strand
TTGGCCGATCGGCTGGGAGCTCCGGTTACGCTTTCGCTCGGAGCGATTGCCGCCATCGGAGGAGCCGCCTTGTTCTGGTTACGCCTGCCGAAGATCAGAGTGGAAGCCCGGCGATTGATTGTGGCCCAGGCGGCCGCGGGTGGCGAACCCGCAGAGACGACGACCCGCGGACTCGAGGATTGAGCGCGGGAGGAGGTCTTGCCCGGACCAACCCAAGGGCCGAGGCACCGTGACCACCGAGCAGAACAAGGGCGGTGCGAGCGAATCATCGCCCCTAGGAATGAACCAAGAATACTCGTGGGACTGCCCGGCTACTCCGGTCAATATGGCCAACTCGGTGGTGCCAACGTAAATTGGCTTTGTTCGACTGGCGCGCTCAAGCCGCCACCGCTTTTTCAGGAAATTTCAAAACTTAGAGGGAGCAGAAGATGGCAAGGCAAGCGAAACCGCGTGGTCAGCGTCCCGCGCGCAGCTCGCGCAGCACTTCGAGCAAGGAGGCGTGGGCAAAGGGTGCCGGGGAAAACGTGAGCACCAACATCACAAAAGCAAACAGCGCCAGCCCGAGGCGGGAGCCGCGCACCTCGGGACGCTCGGCCACGACCGGATGCCGCATTCCGCTCAGCCGCAACAGAGCCGCCCAGACCAGCCACCCCGTCCAGAAATAGAGCGCCATCGGGATCAAGGCCAGAATGCTCAGGCGAGAGATGAATCTGTGTGCCCGCGGCGCGATGGAAAACACGATGTGACCGCCATCGAGCTGCCCGCCCGGCAGCAGATTGAGCGCGGTCGCGAACATTCCTACCCAGGCCGCAATCGCCGTGGGATGAAAATAGATGGCATGTAAGGCGTGGGAATGAGCTTTGAGTTCCGAGAGCGGAAGCACATACCAAACCAGGCGAAAAATGAGCGGATAGCCCAACTCTATATCGGAGTCGGCCGCACCCGGCGGCAATATCTTGGACAGAGGAAGAGCCCAAAAAAGTACCGCAGTTGCCAGAATGAATCCTGCCATCGGTCCCGCAATTCCAATGTCGAACAGCGCCGTGCGGGAACGAATCGGCGAGCGAATGCGAATGAACGCCCCCAAGGTGCCAATCAGGGTGGGCGCAGGAATGAAGAAGGGCAGGGTGGCGTGCACTCCGTAGTACTGGCAGCACAGATAGTGCCCCAGTTCGTGCGCCAGGAGAATCAGCATCAAAGTGGAGGCGAAGGGAACGCCCAAGAGCAGACGCGAAGGCTGCGCAAAAGCCCAGCGCACCGGAAAGAACGGCAGGTCGTCGTCGTTGAGAGAGAAGGCTGGTTCATTGTGCGCGAAATTAAATTGCATGCGCGCACCCACCACCAGGGTGGTGAAGATCGTGGCCATCAGCAATAGGCCGTGCAGCCAGTAGCGTGGCCGGCGCCGAGGCAGATAAATCAGCTCGAGAGGACGCGGAACCTCGGCACCGGCGGACGCGGGAGGGATGAGATCAGGCATGAAATTCTGATGCGTGCAGGCGAGAGACGGACGATCAGAGGCTTCGGCCGAGCAAGAGGCACATCCCCGCCCATCCCGTCGGCGGAAAGCGAGATCAGTCGATCGATTGCAACTCCTTCCCTGGCTTAAAGCGTACGGCCTTGCCGGGGGGAATGGAAACTTCGGCCCCGGTGCGGGGATTTCGCCCAATTCCGGTTTTCCGTGGCCGCACGTTGAACACGCCAAAGCCACGCAATTCGATGCGATCGCCCTTGGCCAAGGAACGTTTCATACTCTCAAACACGGTCTCGACGGCTAACTCGGCTTTGGTTTTCGTGATTCCGGTTTTATTGACCACTTCGTTGATGATATCCAACTTGATCACAAGCCGCTCCCGGGGCGCAAACAACTTTGTCGCGTCAAGGCCTTGATGCTAAAAGACATACCGGAGATTGTCAACGGGAAGATCCAGCTTGCCTGGGTTCGGTCGTCCCGCAGCCGGCGGAAAATCACTGTTCTCCGCGGAGCAGCGCGGCATCGCATGCGGGGAGTCGGACCGAACACGGCAAAATCCAGAGATCACCGACGAACGCCTCTAGTTATTTCCTGGCGCTCTCGCCTGCTTTGTACATGTACTTAATCGAGGGTTTGTAAACCATAAGATTGGGCGCGCCGACGCGATTGATCTTGAGGCAATTCTTGTCATACCACTCGATTACGCCATGAAGTTGCTCTCCATCGCGGAGCACGATGACCATCGGGGTCTTCGCCTGCATTTGCTTCTGATAATAAAAGCTCTCGGCGTTGGTTTGCTCGGGCGGTGCCGCCTTCCTGCCGCCGTTGCGCTCGTTACGGTCGGACCGCTCCGGGCGACGGTCCGCCATGGAAGATCCAGGATGGTTGTGCTCGTTGCGGCCGAGCGACTCAGGACGGCTGAGAGAGGGTCGAATCAGTTTCCGGTTGGCGAACCCGTCGGGCTCGACCGGATGCTCGACCGGCATGGAATCGATCGCATCTTTCATGGCGTCACCTGTTCGACACGCTTTTTCTAACGCGGGC
>JASHRC010000094.1 GCA_030037525.1 Candidatus Acidiferrales bacterium | reverse complement strand
GACCTGATTGCTGTGCTGGACCGTAACGGGAAGTTCACTTTTGTCAGCGATCAGGTGAACCAGATCCTCGGATGGGCTCCGGAAGACTACTTGGGTGCGCAGATTGGTGCCCGCGCAGATCCCGAGGACCGAGCAAAGCTCGCGGGCATGGTCGAGAGCATTCTGAGCGGCGCGACCCGCGCGCAGCTGGAATTTAGCGCACCGTGCAAGGACGGCAGCTGGCGCACGCTGATCGCGACGGCGAGCCCGCTATTTGACGAAAAGGGCCAAATCACCGGCGTGATTACCTCCGCTCGCGACATCACCGAAGCGCGCAAGATCGAAAAACAGCTGCACGAACAACGCGAATTCGGTCGCAGGCTGATCGAATGTTTTCCCCACATGATCGTGGCGCTCGACCGCGAAGGGCATTTCACCTTTGTAAGCGAGCGGGTGAAGGAAATCCTGGGAGTCTCGCCGGAGGAATACCTTCGCAGCGAGGTCGGCCAGCGCAGCGACGAAGAAAGCCGAGCGACTCTCATCAAGATGTTTCAGAACATCATCTCCGGACGCAAACGCCAGGAGCAGATTGAGATTCGAGCCCGGCATGCCGACGGAACATGGCGGTCGCTCCAGGTGAACGCCAGCCCCCTTTGCGACGAGCACGGCCAAATCATAGGCATGGTTTCATCTGGACAGGATGTCACCGAGTCGAGGCGCATCGAACAGCAGCTCGTTCAGAAGGAAAGACTTGCCGCCATGGGGCAGATGATGGTCGGAGCGGCTCACGAACTCAATAATCCTCTTACCGCTATCCTGGGGGTCGCCGACCTGTTGCGAGAGCGGGCGGGGGACGATGCGACTCGCCGGCAGATTGATCTGGTACTGAAACAAGCCCGTCGCGCCGCGACGATTGTCCAGAACCTGCTGGCATTTTCGCGACCCGTCACCCTCAGCCGGGCGAGAATCAACCTCCGGGAGGTTGTCCAGGAAGTGCTTCAGCTGGAACAGTCCGCGCTCGAGCAAAGGAAAATTCAGGTGAAATTTCGGTCGCCGGAAACTCTCCCGGCGATTGAGGGCGATCGCAAGCTTTTAAAGGAGGTGTTCGTCAACATGATCGCCAATGCGGAACAGGCGATCTCCGCCGCGCGCGATCACGGCACCTTGGAGGTGAAGCTTTCGATTGCCGGCGGCTACATTCGAGTGTCGTTTGCCGACGACGGCGTGGGGATAGCCCCCGAAAATGGCGGAAAGATTTTCGACCCGTTCTTCACGACCAAGCGGACGGGAGGGAGCAGCGGACTCGGACTCACCATCTGTCTGGCGGTGGTCAAAGAACACGGGGGACGTATTGAAACCGAATCCGAGTTGGGTTCTGGAGCGACGTTTCACATTTTGTTGCCCATTTCAACCGACCCAGTTCCTCCGGCTGCGGTCCCTGAACCGTCTGGGAGAGCCGTGCGGACCCGTGCAGCCGAGCAAGCCCTCCGCGGGCACACAGCGATTATCGTCGACGACGAAGAGAGCATCTGCGAGATCGTCCAGCAGGGACTCCTGTCGCGAGGGATGAACGTCGAGGTTTTCAGGACCTCGGAGGCTGCTCTGGCTCATCTAGCGACGAACGACTGCGACGTCATCGTCTGTGACCTCAATCTTCCTGGCATGAATGGAGACCAGCTGTTGGAGCGAGTCCGCCTGGAACAGTCACACAAGATGCCTCGCTTCGTGCTCATGACTGGTGATCTGTTGGATCCCGGCGTAGCCGATCGCTACCGCCAGTCCGGCGCGGCCATTCTGCCGAAACCCTTCCACGTCGCTCAGCTGGCCGATCTGCTGGTCGACATGTTAAAACAGCAGCCGGCGCAGGTGGGTTAGGCTCGCTACTTCGGTGCCTGCGCCGTAGGCGCCCCACTTCGATCGACGCCGAAATCCCACACGTAGAGACTCATTCCCTCTTCGTCCAGCGTTTGAGCCAGGGCATACTCGCCCGGCGCAAGCGGTTCGCTCAGGGTGAAGCGGTAGACACCTTGCGCCAACTCCCACTTCTGCATGGAAATGCTGTCGCGCTGCTCTGCCTTTTCTCCGAACAGCGTGTCCAGATGCTCGATCAGCCGGGAATCGCCGTGAGGTTTTGCGCGGATCAGGGCCAGATAGGGTTCCCGGGAATCAGTCGTGCGGAGGTAGAACTCAGGCTTGTTGTTCTGCAGACGGAATTTCGAGCGCGCTCCTCGGATCGAGATATTCTGACGTGAGGGAACGACGGGAACTGGAATCATCACCTGCTCGAGCAGCCGTCCCTTGGATATTTTGGAGCTGGTTTCGGCCTGCGGCAGCGGAAGGAGGGATGTTCCGTCAAATGCAAATAGGTTCACCCCCGGTGGCAGAAATACGCCGGGCGCCACTTCGAGGCTGGCATCAATGTCGAGCGGCGCAATGATCCGCTCTGCTTCCTGCTTGTGCACTTGGGCATTCAGTGCTGCGTCGCGTTTCGCTTGCTCCCCCTCTTCCCTTCTGGTCGCATCCCAGTCCACCAGGTCGGTCGGCATGACTTCCCAAGAACTGCTATCCAGGCTGTAGTAGCGAACCCGGTTGCCTTGTATTTGATACTCGCGGACCAGTTGGAAGCTTCCATCCTTGAGGAAAAGCTTTTTGCCACGCGGTAGAACCGAAGTTGCCTGCGTCGGGGGGCTCTGCGCGTTAAGGGCCGATTGCGCCGGCGAGGTTTCTGATTGCTGGGCGGTCACAGGCGCCGCCCACTGTCCCGCGAGGAAGACCCAGACCACCGAGCAAAGCGCCACGGATCGGCTGCCACCCCGTTTCGGGCTTACGTGCGGTCTCTGACACATGGCGCGAAACCAAAATTCGAGCATACGCCCTAGCAGCCGGACCCACAACCTCGGGCACCACAAACTTAATTTGCTGATTCCGACGCTTCGGAGACAGCTTTCGGGGCGGGGAGAAAGGCTAGTGGTCGCAGCGGGGATGGAGGACGGCGATTATCATCAGATCCGAATTCGTGAAGAGCCATTTTCGAACCGCGGAACCGGCTTGAACGGCCAGAGAACCCAGGTGCTTCTGCTCTGCGAAACCGCGAAGGTGCTCGGCACAGATTCCAGTCAGGTGAACAGCTTCTTCCTCGGTGAAGAACTTCTGGCTCGATCGAATTCGGACCACCAGCGCGACCTTTCCGTCGTTGAGATGCTACAGTCAGGATAACTGCCGCCTGACACCGCCAGCAATAGTAGTTCCGTACCAACCGGGAGGGACCTTTCGTTCTGCCCGGTGAAAACATGCATCTTGGGCGGTTTGGGGGCAGCGGGCTCAGCATTGAGCACGCGAAATGAACAATATCAGTTTGCGGCCGGAATATTTTTGCCGTTTCGAGGAAGCGCTTCGGACATCGTAATTCCCGCAATCTGGGTTCAGGCGCCCAGCGTACCGCTTTCGTAGGCACGTGCGAGTTGAAAGAGTGTTCCCTCGCTGAAAGGCGGGGCGAAGACCTGCATGCTCACGGGAAGTCCAGCCTTGGTCTTGCCGCAAGGAATGGAGATGCCCGGAACGCCTGCCAGTGACCCGGTTACGGTGTAGATATCCGCGAGATACATTTGCAGCGGATCTGACAGTTTCTCACCCAGCCGGAAGGCCGGTGTCGGCGCGGTGGGAGTGACGATCGCGTCGACCTTTTGAAAGGCATCGGTAAAATCTCGGGCAATGAGCGATCGGACGCGTTGGGCGCGCAGATAATACGCGTCGTAGTAGCCCGCCGAGAGCACATACGTGCCGAGCATGATGCGGCGCTTTACTTCGGGCCCGAACCCCCGCTCTCGCGTCTGGCGATACATCTGGGTCAGCGTAGAGCCAGGGACGCGCAGGCCATAGCGCACGCCATCATAGCGCGCCAGGTTGGAGCTGGCCTCGGCCGTAGCCAGAATGTAGTAGGTCGCGATCGCGTAGTCGGTGTGCGGCATTTGCAACACAATCCGGCGGCAGCCAAGCTGTTCAAGCAATGCGATGGCCGCTTGGACCTTTTCTTTCACCTCGAGATCGAGTCCCGGCCCGAAGTAATCCCCGGGCACACCGATCCGCAGTCCTTCGACCGGTTTCGACGTCGCTGCTAGATAGTCCGGGACAGGAACGGCAGCTGCAGTCGAGTCGTTGCCATCGTGCCCGGCGATCACACCGAGAACGGCGGCGGCATCAGCCGCGTTCGTTGCAAACGGGCCGATCTTATCGAGAGATGAGGCGAAAGCCACCAGGCCATAGCGCGAAACCCGGCCGTAGGTCGGCATCACCCCCGTTACGCCACAGAACGAAGCAGGCTGGCGAATCGATCCTCCCGTGTCGGTCCCGAGAGCTGCCACGGCGAGCCCGGCGGCCACGGCTGCTGCCGACCCTCCGCTTGAGCCGCCGGGCACACGATCGAGCGCTACGGGGTTGTGTACCGGCCCGTAGGCCGAATTCTCGTTCGAGCCGCCCATGGCAAACTCGTCGCAGTTCGTCTTGCCGAGAAAAACAGCGCCCGCCTGGTCCAGCCGCTCGACGGCCGTCGCGTCGTAAGGCGGGATGTAGTTCTCCAGCATCTTGGAGGCACAGGTGGTACGCAGCCCGCGTGTGCTGATCACGTCCTTGATCGCAACCGGCACGCCGGCCAGAGGCGGCAGCGTCTCTCCCTTCGCGATGGCCGCGTCGATTCGCTCCGCTTGGGCATACGCCCGCTCGGGCGAGAGCGTCAGGTAGGCATTGAGCGCGGGGTTGCGGCGCTCGATTCGCGAGAAGAACTCCGACGCGAGTTCACGAGCGGAAATCGTCTTTGCCTGAAGAGCCGAGCGAATGCTCGCAACCGTCCAGGCAGTCATCGCGGTCATCGGTCAATCACGCGGGGAACGCGAAAGAAAGGAGACTGCGCGTCAGGAGCTTGTCGCAGCACAGATTCGGCCACATCACACGGAAGCAGAATATCTTCGCGGAGCTCGGGATGCCGATCTGCGCCATCGCCCGATGCGGCTGTATGCAGAACCTGCGCCATCGGCTCGACGTTTGAAGTATCCAGTTCTTTGAGCTTATCAACGTAGCTGAGAATGGCATCGAGCTGCTCGCGGTAGGTATCAATTTCCTCCGGCGAGAGACCCAGATGCGCCAGCTCGGCGACCCTCGCTACATCTTCCCGGCTAATCTTCATCGAATTAGGTGCGGCTCCTCCCGAGAACCTTTGTAAGAACTCGATTTTTGTCGGTCTGGATCCTGCTCGAAATCAATGCGGCTCGAGCTCCTGAAGTTTATCGATCACCGCCACGGCGGATGAAAGGAGTGTGCTCGGCGTCGGCTTCGCGAGACGGTCGAGGTCCGCGAGCAACGAATCTCACTTCGTCGACGAGCTTTGCTCCCCAGGCGCGATTGATCCGGCCACACAGTTCCTGTTTCATTTCCTGCAGCTGTCGTTGCCATGGGCCGCGATCACCAGCCAGGTGAAGGCAACCGCCGGCCACGCGAACGGGCCGCGCATGCATCGCCAGCGAGGCGCCAACGATACTGGGCCAGGCACTGGAAAGCCAAGCGAGCGCCGCTTCCGGACGGCCAAGCCGCTGCAATGCTTTGCCTAGGATTTCTCCAGCACGCTGCATCGAGAAAATCTTAGCACGCCGCCAGAGCCGACGCGGAAGTGAAAAAAAGAGTGCGGTTTTCGAGGGATGCGGTCCCCTGGCCAAGAATCCCGGATTGTTGCGGACTCATGTGGGGCATGAGAAAATCTGATTCTACTTCGCTCTTTCTGCAGGTTCGAAAAGTGGCGATATCGTCTAAGGGTTAGGACGTGGCCCTCTCAAGGCCAAAATCCGGGTTCGAATCCCGGTATCGCTACCACACCTTCAGAAAGCCAATAGAACCTTGGGGTTGCGAAAGTGTGTTGCCATTTTTCGGAGTAGTGTTGCCACTTTTCTTGAGAAATCTGGCA
>JASHRC010000093.1 GCA_030037525.1 Candidatus Acidiferrales bacterium | reverse complement strand
CAATTGGCCTAGAACCTTCTGCCTCTGGGTGTCGCTCAGTTCCGTGTTTTGATTGACCAGATCTTTCACTTGGTCGGCGGAGAGTTCCTGCTCTTTGCCAACGGCGCGCGTATCGATACTGGCTTCAGGAACACCCTGCTCAACTAGGAATTGCTTTGCGCGATTGACACGGCGCTCAGTAAGGGCTTGGTTGTACTCGACCGATCCGCGCACATCCGCATGGCCGGTCAGGGTCAGGTGAGCATCCGGCTTGATGGCGAGATAGCTCTTGAAGTCCGTAGCGAGGGTGCTCAGAGTTGCTTGCTGGCTGGCCACCAGCCCGCCCTCAGGATGCTCCGCCCGAGGCTGAGCGGTGGGGAAGAAAATACTGTGCAGCGCGAGGCGGGCCTCAAGCCGAACCTGCTCTGGTGAGGGTCGCGGCGGTGGCGGCGGCGGCGGAGCGGCAATGGTCACCATCGCGTTTGCAGTTGCAGTATTGCCCTTGTCGTCCGCTACGTTGCAGATGACGCCCACGGTGCCGGGCGCGGCTCCCGTCGCATCGAAACTCGCAGTTGAGCCGGTTCCGTGGATCGTCCCGGATGAAGCCGTGTAGGTATACGTCAGCGGGCGATTCTGCGGGCTCATGCCGGTGGCAGTGATGACGCTCTTGTCGCCAGGGTTGATCGAGCTGGGGCTGGCCGAGCAACTGATCGTCGGCGGCTCGAAGGCCTTCACCGTGAAGTCGGCCGAGGCGTCGGCGGTCTCCCAGGGCTTGAGACCTTCCTTGCCCGGCTTGCCTTCCTTCACGCCACACTTAACCGTATAAGTCCCTGCCGCCAGTGAGCCGGTGGCCACGGTAGCCGTCGTTCCGCTCCCGGTTACCCCGGTTCCCGTCCAGGAATAGACCGCATTCGCCTTGGGCTCCAGATTCCCAGCCGTCGCCGTCACCGTCACCGGGTCGCCGGGATAAATCGTCTCCGGGTTCGCCGAGCAGGCCAGCGTCACCGGCGGTGGAGGCGCGATCGATCCCACATGGAAGACCACGCCCGTGCTTAACCGCGCCGCGTTGATGTTGGCCCGCCCGCCATACGCTACCGGACCCCAATCGGCGTGCATGTATTCGTAGTCCACCTGGAATACGCGAATCGCCAGATGGTGGTTCAGCCATGGCGTCTCATAGTCCATGCCCCCGCCCGCCGTCAGATCCGGACCCCACTTGTTGGGTTCGAAGTAAGGCCCGCTGATCAGCGCTCCGCCTACCAGGCCGTGCACGAAGGGAGTAATGTCCTCGGAAGGAAAGCGAAAAATCACACCGCCGGCCACCGTCGTGAAACCATCATCGTTTCCTTCCGTGCCGATGTTGCTGCCATTGGAACTCTGATCGCCCCACTCGTGAATGCCCACTTCTGCCTGCAGGCCAACAAATTTATTGAAGAAATACGCCCCGCTCGCCACTCCGCCCACGTTCACCGCGTCGTACGATGCCGTAACGGAGGCACCGCTCGCGTTCGTGGTGGTCACCGTTCCTTTCGGTGCCAAGTAGCTATAGCCGGCAAAGATATCCCAGCGCGACGGCAAATCATTGCTCGCTCCTCGCGCCGCTGGCGCCGCCTGCGCGGCCAAAGCAACTGGCAACATTCCTACACATACCAGGGCGAAAGCACGGCCGAGAAAATTCACAACACGAGTCTGCATGCGTTTATCCTCCGCAATTCGGCGAATCTAACCAAAAATGAAAAAGTAGCTGTCACTCGCAACAATTTGTGAGCAGAATCCGTGACTCAAATTCCCCCCAGCGCTCGCACACCCTGCGGAGCGCCAGGACTTCTCACCAGCACCATTAAACGTACCATAGGACAACAAGCGAGAGGACATTTTTTCAATAAGTTGCTTCGGCTAATCATAGTTAACGCACCAAGATTACCAAGATTAATTACTTTGGTAATAATGCTCAAAAAACGCACTCCCACCGGCACTTTCTCGGGGGGCTGTTGCGCTGAATTGTGCGTTTTTGATCTCGGTGCGTAATCGCTTGATAGAGTTACTCCGGTGCTGCCGGGACTGCGCAGAGAAACCGCTCTTCCTGACCACTCTGCGAAGCAGAAACTAACGTCGCGCGCCCAATCCGTTTCTGTTTCCGCCCTGTCGCAATGAATTCTCTTCAACTCCAGTCGAACACCAGGCCGCGAAGCGGCGCCATGATGCGCGTGTCAGGTGGTGCTTGCCCTCGTCGGTCAGCCAGCGGAAGTGAAAGCGCCTCGGAGAAGTGCGTCGGACGGCTAGCCAATGTTTGCCCTCGCACGCTACGCGGATTGCGATTTGGTTTTCACACGACAAGATGGCGTGGCGCAACTTTCGGCTGGCGGCGCAACGATGAATCGCCGGACGCACTTGGCCGATCGAGGAAAGGCCGAAAAATGTACCTCTTCCGTAACCTCAGAATCAGCGTACCTGATACAAATGTCTGGCTTTATCAGGTAAACTGTCCTGAAGCCGAAGAATCGGCAGCTTGCATGCACACAACTATTTGATCGCGTTTTGTGTCGAAGGTTTTAAGGCTGTCCAGAAAGCGCGTGGGCCGGATTCACCTTTTCGGAAAAACACGAGCTCGTGCAGAGGTTCTTTCGAATGACCGCCAGATCGACACTTGACTTTCTTCCCTGCTTTTGCCTGGTTACCTTGAATTGCAGCTATGCTCGCTGAGAGATTTTCCGAGG
>JASHRC010000092.1 GCA_030037525.1 Candidatus Acidiferrales bacterium | reverse complement strand
AGCGGCCGGTCGAAAAAACGCCGCGCGACCTGCGCGTTGTTACCAAGCAGTTCGGCCAGCGCTTGAGATCCCGCGTCCGTCTCGTTTCCCCCTGCCCGCTGCGCAAGAAATGCGGCGCGAAGGGCTCGCAAGACTGCGGAGGACATACCATCAGTCCCGAGCCCGACCCGGCAGCCCTGGGCGGTAACTTTGCCGACGTCAAGTCGGCCCACACTGTTGTTCGCGTTCGATTCAGGATTGTGAACGATGACTGCCCCATGCTCGGAGATTCGGCAGGAGTCCTGCGCCTCCAGATGAATCCCGTGGGCGAGCAGGCACCGCTCGTCCAGAAGACCGAAACGCTCCAGTCGTTCCACAGGTCCCAGGCCGAACGCTTGGCGGGTCACTTCAACATCAAGGAGGTCCTCCCCCACGTGGATATGGCAGCCCGCGGCTCCGGGCCGCCCTCGGGCCGCTTCCTTTAACGTCTCGTCCCGCAGAGTGAAGCTCGCGTGCAGGCCGAGGGCTCCTCGAATCGAAGGGTGGCTGCTTTGTTGATGGATGAAGCGCAGGTTCTCTTCGATCCCAGCCAGCGCCGCCGAGTGGCCGTTGCGGTCGGTTACCTCATAGCAGAGCACGGCGGAGATTCCGCCAGCCTCCACTGCTTCCCGAATGAGGTCCAGGCTGCCGGCAATATATGAAGGCGAAGCGTGGTGGTCAAACACTGTGGTGCATCCCCACCGGATGCATTCCGCAACGGAGATCTGAGCGGAGAGGCGAATCGCTTCGGCGTCCAGGGCACGGTCCAATCGCCACCACAAGCGGTCGAGCACCTCAGCGAAGTTGCGAGGCTGTGCGCCTGGATCGAGCCCGCGCCCCAGTGCTGAATAAAAATGGTGGTGGAGATTGATCAGCCCGGGCAAGATCAAGCCTCCGTGCGCGTCGAGAATTTTGGCGTCAGGGTAGGCGCGTCGGAGTTGAGATTCCTCACCCACCGCGAGGATGCGCTCGTCACGCCAAACCACGGCGCCGCCGGGAATGATCCACGGCTGCACGATTGTGGAGGGCCAGTAGCTTGCGAGGAGGGTGCCGTTTCCCAGCAAGTTGGTCTCGCTCATCTTCGCGCCTCGGAAACGGGTGGTCCCTCCCCGCTCGTTTTCATTTTCAGCCGCGGACTTCACCAGAAGATTCCCCTGACCCTGGCTGCGCTTCCCGGGTGATTTGGGGGTTGGGATTGACCATGTTGGGACGGCTGGAGTTGAAAATCGATTCCCACACTGTTTTCACGCGCCAGAACAGCGAAGTATCAAAACTGATTTCGCGTTCCCCTGTCAACCGCAAGTCTCTCACTTCCAGCGAATCCCAATCGAGCGAGAGCCGAAATCCCTCCCCGCGCACGATGGCCTGATTCCGTTCGGGCAGCAGTTCGAGCGACATCTCGAGCCCGTCCACGCGGGCGTACAAGCAGCCATCCTCGCGGCAGAAACCGTCCAGCTGGCGGGCGGCGCGAAAGCTTTCCAGGTTCAGAAACACTCGCTCTTTGACCTGGAACGGGGCCCCTTGCTCCGGGCAGTACACTTCGCAGTTGGAACACTCATTGCACAGGCCTTCGATGACTGCGAGTTGATGCGTCTTGTGAATCGCAAATCCTGCGCCGGACGCCCGCTCGTGTTTCTCGCTCGACAGGATCCGGATGCGCTCAGTCGGCGCCGCAGCGGGCTGCGCATCGTAAGCGAAGATGGCGTCGTTCGGGCAGGCGGGAATGCAGAGGTCGCAGTTGATGCAGTCATAGAGCCGCAGCGTCTTCTCCAGCTGTTTGGGTCCCTTGCGGTTCATCTCAGCGTGGTAAACCGGCTCATCCGCGAGACCCGGAACGATGTTGCGGCCGTTGAGCCGCCCGGCAATTCTCACGGCCTTCAAGACAACCGCCTCCGCATCGAGTCCGGCAGCGCGTGCGCTCTCTCGCAAGAGTTGAGGGAAGTGATTCGGTTGGCTCCTGGCGTTTTCGGCCAGATGCGGCCCATCGTTCTCCCAGGCTCTTGCGCCGCCGGTCTGAGACCGCAGCGCTTCCCTCGCTGCTTCCGCGCCGTGGCTTCGTGCAGCCAGCACGTAGGCCTCACAAGTGGCCACCCCCAGTTCTTTCATTTCTTCGCCCAGGCTGGTTAAGTAACCGGACAACCGCCCGTAGCCTCCCTGCCGGAGCAAATCGGTGCAGGTCGTCACCGGAACCATGCCGCAGGCCACCGCAGCCGGAAAATTTTTCCGGTTGATCCCTGCCGAGAAAGAAACGGGCAGCTCAAATCCCAGGTCCTCCCGGAAGCGTTGCATCAGGTTCATCGAAATCACGTGAAGCGGCGGACCGGACAGGTACATGTAAGGATCGCTTTGCGACGGAAAAAAGTTCGGATTGTTGACGACCAGCAGCGTGTTGGTGAATTTCACGCCTACGCCCAGGCCGCAACCCTCTGCAACGCGGCGGAGGCGGTGAAGCATTTCGAGCCCTTCATCATATTGCAGATCCCGGTCGAAGGCCTCGCGGCGCAGTTCGAGCTCACGGTATCCCAGACGGTCGAAAAGCAGCTCCGCCACCCGCTCATAGCCCAGCAGCGTGGGGTTGAGCTTG
>JASHRC010000091.1 GCA_030037525.1 Candidatus Acidiferrales bacterium | reverse complement strand
TGGTCCCGATTGGGGCCTTGTTTTCGTCGACGACCGTCAAGCTCCGCAGATTATATTTGTCGAAAAGCTCGAATACGTCCCGGTCGCTCGCGTCAGGCGGAACCGACAGCAGCGGTTCAAAGGTGAGCTCGGTCATGCGTTGGTCTGAGCCGGCCAGAACCAGGCGCGCGACGGGCACCGTGCCGGCCAGATGCGCGTCCTTATTGATCAGCACGATGTTGTCGAGCTGATCGAGCGAGATTTCGTGGAAGCGGATATAGTCGACCACCTCGCCGCGCGTTGCGTCATCACCCACCATGACAAATTCGTTGTTCATCATCCCGCCCGCCGTGTTTTCCCCAAAGCGCAGCAACTGTTTCACTTCATTCGCTTCCTGGCGGCCCATCTCTTCCAGAACTTCCTGGGAGGTTTCCGGCTCCAGGTTCTGGATCAGGTCGGCGGCCTCGTCCGGATTCATCTCTTCGATGATGTCAGCCGCTTTTTCCGGATCGAGCTTTTCGACGACCTGGGTCTGCAGGCGCTTGTCCAGCTCCGCGATCGTTTCGGCCGCAATTTGCTCGTCGAGCGAACCGATGATCGACTGGCGCTCGGCAGGCGAAAGCTCCTCCATGATTTCGGCCAAGTCCGCCGGGTGGAGCTGTGCCAGCTTGTCGCCGGAAAGCCGGAGTTTCACCCGCCGCAGCGGGTCGGGTTCGATCAGGTTGACAAACTCCCAAAGGATCGTGCGGCGCGGGAGCTTCGCTTGAATGCGCCGGATTCCGTTGGGCGGGACGACCCCCTGCAGCAGGCGACGAATCGCGCCCGGCAGACCTACGTCCACTTGGGCCACGCGCAGCTCGGTGTTGCCGTTGGTGCGCTGGTCGGCCAAGTCGACATCATTCACGCGAACGACTTTTCGCCCGTTGGTGTCGATGATCTGCTGGTCGAGCAGGTCCTTCCTCAGCGCCAGCCAGGACTCGGTCGGCTGGTAGAGTTCCAGGGCGGATTCGTCGGTGGTGAGACCGATGCGGCCCGGCTCGACCGAGGCGATCTGATCGGCTTTGGCCACCAGTGGACGGTACTTGCCCCGGCCGATCAGAACCCGCGAAACGCGGTTCGGCTGCTCGTCCGGGACAATGAACATCTCCTTGACGCGACCGACGAAGTTGCCCCCCGAATCGTATGTTTCGGCTCCCAGAAGCTCTGTGGCGTGCAGCATGACCAATCTCCTCCAGACAAAAAAAGCCCGCGACCGGCAACCGATCCGGCCGCGGGCAGACGAAAAGCCGCCCTCCGACTAGATCAGGCCGGGCCTTGCCTCCCGGTCTCCGCGTGTCCAATCGGCCATGAGGCCGCCGGCGTGACGCGAACAGCAACTGAAAATCACAATCGAAGCAGCCGCTTCCCGCCGGGCCCTGTCCGCCGGCCCGCCTGGGCGACTACCCCCAGGCTCCGAATTGGACGAAATCTCTTCCATACCGATACTTTGATGCCCAGTTTGACTAGTAAATTGAGTTCAACGATTTGTCAAGGCAAGAGTGAGCATTTTGGCGATTTTCACGGCGGAAAGGTCATATTTTTTCGAAAGCGTGCGCGGCCACGACGCCAGGCCTGAAACAGATCCCAATAGGTGCCCCGGATGTAGTCACCGGGAGAAAATCCCAGGGTGCGCGCGGCCCGGTCGATTGCCCGCGGCCTGCCTTCGAGCTCGAGGAATTGGCCGATCGGCGTTTCGTCCAGATCGAGGTGAAGGCCGGGAAGGCGAAAGGCGGAACGGTATTTCTCGTAGCAGAAGCCTGGCCGAAACCCGAGCGCTCGCAGACGGGCGGGCCATTTTGCGGCCGATCGAACCAGCACCTCTCTTTCGAGCTTTTCCTTGTAGCGCGAGCCTCGAGCCGGAGCCGGCACTTTCGAGGTGATCACAGCTTTACTCGAGCCCCCTCGAAGCCCCCCGGCCGGCGCGGGCGTCTCGGTGCGGAGGCGGAGAAGGCGTCCGCTGCGCCGGAGATCCCAACCGGGAGTGTCGTACAAGATATTTCGCTCAAAGACCCGGCCCAGAGAGACCGCACCCAGTTTCCGAAGCTTGGCAAGCGTGCTGGGGAGGTCGGTGATCGGGATTTTGACCTCGATTTCGCGATACGTGCGGGCGCGCTTCATCGGGAGGCCGAGTATAGCGTTGCCGACCGAACCCCGCGGATATTTTTTGGCGCGCGGAACGATGTTGCCAAACCCGCCAGGGGGCCACATAATCGCGCTTGCTTGTGTCGATGAGCGAACCCACAACGCCGCTGATGCAGCAGTACCACTCCGTCAAGAAGCAACATCCAGGGGCTCTTCTGCTTTTCCGGCTCGGCGATTTCTACGAACTGTTCTATGAGGACGCTCGGGTGGCCTCGGGCATCCTCGAGATCACCTTGACGGCGCGCAACAAAGAAAAGGGCGAACCGGTGCCGATGTGCGGCGTTCCCTACCATGCGGCGGAGACCTACATTGCACGACTCATCCGCGCCGGGCACAAGGTGGCCATCTGCGAGCAGATGGAAGAACCGGGGCCGGGCAAGAAACTCGTGCGGCGCGAGGTGACCCGGGTACTAACGCCGGGAACGGCCACCGGGGGATCGCTGGTCGATCCCAAAGAGAACAATTTCCTGGCCGCCGTTGCTCCGAGCGCTGCTTCGGCCGCAGCAGCGGCGGCGCCCAACGGACGCGGCGTTGGCCGTCCAGCCGAAGTGCGGATCGGGCTCGCCTACGTTGATTTGTCAACCGGCGAGTTTCGCGCCACAGAGTTTCGAGGCGAAAGTGCCGGGGCCAGACTGCGCGATCAGCTGGAAGTTCTGCGGCCCCGCGAGATCTTGCTGCCCCGCCCTGCCACGCTCTTTCCAGACACCGAGCCGGCCAGTCAGGTAGCGGCTTGTTGGAACGGCCGAGCCGTTGAGACCCGGTTGGATGACTGGATTTTCGAGCCTGGCTACGCCGCCAGGCAGCTGGAAAGCCAGTTTCGTGTGGCCACCCTAGAGGGATTTGGGCTGGCCAGCCATGCCCAGGCCATCGCGGCTGCCGGAGCGATTGTGCATTACCTGCGCGAGACCTCCGCGATCAGCCCCAGCAATCGAGCGATGCCGCCCGGCCAGCGCCCTGGCGGCACCGGGCTCGAACATCTCGATCGCATCGGGTATTACTCCGAGCAAGGTGCCTTGGTGCTAGACCAAGTGACGGCGCGAAACCTGGAACTGGTCGAGCCTGCTACGGGCGATGACTCCTCAGCCACACTGGTCTCTGCCCTGGACGAAACCGCCACGGCCATGGGCGCGCGGCTGCTACGGGCCTGGATCCTTCGTCCGGAAATTTCCCTTGCGGAGATCGAGGCGCGACTGGACGCAGTCGCAGCCTTGAAGCAAGGGACGGTCGACCGAGAGGAAATCTATCAGGAACTGCGAGGCATCCTTGATCTCGAGCGGCTGGCCAGCCGCGTGACGCTGGGGATCGCGACCCCGCGGGACTTGCTGGCACTCCAAGCGTCTTGCGAAAAAATCCCTTCCCTCCGCGGGCTGGCCAAGAGCCTCACCAGCGGCGGTGCGCCTCAGGGGAGACTGGTCGAGCTCGGCGAACAGATGGACGAGATGGCGGATGTCCGCGACCTGATTCGGCGCGGAATCGCCCCAGATCCTCCCGCCCTGGCAAACGAACCCGGGGTGATTCGAAGCGGGTTCGATGCTGACCTCGACGAGCTGCGGGACATTTTAAAGCACGGGCGGCAGCTGATCGCCGCGATGGAGGAGCGGGAGCGGAAACGCACCGGCATCGCCTCACTGAAAATCCGCTACAACCAAGTGTTTGGCTATTACCTGGAGGTCTCAAGACCCAACCTCGCGCTGGTTCCGGCCGATTACAGACGCAAGCAGACGCTCGCCAATGCAGAGCGGTTTACTTCGGCCGAGCTCGAGGATCACGAGCGCAAAGTGCTTTCGGCAGAAGACCGCGTGCTTGAAATCGAGCGACGGTTGTACAGCGAGATTCGCGAGTCGGTCGCACGACAGGCCGGACGCTTGCGAGCAGCAGCTGGGGCCATCGCGCAGCTCGATGTGCTGGTCAATTTTGCGCGCCTCGCTGCAGCGCGAAACTACACGCGCCCGGAATTCACTGAGAAGGAAGTTCCCAACCAGGGGCCCAGGGGAACGCTGCTCATCGTCGGGGGACGGCATCCGGTGGTCGAGCGGCTGCTCGGCGAACGGGGCGAGCGGTTTGTGCCGAACGACCTCTACCTGGATGACACCACCCAGTTTCTGCTGATCATTACCGGGCCGAACATGGGTGGCAAATCGACTTATTTGCGGCAAGCGGCGCTCATTTCCATTCTGGCGCAGATGGGCTCGTTCGTGCCGGCCGCCGAGGCACGGCTGCCGCTTTTGGACCGGATTTTTACTCGCATTGGCGCTTCTGACAACCTGGCACGCGGGCGGTCGACCTTCCTGGTCGAAATGAGCGAAGTGGCGGCCATCTTGAACACGGCCACCTCCGCAAGCCTGGTTTTGCTTGACGAGGTGGGCCGCGGCACGGCTACCTTCGACGGGCTCGCCATTGCCTGGGCCGTGGCCGAGGCGCTTCAGGCAGGCACCCGGCCGCGCACACTGTTTGCCACGCATTACCACGAGTTGACCGAGCTTGAGCAATTGCTGCCGGGCGTGAAGAACATCCATGTCTCGGTTGAAGAGGCGGGACAGGAAATTGTTTTTCTGCGCCGCGTCGAGCCGGGCAGCGCCGACAAAAGCTACGGAATCGAGGTGGCCAGGCTCGCGGGGCTGCCGACGAGCGTCATTCGCCGCGCGCGGGAAATTCTCGGACGCCACGAGCGCAGCGAGGAAAAATTGACCGAGGAGCTTTCTGCGGGTGCTCGACCGGCCCGAGCCGAGCAAACCGCCTTTGCGGCCATCGACCAGTCGGTAGTCAAAGCCGTGCGGGAGGCCGATTTAAATCATCTGACGCCACTGGAAGCCCTGAACCTGCTTGCGGCGCTTCAAAAGCAGCTGGAATGATGGAGGCCCGCGGATCCGGTTGTAGCCGAAAGGCGCGCCCGCACGTCTGATGTACCGAAGCCAGGAACTAACAACAGCACTGTTTTTCTGCGGGGGCGCGCAGAGTCCCGGGGTAGCCAGGGTAAAGCCATGCGCGTGCTAGGCATCATGTCGGGTACGTCGGCCGATGGCATCGACGTAGCGCTCGTGGAGGTCACCGGTGCTGCCCCCAATCTCACCACACGTCTGGAAGGGCACTTTCAGCTTCCCTTCCCCGACTACATCCGACAGAGGACTCTGCGGCTGGCCAACGGCGCCGAAACGACCGCCGCGGAAATCAGCGAATTGAATTTTCTGCTGGGCGAGGCGTTTGCTCGCGCCGCAATCCGCGCCTGCAAACACTGGCGGGTGAGGCTCGGCACGGTCTCGTTGATCGGTTCGCATGGTCAAACGGTGTTTCATCTCGGATCGGCAGCTCGATTTCAAGGCAAGAAGCGGATGGCGTCCACGCTGCAGATCGGAGAGACCAGCATCATCGCCGAGCGAACCGGAATCACCACGATTGGCGATTTCCGCACTGCCGACATGGCCGCGGGAGGACAAGGGGCGCCGCTCATCCCTTTCGTGGACTGCCTGCTCTACCGCGATCGGCTGCGCGGGCGGGTCGCGCTGAATATTGGGGGCATCGCCAATCTGACAGTGATTCCGGCGGGCGCTCGCCCGGAGGACGTGTTCGCGTTCGATACCGGCCCCGGCAACATGATCGTCGACGCGCTCGTTGAGAAGATCACCCGTGGCAAGGCAGCCTACGATCGGGAGGCGCGCTTTGCGCTAGGCGGGCGGACGATTCCCGAATTGCTGGTCCGCATGATGCGCGAGCCGTATCTGCGGAAAAAGCCTCCGAAATCGACGGGCCGGGAGCTTTTCGGTGCCGACTATGCGCAGATGCTGCTGGCCTGGGGAGATCATCACCACTGCGGAAAAGCAGATGTCGTGCGGACCGCAACGGTGTTCACGCCGCTATCGATTGCCGACGCATTCCGCAGATTCGTCGTTCCCCGTGCGCAAATTCATGAGTTAATCGTAGCCGGGGGCGGAGCACGCAATCCGCTCATGATGGCGCAGCTCGCAGCCTCCCTGCCCGGGATCGACGTCCTTCCTGCGAGCCGATTCGGCGTGCCGGTCGAAGCGAAGGAGGCCTTTGGTTTTGCGCTGCTTGCCTATGAAACCTATCACGGGCGGCCGAGTAATCTGCCTTCGGCAACCGGAGCGAAGCATCGAGCCGTACTGGGAAAGCTCGTGCAAGGACGGAATGGACGACCGGCCCGCCGCGATTAGCCGGGCTGACCGCCCGGGAAGACCTTGGAAACTCTCGCTCGCACTCACATCTGCACTGCTGAGTCTCACCCTGGGGTGCGGAAAAGCGCCGGCATTGGGCGAATCGGGCACCGTCAATTTCCTGATCGAATCTATGCCTACCAATCTCGATCCTCGCATCGGCATCGATGCGCAATCGGAAAATCTCGATGCGCTGATCTTCAACGGCCTGGTCAGTCGTGACCGGCAGATGAACATCGTTCCGGATTTGGCCGAAAGCTGGGAGACACCGAATCCGCTAACCTACGTCTTCCATCTCCGCCAGGGCGTCAAATTCCATGACGGGCGCGTGCTCACGGCCGCCGACGTGAAATTCACCTTTGAATCGGTCCTCGAGGGAAAGGTCGAAACGCCCAAGCGCGGTACCTATGAGCTGGTCGAGTCGATCGAGACACCCGATCAGGCGACGGTGACTTTTCATCTGCGTGAGCCGTACTCTTCGTTTCTGTGGAATCTGATCACGCAGGGCATGGGAATCGTGCCCGCAGGCTCCGGGGACGAGCTGGCGCGGCATCCCATCGGTACCGGGCCGTTTCGCTTCGACAGCATGATGGCGGACGATCAGATCATTCTCCGGCGGAATCCCGATTACTTCGGACCATCGCCGAAGATTGAGCGGGTCCGCTTCCGGGTCGTGCCTGATGCGATCACCCGGGCCCTAGAATTACGGAAAGGGAGCGCCGATATTGGCGGCGTCAACTCGCTGACACCGGATATGGTGCTGGCCTTGGGCGAGCAGCCCCGCCTCGTTGCCGAGCAGCAGCCCGGCACGGTGCTGGCGTACGTCTCGTTCAACTTCGATGATCCGATCCTCCAGAAGCGCGAGGTGCGGCAAGCGCTGGCCTACGCAACCGATCGGGACACCATCATCGGCTCGCTCTTGCGGCGCCAGGCGCGCCCGGCCAATAGCCTGCTGCCGCCGAATCATTGGGCCTACGAACCGAGCATAAAGCAATACAGTTACGATCCCGGAGAGGCGGAGCGCTTGCTCGATGCCGCCGGCCTTCCCAAACGAAGCGATGGCGTGCGCGTTCATCTCACGCTCAAGACAACAACCGAAGAGTCGGCTCGGCTCTTGGGGGAAGTGCTGGCTGACCAATGGAAACGCGTGGGTGTGGAGCTCGAATTGCGCCCGCTCGAGACGGCGACCTTACTATCGGACGTCGAGCGAGGAAGCTTCCAGCTCTATACGCTCCGCTGGCTGGGAGGAAACAACGATCCAGACATTTTCGAATACGTGTTTGACTCCCAGCGAATGCCTCCTCGCGGTGCCAATCGCGGTCACTACCGGAATCCCGCCCTGGATGAGCTTCTCGCTGAGCAGGCGCGCGAGATGGATCGCTTGAAACGAAAGGCGATCCTCTCACAGGTTCAACGGATCCTCGCCGAAGACGAGCCCTATATCGATTTGTGGTATTACGACAACACCTGCGTGCGTAGCGATCGAGTGACCCCCATCGCGATTCCACCGGCCGGCGATTACGATTTTCTGGAAGCGATCGAGCTCAGCGAGAAAGACCGTTAGGTGCCGAAAGCACGCTGAATCTCGGCGTCAGGCAAAGCGCCCTGGCGCGCGATCGACCATCGGTCGCCTTCGATGCGGACGATGGTCGATCCCAGAGTCCCGCCGGTGTCGCCCGCATCCAGAATGAGCGGCAAACGCTCTCCGAGTTGCTCGACCAGCTGACCCACGTTGGTGCAGGAAGGGCGCCCAGAGAGATTCGCGCTGGTGCCGGTGACCGGCCCCCCGACCGCTTCGATCAGTGCAGTGATGACCCGCGAGTCCGCCCAACGCAGCGCCACGCAGCCGGTGTTGCCAGTGACTTTGAGCGGGAGGCGGTGGGTCGCTTCGAGCACCAGAGTCAGTGCGCCGGGCCAGAATTTGTTCGCGAGGGTCAGGAACGCGTCGGGAACGTCGCGAGCGAGCATCAACGCCTGTTCGATCGAACTGACCAGGATCGGTAGCGCGCGTGTTTCCGGGCGAGCCTTCAGCTGGAAAACGCGTTCGACCGCATACAGATTGAAGGGATCAGCGCACAGTCCGTAGAACGTGTCGGTGGGCGCGGCAATCACGCGGCCGCGCTCGATAAAGCTCGCGGCATAGTTGATCAGATGCCGCTCCGGCGCTTCGGCGGAGACTCTTAGGATTTCGGCAGGCAATTTTTGTCTGACGCGGGATGCTTCCCGGCTTCCGGGAAAGATTACCTTAGGCGCCGGCCGAGAAGCAACACGAACAAACGCAAGACCTTAGCCAGCGCATCGGGAAGTGCTCGCGGGAGTCTAGAGGCTCTGGGAACCACTTGAGCGGGCCCAGGCGTGTGTCCCAACTTGCACGCATTGCTGATGGTATCGTCCGGATCGTAACCGTCGAGCCCAAGCGAGGCCTCGATCGTGCAGCGAGATTTTCCGTTTGCCAATCGAGCGCACGGCATCGGCGAGATTAGAAACTTCAAGAAGGACCACGGCTTTGTCGGTCGGTTTCTCGGCTCCCCTGTTGACTTGCGCAAGGTTTCCTTCGTTTCCATCGACAAACTAGGCCCGAGCTATTGCCGTGAAATCGCTTTTCTTGCTCGAGGCGTCGAAGTACAACTCGATTCCTACCAGGTCGCCTAGCTTGGCCGCAAGGTTTACGCGGCGAGGCGCGTTTGTTAGGCTTGCGAAATGGCGCATTCGACCTCGACCGACGAGCGACGCCGAGCCAGCCTCGCCTCGGCGAGAGAATTCATCACGAGCCGCGAAAACAGGTGGTTGAAAGCTTTTCGCCAGGCATTGCGAGGCGCCGGGCCGCAGGCGGGTGAACCGATTGGCGTCGAAGGGCCGAAAATGGTTGCCGACGCCTTGCGCTCGGGGCTTGAGGCGGAGGCGGTTTTGGTCAGCCAGTCGGGGGAACGCGACGCCCGGCAGATTTTGCGCGAATGCGAATCGGGCCTCGCCGTCGACCGCGTCCTTCGGACGACCGATACGCTTTTCCAGGCTGTTGCCGGGACCCAAACGCCGCAAGGCATCGCCGCACTTTTTCGCCAGCGCCAATGGATGCTTGAGGATCTGTTGCGCGGGCCCAAGGCGATGCGCGAAGCCGCGCCTTTGCTCCTGATTCTGGCTGCGGTGCAGGATCCAGGCAATGTGGGAACGGCCGTGCGGTCGGCCGAAGCATTCGGCGCGACGGGAGTCGTTGCTACTCGCGGCTCGGCTGATCCCTGGTCGCCCAAGGCCCTGCGTGCTTCGGCAGGATCCGCGCTGCGGTTGCCGATCCTGCGAGGGATGGCCGTTCCGATTTTGATCGCGCAGCTCAAATTCGCCCGAGTCCAGCTATATGCCGCCGCTTCGGCGCGCACGGGCGCAAGAGATTTGGGCGAAATCTCCCTGGAAGCGGATCTCGGTGCACCTGTGGCCCTCTTCGTCGGCAACGAGGGCACGGGACTGCCGCCGGAGGTGACGCGTTCGGTCGACAAAGTGATTTCGATCCCTACGGGCGGCGAAGTCGATTCGCTCAATGCGGGGATTGCGGCGTCGATCCTGCTGTACGAAGCGGCGCGGCAACGCAGATTGGTAGCTCACTGAGGAGAGTATGGGACTTTTTCGCGCCATCGAACCGGAACCGGAGCCGCACGCTGGGCGTCCGCTTGCCGATCGCATGCGTCCGGAAACTCTCGATGAATTCGTCGGACAGGAGAATCTGCTCGGGCCGGGAAAGCCGCTGCGTACACAGATTGAAAAAGACGAACTTGGCTCCATGCTTTTCTGGGGACCGCCGGGCTGCGGGAAGACCACCCTGGCGCGAATCATTGCCAAGGGCACGCGTTCACAGTTCGTGCCGTTCAGCGCTGTGCTCTCGGGAATCAAAGAGATCAAAGAGGTGATGCAGCAGGCCGAGGGGGCGCGCCGCTACGGGCAGCGCACCATCGTGTTTGTCGATGAAGTCCATCGGTTCAATCGGTCGCAGCAGGATGCTTTTCTACCTCACGTGGAGTCCGGAAATGTCCTGCTCATCGGAGCAACCACCGAGAATCCCTCGTTTGAAGTGATCGCCCCGTTGCTTTCGCGCATGAAGGTGTACGTGCTCGAGCCGCTTTCCGAGCGGCAGATTCGGGAGCTCCTCGAGCGAGCACTCGCTGATCCGAAGCGCGGGTTAGGCGATCAAAACATCCAGGTCGAGCCAAGGGTGCTTGAGCGCATTGCCGTGCTCGCCAATGGAGATGCGCGCGCGGCGTACAACACGCTGGAGGCGCTGGTTTCTGGGACCGAGGCGGACGGGCACGGCCGGCGAGTGCTCAGCGAAGAGCGCCTCTCCGATGTGCTGCAGAAGAAACTTCTGCCCTACGACAAGGCCGGCGAAGAGCACTACAACCTGATTTCCGCGCTCCACAAGTCGGTGCGTAATTCCGATCCCGACGCAGCGCTTTACTGGCTGGCTCGGATGCTGGAATCCGGCGAGGATCCCCTCTATCTCGCGCGGCGGATGGTGCGAATGGCGAGCGAGGACATTGGCCTTGCCGAACCCGGGGCACTGGCTCTGACCATTGCGGCAAAGGAAGCGTTTGATTTCATCGGCCCGCCCGAAGGCTATCTGGCCCTGGCGCAAGCGGCGGTGTATCTCTCGCTCGCCCCCAAATCGAACGCCCTGTACACGGCGTACGGTGCGGTGCGTGAAGACCTCGAGAAAACCATCGCGGAACCGGTCCCACTGCATCTAAGGAACGCGGTCACCGGACTGATGGGGCAGCTTGGATACGGCAAAGGCTACCAGTATGCGCACGACGCCGCGGAAAAGGTGACTGACATGACCTGCCTGCCGCAGATCCTGGTCGGTCGCACGTACTACCAGCCCACCGACCAGGGCTGGGAAGCGCGGATCCGCCAGCGGCTCGAGGAAATTCGACGCATTCAGAAAAAGGGCCAACCTACGAGGAACCGGGAGTGAGCCCCAACGAGGAGGGAGGTCGGACGGCCCGCCGGGGCGTGCCATTTCATCGCTTGCTGATACCGACCGTGGTGGCCTGGCTTTTCGCTCTCGAGCCTCTCCTGCCCGGCGCCCAGGGCGATCCCAAATTCGTAATCGATGAAGACGTCCAGGCCTTTGATATCTCCCGCGACAATGCCACCGTTTATGCGGTTCCGCGCCTGAAGCACGTGCGCCGGCTCATCATCGAGCGCGACGACATTTCGATCGCAAGCGCTGCCGGAAAAATCAGGAAAATCGTCGACGCTGAAAAGTTCATGCCGTTTCCGCCGCCGGCGGGCTATATCGTCGATTCACTGGCTTGGTCGCCGGACGGACGCCGCATCGCCCTAAACATGAGCCTCCAGAAGGCGCCGCCCGGCTTCGAGGACAAAGAGGCAAAAAAAAGAGGCAATCTCGGCGAGGAGGAAGAGGAAACCAAACCGCTTGCGTCGGTCACCGGCGGCCGGGTGGTTGCGCTGCTCGATGACGATGGCCACGAAATTAAGGTTGCCAATTCGAAGAGTCGCTTCCTGGAAGAGGCTACGCGCGGGACGTGGCTCTCTGACGACGCCACGGTTGTCTACCAGACCGGCGGAGGGCCCTACGGGATCGCCCGCGTTCGCCCAGCCGACGGCAAGGTGGAGACGCTCTTTGAGGGCCACACCTTCAACACGATCGTCTGGGATGCCAAGCGCGATCGCGCCTATGCCATTGGCGAGGGCATCGGTATTCACCGCGGATTGGCCCTGGTACGACTCGATCTGCTCCATGAAGTGGTGACCGAGATCGCGCACGTCGAAGCGTATCAGGGCGCCTTGAGCCTGTCCCCCTCCGGAGGGAAGATCGCCTACTTCGAAGACGGCGACTACATCGATGTAATTGACATGACGAATCCTTCACAGAACGTTCGCATTCGCACCGGCTACGGACGCTTTGAATGGGGTCGGGACGAGCGGCACCTTTTGCTCAAACGAGGCCCCTTCGAGAAATCCAACATTCTGCTCTGGGTGGGCCTCTATGACGGGTCGTTCGCTTCGATCCTACACGGGCTGGAGTTTCACGATTTCCATGTCGCCCCGGACGGGGATTTGATCGCGGTCACCGAGCCAGGGAAACGAGCCCTGAAGGCCTACCCCCTGCCTTGAACCTCCGGCGACTGAGGCACTCCGGGCGTTTGCTGCAAGCGGAAACGCTTGATGTGTTCTTTTAGAATGCAGGCGTTCATCACCACGATCAGGCCCGCGCGGCGCGCGCGTTCGGCCGCCTCGGGATGCATGACGCCTTCCTGCATCCAGATGCCGCGCGCCCGGATCCTGATGGCCGACTCGACGACATCGGGGACGAATTCGGAGCGGCGGAATACATCTACAATGTCGACCGGTTCGGGAATATCTTCCAGGCGCGCATAACATTTTTCCTTGAGAATCTCTCTTTCCCTCGGGTTCACTCCAATCACGCGATAGCCGACCGACTGCAAGTATTCGGCCACGCCATGGCTCGGTCGATGGTGGCGGCTGGACAGTCCGACAACAGCGATCGTCCGGCTGGTCTTCAGAAGCTCATTCGCCGGATCCCCGGCCGCAGCAATCGGCGGCCGCAGGGAGGACTCGGCTCCAAACTTGTCCATTCGCATCCTTTCCGACTACAGTCCGCCCCTTTCAAGCGGCGCAAACCGTTGGCACGGCACACTCAGCACGCACGATTCCTTTGCGGCTAGACTCTTAAACCCTTTTAATTGAGCGGGCCCGGGAGATTCCCCTTGGGGCTGATGATACAGCAATTCAGTGGAAGGGAAAGTGCGACGAGCGGCGGGCAGCCTGGTAACCCTGAGCGCCGTCCAGGGAACGAGCCAGTGCGGAAACCTCGGCAGCAGAAAGGGCGCGATATCGCCCCGGCGCGACCGAGCCTAGTTCCAGGCTTGCGATGCGCACCCGTTTCATTTTTTCGACCCGATGGCCGCTTTGAAAGAGCCTGTTTCGCAAAACATCGCGGCGCGCTTCTGAGAGCGTTGCTTCATACCACGACGAATCTCGCCCGCGAAGGTGCGCGATGCGTGCACCGGCTGCGCGAGCCAGTTTTTCGACTTCGTCGGGCCGAAGAGGCACTTTCAGTTTCAGCTGATAGGTCTGGGGCAACCGGCGCGCTTGCAAGAGGCGATTGGCGAGCTCGCCGTCATTTGTGAGGAAAACCAGCCCTGAGGAATGATACTCGAGTCGCCCCACCGGAAACACGCGCTCCGGCACGCCTCCGAGGAAATCGCGGAGCGAAGCGCGGCCTTGGGGATCACTCAGTGTCGAGACCACTTCGGGCGGCTTGTGCAACGCGAGATAAACGCGGCGCTCCGCCGGCCGCAGCAGCTTTCCCGCGACTTTAATGTGGTCGCGGGACTGGTCAGCCTTCGCCCCAAGCTCCCTGACAGCGCGTCCATTCACGGTCACCAGTCCGGAGGTGATCATCCGCTCGGCATGCCGGCGCGAAGCCACTCCGGCGCGTGCAATGATCTTTTGGAGCCGCTCCAGCATTCTTGCGATTCATTCTAACCTGATCCTGTACCGGAAATTACACCTGGAAGTCGCGGCAGGAACCGTCCTGTAGGAGGTAACAAAACCGGGATGCTTCTGCGACTGAGCTCCAGCAGTCGAACTACGGCTGCTGGCAGTGGCACAGCTTCCACACATAATCGAAGAAAGCGCGGGCGCTCGCATCGACCGGCAGGTTGCCCGAATACGCCGGCGCCTCCCCGCCTAGTTCGACCAGTGCACCGATACCGGACGGATTCCGGAAAGTGAGCAGGAGATTCGGCGTTGCGCCCGAAGCGGGATCCTTCGCGACAAGTTTTCCTGCCTCGCAATGAAATTTCGCGCCGTAGAGGCTCTGGAAGAATGCCGGGGCGCCTTGATTGATGCTGACATCGCCCTGGTAGGAGAGCGAGCTGCCGCTCCAGTCAAGTACACTCGCCGCATTTCCCGCCCGAAACTTAAGTTTCGTGACCATCTGGGCCGTGTTCTGGCCGGGGGAGGGCGCCGAGGGGGAAGGGATGCTCGCGAACTCGTGCGGATGTGCGGGAGCGTCGACCGAACCTACTGCTCCGCTGGGCACATCCAGCACCACGAACCGCAGCCGCTGGTCATCCGGGGCGGCAACGTATTCGAAGATGTTTGAAATCCCGCCCTCCTGCCACTTCTTGTACAGATCATCGGGCACCGGTCGCGAAAGATCGCGCGGGACGAGTTGGAATGAAATCCCTTTCGGATCAAATTCGCAAATGGCCATTTGGAGGTTCAGCTGGCGCAGGCCTTCCTGGGGTTCAAAACTCAGCTCGGCGGGGGAAACTGTCAGCAGATATCTGCTGGGAACGGCCTGCGCCGCCGCGCTCGCACTCTGCCGCGGCGCGACCGGTTCAACCGTCAGCGTGATTGCTGTGGAGGGCAGCGGATTCCGGCAGGCTTGTTTGAGAAGCTCCTCGGGCTTTTGCCGGGTGGCGAGCGCGCTGACATCGGTAGCGAAATAGCCCCGCCGGTAGGCGAGCCTTACGCCGCGCTGCGTGATCTTGACGGTGATTTTGTGGAACCGGCCGTCCCAGGCAATGCCGTTTGGATAGTAAGCAAGCTCGTAGTAAGTCGAATCATCGTTGAGCGCCGATTGAACGCATCCAGCAAGGTCGTTCGTGTTCTTGCAAGTCCGCCCACCGGTAGCCTCAGCGAGGTTGTCCATCGTGGCTTGCTTATCCAGATGCTGGGCATTTTGTCGGCTCAGCTGACCGCCGAAGCCCGAACCGGGACTGCGCGCGTTGATGTGCGGATTCTGCGTTGCGGAATAGAGTTGATCGACGGCGAGCCCCGTGGCGTCGACCGGATAGACGGAGACACGTGCATCGGTAAGCGCCTCAGCCGCAGCGCGCACTTTATCTGTGTAATTCGCGCTTCCCGCAAAAGGATCGGTGCCGAAATCTCCCGATGGCTCAAGCCAAATCGGAAAGGATTCCGAGAACCAGATCAGGTTCTTGCGGCCACCGAAACCGCCCAGATACTTCGAGATCTCGATCATCGCGTCGGTCGTTTCCTCAACGCGAATCGCCATCTGCGCTTCGTACTCCATGGCCTCGAAATTCTCGAGCGCCTGCGTCGCCTGTGTTTCCTGGCCGCCGTTTTGATCCAGCATCTGGTTGGATGCGCTCTCTGGGTCATCCTGCGGATTCTGCTCGATTGGCACGCTTCCTAGGGTTCTGTCAATTGCGGCGCGCAACACTTTGGGATCGGTGCTGAAGTCTTGCACGATGTGCGGCGTGTGCTCTAAGGAAAACACGGCGACCGGGGTCGTCGGCGGGAGGGTCTTGAGCAGGGCCAGCATGTGCTGCCTCACCTGCATCTGATTCGTGATTTCGGTATTCAGCGCGTCCATCAACAGGATGGTCGGGGCAGCGACGAGATCGCTCGATAGTTGGTTTGTGAAAAAGGTGGGAGAGGGCGCCGCGGCAAGCCGCGAAGTGCCGGCTGCCCGGTCAATGAATTGGAATTGGGCGATCTCTTGCTCCCGGTTGTGCTCCTCGAAAATCTGAAAATCCCCCTTTGGGAGGCCGCGCACCGGGGCGCCGTGGGAATCTGTGACCACAACGTCGACTGCGATCAGCCGCGTTCGCGCCTTGATCGTTTGGTTCGCCGGCGGCTGCTGCTGCGCGGCTGCAGTCGCCTTGGGAGGCGGCGCGGGCGTCGCCTGCGCCAGCACGATGCCGGTCGAAACGAGCCCGAGCGCCGGGAGCCATCTCTTCGCGCGCATCCACCCCCCCCGCAGAGTCCTGGGTGAGAGCAAGCCACGGCTATTCTATAGGAACTGCGGAATCCAACTGCAAGTGAAGTTAACTCTGCTCGGCGCTGCCGGCAGAGGCGGCCCGGCCGTGCTCACCCATTTCGGAGCGATCTCGAGCGAGCTCACCGAGGTCGTTCTCTTCCCCAGAAGCGGGAGCAGCCGTTGTTGCCGGCGCGCCCTCTGGCTCGGAAGGCGCGATGCCGGAATCGGAACCAAGCGCTGCTTGCGCGAGTTGCTCAAATTCCTTGAGGCTCGGTAGCTCTTCCAGATCGGAAAGGCCGAAGCGCATCAGAAATTGCTTCGAGGTTCGGTAGAGGATGGGCCGCCCGATCACTTCCTTGCGTCCCGCGGTCGTGATCAGGCGTTTTTCGAGCAGGGTCTTAATCACGCCCGTCGCGTGCACTCCGCGGATTTCGTTGATCTCCGGGACCGTAATGGGCTGCTTGTAGGCGATCACCGCGAGCGTTTCCAGCGCGGGCATGGTCAAGCGCAGCGGAGGCTGGAGGCTTTTGATGAACTTGCGCACCACTTCGTGATGTTGCGGCTTGGTGTAAAATCTCCATCCGCCTGCGACCTTGCGAACTTCGATGCCGCGTTGCTCGGGGGCATAGGATGCCACCAGCAAATCGAGCGCAGCGCGCGCCTGGGCCTTCTCCACGCCGAGTGCGCTGGAAATTTGATCGAGCGTTGCCGGTTCATCGGCAGCATAAATGATAGCTTCCAGAGCGGCCTGCATTTCTTCCGGGTTCATGGGTTCACCCGCCTAGGCAGCACAGACGGGCCCTTGGCTCGCAACGAAGGTTCCCAACGGGCATCACAAATACTGCTCCTCGATCTTGGAGATTGCTTCCGGCCCGGCAAAAACGGCGTCGAACATCTTGTGCTTACGCAGCAGAATATCCGCGAACAGCTCCGACTGCACTAAAATCACCGCCTGCAGGCGCACCATTTCGAGCACGGTCAACAGTGCAACGATCATGGCGTTGCGGGTCTCGCAGGCGTCGAAAAAGTCAATCAGCGAAACGGGTGACTCGCTGGCTGCCAGGCGCTGCCGCAGGCGCTCCATCATCTGGGCGATGGTCACCGACTCGTGCTGCAGCTCGAATTTGGTCACTTCCTTGCGCCGCTCGACGACCCGCTGGAACGTCTGGATCAGATCAATCAGCGAAACCACCAGCTCACCTTCCACGGCATCGCCTGTATAGAGGGTCCGGTCCGGCTTCGACCAGACGTGCGCCTCCACCTGTTGCTTCTGGTAGAGAAGCTGCGCGGCATTCTTGAACTTCTCGTGCTCGAGCAGCCGGTGAACAAGTTCTTCGCGCGGATCTTCGGGCGGACCCGGACCGGCCAGCGGATCGGCCGGCAGCAGCATCTTCGATTTGACGTGAATGAGGGTTGCGGCCATGTAGATGAAATCGGCCGAAACATCGATGTCAAGCTTTTCGAGCTGATGCAGATAATCGAGATACTGTTCGGTGATTTTGGCGATGGGAATGTTGTGGATGTCCATCTCCTGCTTGCGAATCAGGTCGAGCAGGAGGTCGAGCGGCCCTTCGTAGACCGGTAAATGGATGCGATACGGTGTGGCCATCGTTTCCATCCCTCGAGAAACTGCGCCCGCCACGAAAGGCGGCCGCTAGAACGCGCCAGCTGCTTTGGGCAGCTGCTTCCGCGCCTGATCCCACGCGAAAATGGCATTGCGCACCCGCTTCATGGTGCGCCGCGCGACCCGCTGCGCTCTTCGGCTGCCAGCGCCGAGGATATCCCAAACCTCTTGCGGGCGCGATTCGAATTCCTTGCGGCGTGCCTGAATCGGCTCTAACCACCGGACGAGATTTTCCGCCATCGCCGCCTTGCATTCGATGCAACCGATGCCCGCCGTCCGGCAGCCTTGCTCGGACCAGGCGATCGTTTCCGGTGGCGAGAAAAGCCTGTGCCAGGCGAATACCGGACACAGTTCCGGCCGACCCGGATCGGTGCGGCGCTGGCGCTGCGGGTCCGTCATCATGTTGCGGACTTTCTTGTTGATTTCCTCCGGCGGATCCGCGAGCCAAACGGCATTGCCGTAAGACTTGGCCATCCGACGGCCGTCGGTGCCCGGCAACCGGGGGGTTTCGGTTAGCAGATAACCCGGCTCCCGCAGCCGGCTCTTCATCTTGAGCAGCTTCCGCGCTTCCCGCGGAATCTGTTCGAGGGCATTTTCGTAGCCGACTTCCGCCACTGCCCTGCGGATCGCGTTTCGAAAGAAATCATCCCTCTCGGCCTCTGAAACTTGCGCGCCACGCGGGGCCTCGAAGTGAACCGCGGGCAGGACCGAGAGCACTCCGCTGCGCAATTCGGCATTTTTCACAAGCTGGTTGTCGATTTCCAGGCCGAAGTGGGCGTTAAATCGCCGCACGATTTCTCGAGTTAACTCCACATGCGGCACCTGATCCTCGCCCACCGGCACAAAATCGGCGTCGTAAATCACGATGTCCGCCGATTGCAGCAGCGGATAGCCGAGGAAACCGTAGGTGCCGAGATCGCGATCCTTCAGATTGGCGATCTGCTCCTTGTATGTCGGAACACGCTCGAGCCAGGAAAGCGGCGTAATCATGGAAAGGAGCACCTCGAGCTCGGCATGCTCGAGCACGCTCGATTGAATGAACAAGGTCGATTTGGCCGGATCGAGGCCGACCGAAAGCCAATCGATCGCCACTTGGAGCGTGTTTTCGGCAATGGACGAGGTGTCCTGGTAGTGCGTGGTCAGCGCGTGCCAATCGGCGACGAAAAAAAAGCACTCATACTGATCCTGAAGGTTCAGCCAATTCTGGAGGGCGCCGAAAAAGTGGCCAAGATGCAACTGGCCCGTAGGCCTCATGCCGCTTAGGACTCGTTTTCGTTTCGCCACTCTAACGCGATTCCCCCAACCAGGCGTGTAAGCCCGATGCTAGCACAGAAGTTCGAAGCGCACCGAGGAGTTACCGGACATGGCGTGCCCGCGCCGGGGCGAGCCGAACGGCGGGATCAGAGCTTCAGGAGTTCTCGCAGGCGTTTGGTCTGTGTGCGCGACACGGGAATTTCGCTTGCTCGCTTGTCGTTCATCTTGAGCATGAAGCTCGATTTGAACCAGGGCACCACTTCCTTGATGTGCTTGATGTTCACCAAATACGACCGGTGCGGCCGCCAGAAGATGTCGCCGTCGAGCGACTCGGTCAGCTCCTCGACGGTACGATAATTCGACACTCCTTCGATCTCGCGCGAGTAAATCGTGATGGTGCCATCCTGGATGGAGGCGTAGATCATGTCGTCTGCATCAATCAAGATCATGCGCTCCTGCGATTTGACGAGCAGTTTTACCGGGGCGGTGGAACGCCGCTTGATGTCGCTCGCGCCGATCTGACCAACCAGCGTTTCCAGGCGCTGCACGGGCGAGCTATTTGCCTCGACCATTTTCTTGGCGCGCTGCACGGCCTGCGCAATGCGCGTCCGATCGAAGGGCTTCAGCACATAATCGACCGCGTTCACTTCGAACGCCTGCACGGCGTAGTGGTCGTAGGCCGTGGCAAAGATGATTTGCGGAACCGGCACCTTGCGCTCGACCAGCTTCTGGATCACTCCGAAGCCGTCCAGGCCGGGCATCTGCACGTCCAGAAAGACGAGATCGGGAGTGTGCTCCTTGATCAGCGCGACAGCTTCCAGACCGTTCTTCCCTTGGGCAACGACATTGACCTCCGGCAAGTCCTTCAGCAGGAATGCCAGCTCGTCGCGCGCCGGGCGCTCGTCGTCTACGATCACCGTGTTCATGGGCATAGGAGCAGTATATAGGAGGGCGCTCGGGCCGGTGACAACAACTTCGCTCGCCTGGGATAGAATCCAAGTCCAGGAGAGCGAGTGCCAAACGAGCGGGCTCGGCGACAGGCCAAGGTGCTCAGAAGCGAACCACTTTTCCAGGGTCGTGTCTTTGCGTTGAGGCGCGACCGCGTGCGTGAGCCGAGCGGACTGGTGGCCACGCGCGAGATCATCGTGCATCCGGGATCGTCGGTGGTCGTGCCCGTGCTCCCAGACGGCCGCATCGTGCTCATTCGCCAGTACCGCCACGCCGCCGGACAATATCTGTGGGAACTGGTCGCCGGACACAAGGAGCCGGACGAGAGCTTTCTGGAAGGCGCGCGCCGGGAACTCCGCGAGGAGACCGGCTATACCGCTCGCCGCATCACCAAACTTCTTGAAATCTTCCCTTCCCCTGGCTTGCTTGGCGAGCGGATGGAGATCTTTCTGGCCCGGGGACTTGTCAAAGGCAAAGCGCGCCCGGAAGACGACGAGCGAATCGCGCGGCACGCCGTGACCTTGGGCCAAGCGAAGTCTTGGATCCGCAAGGGACGGATTCGCGATGCCAAATCGATCGCCGGGATCCTATACTACGCGTCATTCGCCCGAACGAAGAGGTAGAGCACATGGAAAACAAGGAAGTCGCCAGAATCCTGCGCGATACGGCGCAGCTTTTAGAGATTGATGGCGCCCAAATCGGCCGCTATCGCAGCTATGAAAAGGTGGCCGAACTGCTTTACAGCATGCACGAGCGCATCGAGGAGATCGCCAAGGACGACAAAAAACTCAAGGAACTCCCGGGCATCGGCGAAGGCATGGCCGCGCACATCCAGGAAATTCTCAAGAACGGGGACTACAGCCTCAGAAAAAAACTGCTCAAGAAGTACCCCCCGGGCCTGCTGAATCTGCTCGAACTGCAATCGCTGGGACCGAAAAAGGTGGCCTTCCTCTGGAGCCACTTCAAAGTTGCCACGGTCGAAGGGCTCGAGAAACTGGCGCGCGAAGGCAAGCTGCGCGACCTGCCCGGATTCGGCGAAAAGAGCGAACAGAATATTTTGAAAGCCTGTGGGCAGTTCAAAAATCTCGGCGGTTCAGGCCGAATCCAGCTCAATGTGGCCGATGAGGAAGCACAGAAACTCAGCGCCTACATTCTCGAAGCGGGTCCCGCAGTGGAAGCGGTGACGGCAGCTGGCTCGCTGCGGCGCGGGCGCGAAACCGTGGGCGACCTCGACCTGCTGGTGACCCTGCGGCCGGGAAACGATAAACAGAAGGATGTCGACGCGGTCGCCGAATATATTTTGAAATATCCCTCGATCGAGCAAACGCTGGCCCACGGCGAAAACAAGGTGAGTGTGCGCTTGGCCAGGGGACTTCAGGTCGATGTGCGGCTGCTCGAGAAGAAAAGCTTCGGCGCGGCCCTGATGTATTTCACGGGCTCCAAAGCGCACAACGTGGCGTTGCGAGGACGTGCGCTCGATTTGGGCTGGACGCTCAACGAATACGCGCTCACCACCGTGAAAGGCGGCCGAGTGGTGGCCAGCAAGACCGAGGCAGAGATTTACGGGAAGCTCAAACTTCCCTACATCGAACCCGAATTGCGCGAGATGCGGGGGGAAATCGAAGCTGCGGAAAATGGTCGCCTGCCGCATCTGGTGACGCTGGCGGATATTCGCGGCGACCTGCAGATGCACACCACCGCGTCGGATGGCCACAACTCGATTGAGGAAATGGCTCGGGCGGCGCGGGAGCTTGGCCGCCAATACATCGCCCTCACCGACCATTCGCAAGCCCTGGCGATGGCCAAAGGACTTGACGAAAGGCGTGCGCTTGAGCAAATCAAGAAAATCCGCGCGGCCGAGCAGCGGGTGGGGGGAATCCGCCTCCTGGCGGGCATCGAAGTCGATATTCGCAAAGACGGCTCGCTCGATCTCGACGATGAAGTGCTGGCGCAACTCGATGTGGTCGTCGCCTCGGTGCATTCCTACATGAACCTTGAGCCCGGCGAAATGACCGACAGAATGCTCGCGGCGATCGAAAATCCCTATACGCAGATCATCGCCCATCCCACCGGTCGGCTCTTGTTGCGTCGCGAGCCGTTCGCCTACGACATGGAGAAGGTTTTCATGGCCGCAGCGAAAGCTGGAGTGGCGATGGAAGCGAACGCCTATCCCGACCGGCTCGATCTATCGGACGTGCATTTGCGGCTGGCCAAACAGTGCGGCGTGAGGATCGTGATTTCCACCGATTCGCACTCGACCGCCAACCTGAGCTTCATGAAATACGGAGTCATCACGGCGCGGCGGGGATGGATCGAAAAGAGCGACGTGATCAACACGCTGCCGGTCGACGAGTGCCTGGCTGCGCTCAGAGCGAAGCCGCACCTGGCGCATGCGCCCAAAGCCCAGGCGGTGAAGCGTAAGTCCGCTTAGCGGCGCTGCGGCGTACCGACCCGGAGCCACCCGAGCGAAAGCCAAGGCTTGCCAAGAGATTTGACTTCAAACTGAGTGTGAGACGCTTAGGTCTTCAGCCGTGGCGGCGTGCATGGTCTTCGAGGCCAAACTGGGAGATTTGGCGCCGCGGCGCATCGCCACCACTCCGGTGCGAACCATTTCCAGGATTCCGTACGGTCGGAGCAATTCGAGGAAGCGGTCGACTTTTTCTTCGCCGCCCGTCATCTCGAGCGTAATGGACTCCGACGCGATATCCAGCACGCGCGCCTTGAACACCTCAGCCAGCTGGAGCACCTGTCCGCGCGTCTCCTGATTGGCGCCCACCTTCACCAGCGAAAGGTCGCGCAGCAGCGCGGGCTGCCCTGTGATGTCGTCGACCAGCAGCACATTCACCAGCTTGTAGATGTTGGCCACGATCCTTCGCGCCTGGTCCGTATCGGCGTCGGTGACGATGGTCATCCGCGAGACCTCGGGATTTTCCGTGCGCCCCACGGTCAGCGAGTCGATATTGAAGGCGCGCCGACGGAAGAGCGACACCACGCGGGACAGAACACCGGGCTTGTTTTCGACGTACACAACGAAGGTATGCAGCATGGCTTATTCGTCCTCTGCCGTTTCGACCAGCGGGCTCGGTCGGCGGATCATATCGTGGAGCGCCGATCCGGCGGCGACCATCGGATAGACGGTGTCTTCCTGCTCGACCTTGAAGTCGATCAGCACAGGCCCTTCGTGCGCCTGCGCGGCGCTGACCGTTGGAATCACCTCGGAGCGGCCCCGCACAACGAACGAGCGGATCCCGTAGGCCTCCGCCAGTTTCGAGAATTCTGGATTGAGCAACGGGGTCGCCTCGTAGTTGCGTTCGTAGAAGAATTCCTGCCACTGGCGGACCATGCCCAGATAGCCGTTGTTGATGATAGCGATGTTTACCTTCAGATTTTCCTGCACGATCGTGGCCAGCTCCGCCATGGTCATCTGGAAACCGCCGTCGCCGACGACAACCCAGACGTCGGCATCGGGCCGCGCCACTTTTGCGCCGACGCCCGCCGGAAGCGCGAAGCCCATGGTCCCGAGCCCGCCCGAGGTAACCAGCGAGCGCGGGTGCTCGTGCTTGTAATACTGCGCCTCCCACATCTGGTGCTGGCCGACATCGGTGACCACGATCGAATCGCGGTCGCGGGTCTCGTGCCACAGGTCGTTTATCACGTGCGCGGCGTAGAGATGACCGTTGTCGGGAAGATTCTGAATGTCACGGACGGCCGTATCGCCTTTGAGCTGGCCGATATGCTCGATCCAGTCGGCATGAGCGAGCGGCTCGATGGTGGCGTTCAGCTCCACCAGGATCCTCCGCAGATCGCCGACGAGCGCGACGTCCACCTTCACGTTCTTGTTGATCTCCGCGGGATCGATATCGATGTGAATCTTCTTCGCCTGCGGCGCGTAGTTTTTCAGGTTGCCGGTCACCCGATCATCAAAGCGCATGCCGAAGGCCAGCAGCAGATCGGCCTCCTGGATGGTGTTGTTGACCCAGGCTTCGCCATGCATGCCCATCATGCCCATGTTGAGAACGTGAGAAGCCGGCAAATGCCCCAGGCCGAGCAGCGTCATGGCCACCGGGATGCAGGTCTTCTCCGCGAACTCCTGCACTTCCTTCTCTGCCCCGGAAACGCAGACTCCGTGGCCCGCCAGGATCACTGGACGTTTGGCCGCTCGGATCAGTGCGAGCGCGCGGTCGTATTCCTCCTTCGCCGGTGAGAGATCCGGCCGGTAGCCGCGCATTCGGGGAGCGGCCGCCTCAAAATTGAACTCACAATTCCCTTGCTGCGCATCTTTCGTGATATCGATAAGCACCGGGCCAGGACGTCCGGATTTTGCAACGTACATGGCTTCGCGCACTGCAGGTGCGATGTCTGATGGGTGCGTGACCAGATAATTATGCTTGGTGATGGGGAGCGTCACCCCGGTGATATCGGTTTCCTGAAAAGCGTCCGAGCCAAGCAACCGGCTGCCCACCTGCCCGGTGATGCAGACAATCGGCGATGAATCCATCATCGCCGTGGCGATACCGGTGACCATGTTCGTGGCGCCCGGTCCGGAAGTCGCAACGGCCACGCCTACTTGCCCGGAGGCGCGCGCGTAGCCATCGGCCATGTGCGTGGCACCCTGCTCGTGGCGCACCAAGATGTGGCGAATCGAGCTGTGCCGCAGCGCGTCGTATGCGGGCAAAATCGCGCCGCCCGGATAGCCGAAGACCGTTCGCACGCCTTCGCGCTCGAGACATTTCCAAAGAGCTGTGGCACCCGTCATGGTGGTCTTTGCCGAGCCGCCCATCGTCGTCTCCCCTCAGTCTCGCAAGAAACTAAAAAACCCACCGGCCAGCACCTCTGGCGGGTGGGTTGTTGAGCTTTTAAACCGTGCTTTCCGAGCTCAGTCGTGCCCTCCGGCCAGAGACGCGGGCTCCGGTCCTACTACGAGGTCTACGAGTCGAAGTCGAGCTGGCTTCTTCACGTCGCGTGTCCAAAGGTCGCGCCCCTGGTTGCAAAGGGCGCTGCTTGAAGCTACGGTAACTGCTGCGGCTGCCGCTGTCAAGGAAACTATTCACCTCCTGTCAAG
>JASHRC010000090.1 GCA_030037525.1 Candidatus Acidiferrales bacterium | reverse complement strand
ACCAGAGGTGCTGCGGCAATCCGCCGTGGCGCGCCGCCGCGAAGGAGGCTTTCCACTCGGCCTTGGTGAGCGGCGTATTGATTTGTGCGTAGTGGTGGGGGCAATCGGTGCCGGGCCGCGCCGTGAAGTTCGGCAACTCCCGAAGGAGCACATTCAGCTTCACCGTACAGCCTTCGATCGGAATCTGCTTCACGCGCGCGCGCCACACCGGATCGGCTGCCGCGCCCAACAGTTGAAGCGTCTGGCGCGGATCGGCGTTCGAGACGAGGATAGGCGCAGCGATGAATCCCCCCTTCTCAAGAACTACACCCTCGCCCGGGACAATGTGCGCAACCGTCACGCCGGTGGCGACAACCGCTCCCGCCTCGCGCGCGGCATCGCAAAAATAGAACGACACCATGCCCACGCCGCCTTTGACGTAGCCCCACGTCCCCGGCATCCCGCCCAACCGCCCCGAAGCATGATGAAAGCGGATGCTGGCCGTCCCTGGATCGAACGGGCTGGCGTTGGTTCCAATCACCCCTTGACCGAGGTAGGCGGTTTGCAGACGTTCGTCGCGTAAGTAGTGTTCGACAAATTCCGCCATCGACCAGTCGAAGAGCACATGCTTTGCCTCCTCGTCATTTCCGAGGCGAACCTCAATTTGCTCACGCGCGGGGGCATCGCCGATCCAGAGGTCGCCATTTCCGGCCGGACGCAGGGCATTGCGCAATCTGCGCAGCACATCGCTCATCGCCTTCCAGCCTTCCACATCGCCCGGAGCAAAATTGCGAATCTCCCCCTCGCACTGCACCTCGTCGTCCCAGAGCTGCACGCTCGAGCCGTCCAGGAAGGGCACAAACAACCCATTGACCGCGGGAGTCCACTGGAATCCGCGGGCGGGCAGATTCAACTCGGACACAATCAGTGGATGCAGCAGTCCGGCCAAGTAGGCGCAGGGAGACATGCGCACACCAGGAAACGGCTCCTCGATGGTGCAGGCGCCGCCGACCCGCGCGCGGGCCTCCAAGACAAGGACCCGCTTGCCCGCACGCGCCAGGTAGGCCGCACAGGCAAGGCCGTTGTGGCCCGCCCCAACGATTACCGCGTCCCAGCGGCGTGAAACCAGCTCACGGATCGAAAAAGGCAGTCCAATTACGCCGAGGACAGCTGCCGTCGAGGAGCTCATTGGGTTGGTATCCGCATGGAGCGCCGCGTTCAGTAGCGTACCAGGCGAAATGCACGGAGGTGCCCGACGACTTTAATAGCATAGACGGTGCGGTCGAGCCACAAACGTTGCTGCCGGCGCGGGCTGATTCGCCGCCTGCGCCAGTCTGAGAAGCGACCCGGCATCACTGCGAGCTGGCCGGCTGGAACGTCAGGGAAATCGCTTTCGATTCTTTCGGTCCGACCGTGACCGACACATCCTGCGTGCCGAAGCGCTCGTGCCACGCCTCGATCGTGTACGTGCCCGGCGGGAGATCTTTCAGCTCGAACCTGCCCGCCTTCCGGGTCACGTCGAAATAGGGGTGCGCGAAGAGGAAAAGATACGCCCGCATCCAGGGATGGATGTTGCAGACGACCGGAACGGCGAGCTCTGAGTGCACGAACGTGGTTACGTACGGTTGCTCGCCCGCCACAATCGAGCGATTCCAGGAGTGATTCTCGCGTGCGATCAGGTGGACATTGTGAGTGATGGAGTCAGTGTTCTTCACTTCAAAGGGCTGGTTGGTCATCATCGCGAGCACGCGGGGCGCGTACATGCAGCCCTTTTGATCGAGCACAGCAGGATCCTTCGGCGTGTCATAGCGATAGCGGCCCAGGCCGGACTTGACGTAGACCACAACGTTCTCGAGCGCGCCGTCCTCCCCGAGCATCACCACTGGCGGCCTCACCGGAGCGGGATTCGCCTGTACGCACGCCGCTTCCGCACTCATGTCGATCGGAGGAAACACGGGAGGCGTGCCCGCAAATTTCACCGTGCCCTTCACCGAGCCGACTGTCGCCGGATCGACGACCGCCGTGGGCTCTGGCGGCTCGGTTTCGCCAGATTCTTTCTTGTTGCAAGAGATGAATGCGGAAACCGAAACGAGCAGGAGGAGAGAAACCCCAGACCGAGTTTTCAAGAAACTAAGATTCCCGAGCACGAGGTCTTCGCCCGATGCGACACCCCAGACAGCCGAAAGACGCAAATGATTCCGCAACACAGCGCCCGACGCACGGTTCAACCAGCCGCGGCGCGGTGGGCCAGGACATCGGCGGCGATAGCCAGTGCGCGATCGATCGCTCGGCGGTCCACGTCGTAGTGCGTGACCATGCGAATCGTGAACTCGCCCGTCGCGCCCGACAGCACCTTGCCTCGGGCGAGTGCGGCGACGACATCGGCAGCCGAACGGCCCGTCGCGCGCACATCGAAAATCAGAATGTTCGTGACCACTCGGTTGGCTTCGATCGCAATGCCGGGAATCTTGGACAACCCTTCGGCCAAATGACGCGCGTTTTCATGATCGCGGTAGAGCAGCTGGGGGGTCTCTTCGAGTGCAACCAGGCCCGCGGCGGCAAGAACCCCCGCCTGACGCATACCGCCACCGAGCAGCTTGCGGGTGATACGCGCCTTATCGATGAATTCGCGCGAACCGACGAGCATGGATCCAACCGGCGCGCCCAGCCCTTTGGAGAGACAAAACATCACGGAATCGAATTTCCGCGTAATCTCCGCGACGCTGCGCCCCTGTGCGACCGCGGCATTGAAAATTCGTGCGCCGTCCAGATGCACCCGCAGGCCGATGTCGTGCGCGTGATCACAAACGTCGGCGGCAATCTCCGGCGGATAGACTGTGCCGCCGTGCATGTTGTGCGTGTTTTCAAGTTCGATCAGGGCAGTCTGCGCGCGGTAATACCCGTGGGGGCGGATGTGCGGGGCGATCAGCTCCCAGGTCAGGATGCCGCCCGGCGCGGTTACGGTATTGGGCAGGCAGCCTGCAATCGCGGAAATGGCGGCCATCTCGTAGAGATAAATGTGGGCCTGCGATTCGCAAATGACTTCGCTGCCGTGATGCGTCCAGGTCTTGATGGCGGTAAGATTGGCCATCGAGCCCGATG
>JASHRC010000089.1 GCA_030037525.1 Candidatus Acidiferrales bacterium | reverse complement strand
CGGGCTGAAATCGGTGGCGTAGAGAATTTCCTCGAGCTCGTTTTCCCGGCACGCCATGGCCACCGCGTGCGGCCCGACGGTCAGCACCGGGCACGGCGCGTGCCGAAAGATTTCCTCTGCCTGCGAGCCCAGCAGGAGTTTTCCGACACCGGTGCGCCCTCGCGTGCCCACCACGATCAGGTCCACCTCCTGCTTCGCCAGCACCGCTTCGATCAGGCTCCAGGCGCTCCCTTCGTCCACATGAAACTCGGCTTTGAGCCCCGGTGCGAGCTCGAGCGTCTTCTCGAGTGCCCGCATTTTGGCGGCTCCCTGTTCGTTTGCGGCCCGCCAGTTCTCCGGACGCAGCCCGTAATTCGGGAGCTCGTGGGCATGGGCGACGATCAGCTTTGCACGAAACCGGTTGGCCAAACCCGTTGCGTAGGATTGTGCCTTACTGGCCGCAGTGGAAAAGTCGGTCGCAAAGAGAATCGTGCTTACGGCGGCAGTCGTGCCGTCGGCGGCTCTCATTGCTCGCCTCCAGGAGCGAAGATTGCAGGAGGCCGCGCCGGCGGGCTGTGACGCCCATCACGCCCTCACGTGGCGCGCGTCACGAGATTCGGTAGCGATTTCAGTGGCCAGAAAACGAAAGACTGGTGGGAGTGCCGGCACGCCGAGCCACCGACCACCGGAGGGCGGGAGTCGGCAGGTTACCATTCTCAGTGATGACTTTTGTAGGGTGGCGCCTCGCATACCAGCAAGCGGGATAACCCAGATGCGGGAATATCGACCGCAAGCACGTCTCTATCTGTGGCTGATCGGCAAAGATCTCGATTTGCCCATTCTTGAGCGGCGTTCCGTACAGGACGGTCACAGTATCGGTCACGGCGGCCTGCCCGCCGCGCGCGATGCGATAACGCAAGACCAGATAGTCACCCACGTAGAGCGCGCTGGCCGCAATGACTGTGGCCAGCAAGACCCGGCGAAGGATCGCGTAGATCACCACTCAGTTAGACTGCGTTAGGCGGAAGCTTCAGCGCCGTTCAGCTACTGAACTGCAGGAAGCTTGTTGTACCCCAGCGGCTTCTTCGCTACAACCTTCTTCGCCTTCTGGAGCTGCTTGGTCGCCTTCTTCGCCATGTTCTTCCTCCTCGCTTGAAGCCCTCACAAGATATGTAGCCGGCAATTGACGCGCCACTGGAGCGAGCGGGCTCTATTCTATCGCCCTTCCCCGTCTGATGGGTGCTGCTTCGGCTCTAGACAATGGGGAACGCGGTCCCCTTGAATTTTTCAATGGTTTCGTTCGGTTATCACCGGGGAGGGCGGCAGACGAAAATCAGGCAGGAGGACCGAGCACAATGAAGGGGCCTGTGCCCAGCCCTCTGTATGATTGCGCAGAGTCCAAGACCCTGCGTGAGCGGCTTTTAGTGGTGTATGTAGATGCCTACGTCAAAGGCAGCATGGTCCCAGTCGGCGTGATGATCGCGGCACCACTGGCGGTCCCGCTCCATCTTGTCGACTGCCTTACGCACCTGGGGGCTGTCATTGCCGTGGCGAGCAGCTTCATGGTCGATCCGATCCTTGTCCGCCTGCAAACGGTCGTGGCATTGATCGGCTCGCGCCAGGCTGGCTAGCGGCATGGAAACCCCAAAGGCCAGGGCACTGGCCAGAGCATATTTCAGGATGTTGCTGGTCATGGTGCTCCCTTCTTCCCTGGAGTTATCGAACCATGGGAAGTCGGATTGTTCGATCCCCTGAATCGCTTAGTTCTCGGGGGAGCCTCGCTGTACGGGATTTGCCTTAGAACTCGGGGGAGTTCCTCTTAGCAGGCGTGCGCCATGTGACGATTCAAGCCGCCTTCCATAGGGGCCTGTTGGTCTCTCAGGTGGCTACTGGAAAGAGGATTCTTTCTATCGCCTGGCGCGCGTTGGGCTGGGGATCTCGCTCCATTTTGCTCTCTCGATTGATCATCATCACATAGCGATCTGCCGCTCGGTAAGGCAGCCAGTGGGGAAGGCCCGGATTTCCCGTAGCGGCAAACGCGGCCCAGGCTCCGCTCACACCTTCGGCCAGCGGGAAAATGTCCGCACCGCTGCCCGTGAGCTTTTGCACCAGCGGATCTCTGACATTGTCAAAGACAAACGGCATCTCGATCGTGTGCGGCGACCTCAGCCGCCCGCCCAGAATCGGCGTCTCCCAGGTGAATTCGTACACGTAGGTCTCTGCTCGCTCAAGCGCAGCTCTGCGCTCGGCGATCTTTGCGGTGAAAGCCACGGTGGGATAGGCGCTGGCAATCAGGAAATAGAGGCCCGAAGGATTCTCTTGCGGATAATCGGTGCGAAACGCGCGTAGCGCCGCCTCGGCGTTCTCGCCCAAAAGTTTCTGGACACGCTCGTCAAGTCCCGCCTCATCGAGTTGAAACAGGCTCGGATCGCCGGCCGCGAAAAGTGTCAACTCGGTGCGGTTCCAGCCGATCAGCAGCGGAACGTCGGCGGAAACGTCTGGGGCAATGGGATCGAATGGATTGGCAGGCAACGACACGCCGTCCACCACCGGCGAGAATCCCTGAATCATGCCGGGAATGAACGCTCCCAGCTTGCGGTTGACGGCTCCCTGCGCCGCGAGGATGCGTTCCAGAGGAACCGTTTGAATTTCGCGGATTCGGGCCGGCGTAATGCCCAGCTCGGCCAAGAACATATCCCCGACCTTCGTCGAGTGTTCGAGCGAATTCATGCGCACGCCCGGGCCGCTTTCGATCACCGCACGGTGAAAGAGCCCTTTTGCCGCCGGCATAGCCAGAAGCGTCGAAACTTTTTGGCCGCCGCCAGACTCGCCGAAAATCAGAACCCTGCTGGAATCGCCGCCAAACTCGGCAATATTGTCGCGAACCCACGTAAGCGCCGCGACAATGTCCAACATCCCCACATTGGCCGATTCCGCGAACGCTTCCCCTCCTCGATGGTCGAGGTATGTGTAGCCCAGAGCGCCGAGCCGATGATTCAGGGTTACCACCACTACATCGCCGCGGCGCGCCAGATTCGCACCGTCGTAAAGCGGAGCCGAACCCGAGCCGGAGGTGAACGCCCCGCCGTGGCACCACACCATCACCGGCCGCTTGCGATGGTCCTTCACGCCGGGAGTCCAAACATTGAGAACCAGGCAGTCTTCCCCTTCGCCGATTCCCGCCGGATTCTCCGCTGATACCAGGAAATCCGCTCCGGTCAAGATCCCGGGCGCGCCCGGAATGGTCTGCGGCGCCGAATGTCCGAACCCGGTTGCGTCGCGCACCCCGCTCCACGACTCCGGCTTCCTCGGCGGCAGGAAACGATTTTCGCCCGTCGTGGAAGCGCCGTAGGGAACGCCTTTGAAAGTGCAGATGCCATTCAGAACCGTGCCGCGAATTCTGCCTGCCGTGGTTTGGACGATTGGCTCGAGCAGGACGGT
>JASHRC010000088.1 GCA_030037525.1 Candidatus Acidiferrales bacterium | reverse complement strand
AACATCCGCGGAAACAGTTACCGCATGCGGGAGCATGCGGATCTGCGGCTGGCCTTGCGGCCAGGCGCAGACTCACCTGCGTCCGAGACCGTCTTACGACGTAGAAAGAAGGAGATACCGGCGCACTGAGGGTCGCGCCCTCAGCTCAAAGTGTGCAATTTTCGACCGCCAGAAATGTGCAATTTTCGGCCGGCGTTGACACCCCGGTCTGTCCTCCAGAGACGATCTTCACGTGCGGTCAGTGAAAGTGACGCGGCGCGAGGTCAGCATGACACGGCGGCCTGAGTTTTTCGGCGCTGCAACAAAGCGATTTCTCCGCGACCAGCCCAAAAAGTCGCTCTAACTCGCCGTGCAAATCGGTGCCCGCGGACTTAAGCTACCCACAAGAACAAGCGGGGCCACACCGATACAGAGATAACCCGCATAAGCGCGGAGCCCAGCCATGAAACACCGCGAGCTCTACAGCATCGAGCAAACCTTCAGATTGGAGGGTTTGTGATGAGTGTATCCGCGTGCAGATGGGTGTATGTCACGGCAATTGTTGCGGTCGTCAATTCATTTTCGACTGTTGAGGCGCAACAACCCGGGCTCTCCGCGCAGGATCCCTGGCACCACTCCCCTGCTTGCCCTGACCCGCAGACAAGCTCCGGCGCCACCTTCAAGGCAACGTTGTGTTCGCCTCGGGACGACGAACGAATTTCCATCCTCACGCTGACGAATCTCGGCCCGACACTCTATTCGCCGCTGACGATTTCGATCTCGGGGACTCCGCGTGACCGAACTCACGGGAGCTGGGCCCCGGCAGACTCCCGCGACCATGACCAGCCGTTCTCCTTCAGTGCAGTGGTCAAGCTGCCGCAGGGCAGTCTGCTGCCCGGCGAGACTCAGACTCTGCGGATCATCCTCCCCAGGCATCCGGAACGAGGCTTCATCGAGACCGTTACGTCGGTGACAGGACTCACGGCACCCGCAGATCTCGGAATCACGGTGACCATGCCGACAGCGGGTCAGACCCCCTTGGGCCCGAGCTTCGTGGTCACCGGCACGCTCACCGCGCAGGGGGTCGCTGGGGTGTCGGTCGACGGCATTCCAGGGTGCTTGGTGGGCTCGATGTTTTTCGTCAATGCGTTTCAACCACAGGTTTCGCCCAACACGTTCACGGCAGCTGCAACCGATATCGACGGGGGGCAGAAGTCCCTCTCGGTCACGATCTCACCGAGTGCGAAAGGCCTTCAGGTCACGCCCTTGCCGAGCTGCGGGGGCGTGGCCCCGCTGACTGCGACTGTCAATGTATCCCTGACCACAAGCGATGGGGACAGCATCTCAACCGAGACGATCGACTTCGGCGCGGGAGCGGGACCGGGCCCGGTCAGCCCGGGTGCTCAAAGCCAGTACGTCTACTCCACTCCCGGGCTCTACACGGTGACGGTCAATGCAACGACGGTGCAGGGGGCGAGCCTCACGCAACACGCCCTCGTTTCGGCCCAGACGCCCGCGCAGGCCTTCGCGCCTATCCTCGCCAATGTCTCCTTGCTGCAGTCGGCGCTCACCGCGCAGGACGTCGTGCGGGCGTTGAGTTATCACACCTATACCGCTCAACTCCGCTATCTGCCGCTCTTGACCCAGACTGGAATCGATCTGCGGGCCCTGGGTACCGTGATCTCGAGTGCTCAGCCTCTAGTTGTGGTTGGCGACTACGCAGAGGTCGTTGTCACAGCTCGCGGACCAAACCCACGGCAGTCGAGCGTGGTCCTGGTGCGGGATAACTACGGGATATGGAGGGTGGACTCATGGTAGTGAGGACGCTGCTAAAGTCGGGCGCGGCGGCTGTGCTCAGCCTTACGTTCGTCGCGTCCGCTCTGGGCTACCAGCAGCCCGCGCATCAGGCGATGACAGTCGCAGCTGCCGGGCAGTCGGTACTTTCTACCAGCTCATCGATTCTCCCGCTGCTTCAGTGTAGCAGCCCGTACCCCGACAACAATGCTTGCTCGCTTGCATACGTGCAAGGGGCCATGGGGCAAGCTGCGTATGACGAAGACGATGGCAAGCGAGGACTGGCGCACTTCTTTGACGCCCAGAACGGCGGAGCTCCCGGGTCAATTGCGCTCAACATGTTCAACCCGCTTGATGCACAGATTTGTGCGTACTTGCATCAAAATTTTGACCTGATATACACCTCGAAAAGCAGCATTTGCATCTACGGCACGCCTGTTACGTTCACATCAAAAGCCAGTTCGGAGGACTGGATTCTTTCCGATTCATCGCTTTGGCAGCTTTCTCCTTTTTTCCACCCAGATCTTCCGCTATTCAACTGCGATACAGAGAATCCCGTGCCCTCGGATGCGTACTGCGACTACGTGCTTGCGAAATCCCAGCTGGTGCTCGCTCTGACTGCACCGTCACCTCTGGCCCGTCAGCTTGCGGGGACCACTCTCTTTTTCAATCTCGGCCATGTGCTCCACCACATCCAGGATCAGGCCCAGCCGCAGCACGTGCGGAACGATTCGCACTGCGACTTCCCTATATGCCAAACCTTCGCGCAGGTCGGTCTCCCTAACGCGCTCGGTGCTCCTAGCGCGTACGAGGCATACACCGGCGTGGCCGTTCCGGCAAGCATCGCATTGTTTACCCAATTGGCTGCCAATGGTCCGATGCCGCTCAACGTACTGCCGGGAGCCACCTCAAGCACACCCACGTTCGCACTGCCGACTGATTTCTGGTCTACCGGTGGTACCCCGCCGAATCTCTTCGGAATTGGTATGTCGGAGTTCGCCAGCTATAACTTTCTGTCGGTTGGAACCGGGCCGACCATCGGTAAGAACTCATTGACACCGGACCCAGCGCACCCTCAGCCGAGCCAGTTTAGTCAGGTCTTGGAAGAACATGTTTGCACCGCAACAGTGGCCGGAATACCGGCGCCTTCTGGGCCCGAGCTCTACCTGACAGGATCGGTGATCGATCAACTGGGTGCAGGACCTGCAACAAGTGGGTCGTACCAAAGCTACTCGAACGTGCTTCTGGGCACAATCTCTGCGCCGTCATTGTCCGAGCTGGCCACGAGGGGACTGTCCACAAATCCACATTGGACGGCGACCCAAAATTGCGTCACCTACGATCGGGCGATGTATCTCCTGGTACCGCAGGCTATTCGTTACAGCGCGTGGTTCATCGATTTCATGTTCCGTGGGTCAATCTCCGCAACGCTGACAGCAGACGGCACGCTATCGATCACCAACAACAGCCAGTCCGAGACGTTGACGGGTGGATATCCCCAGCTCTACGCAGACGATGGAAGCGGTGTTCGTAGTCCCGCGGGTGGAACGTGTGCAGTAGACATACCGCCCGGTGCAACCGTGACTTGCGTGGTCGCGCCACTGCCTGCACCCGCACCGCCGTCAGGCAACTATTTGCTCGTCTATACGGGGACATTGGGTCAGGAAGCCCAGCAGGTGGCATACACCAGCGTGGCCGCACCGAAGTCGTGGGATGCCAATGCAGACTTCTCCGTCAACTCAAATCCCAACGGGCCATGGACTTACCTGGAAGACCGAACCGCGATGCAGGCTCATCCCACGAGCCTTCCTCCGGGACTCGAAGGCTGGTCGAGTGGCCTGCCCGTCCCTGACGCCATGGTAATTATAAAAAATATAACCAACAGTACCATCACGCAAAGTACCCGGGTGCTTGTGCCAGGACTGCTGGTGCTCGATCCGGAGGCTGATGTTGTAGCCGTCTCATTCACGGCGCCCATGGCCGGCACTTACAACGTCCAGGGAAAGTTCACCGGTGCCGACAGCGTCGGAAATCCGCATCCGGTGGAGATCTGGCTCAATGCACAGCCCGACCCCCTGTGGGACGCTGACGTCCTTGGACCTGGCGACGCCGAGTCCTTTACTTTGTTGTCGCTTACCCTGTCGGCGGGCGATACGCTTTACTTCCAAGTCGACACGGGCTTTGAGGGGGTGGCTTGCACGTATTGCTACCTGTCTACTGGCTTTGACGCGACGATTACACTAGCGCCCCAATAGGGATTCGGTTCCGTCCCGTACGTGGGGAGCGCACGCCATGAAGGACCGCGAGCTCTATAGCATTGAGGATGCCCGATTCCTTCTGGGCGGAATTGCGCGCAAGACGATCTACGATCTTCTCAACAACGGTGACCTCTCGAGCGTCGTCATCGGACGCCGGCGGTTCATTTCCTCCGCAGCGATCACTGCCTTCATCGCTACCAGCACCACACAGACCGCTCCGTCTCAGCGTCGCGCCACAGGCAAGCGTCGCGCCGTACAGATGCCGCTGCAGCTCGAACCTCCGGCCCCGCGCCGCGGGCGACCCGGAAGGTCTGCAGCACGGTGATACGCGCCGTATCGCGGAGACGTTCTCCGCAACCGAAGCGCAGCGGTTCTGCGCTCACGCCGGTAGAAGACATCGGCCACACGATCCTCTTCGTGCGGGGACAGCGAGTGATCCTGGATCGGGACTTGGCTCGCATCTACGGCGTCGAGACACGAGCCCTCAACCAGGCCGTGAAGCGCAATCCGGCGCGGTTCCCTGAGGACTTCATGTTCCGCCTGACGCGCGATGAGGCCGAGCTTTCAAGATCACAATCTGTGATCTTGAAGGGCAGCCGCGGCCAGAACGTGAAGTATCTGCCGCTCGCGTTCACCGAGCACGGAGCGATTCAGGCTGCAAATGTTCTCAAGTCGCGGCGCGCTATCCAGATGGGTGTCTTCGTGGTGCGGGCGTTCGTTCGGCTACGCCAAATCCTCGCCTCCAACAGGGAGCTTGCCCGGAAGGTCGACGAGCTCGAGCGGAAGCTCCAGACGCATGACCGCGCTATCACCGACATCCTCAAGGCGATCCGCGAGCTCATGAATCCACCGGCGCCGCCCCGCCGCCCGATCGGCTTCACAGCGGACCTCGGGCATAAGGGTGACTAGGCGGGAACGCTCACGAGGCACTAAGCAGCGTATAAGGGATGACTATGATGACAACACTCGAGATCGACGCAGTCCCGGCGGATACGATCGCAATCTGAGAACACCCCAGAGAAAACCAGTGAATCAAGCCTGGATTTCGACATCGCTGTGGAAGACGTTCGTTGTTGTGCTCGGCGCCTTCTTCGCTTTTGTCAATGTGCGGGCGATAGCCAACTGGCGACCGGCACTGGACCCGGCAACCGCAGGCAGTCTCGGCATGATCGTTTCGGAACCCGACCAGAGGCACCATCAGCGGATTGAGCGACTCGATTCAGACTCGCCGCTCACTCAGCTCGGAGCTCACGTTGGCGATGCTGAAGCTACGGCGACGCGGGTCCTGGTTCAAACCTGGGGCTCGTACCCGAGAACAGCGTAACTACGCAATCCCACGGCCTACTTGGCTCCCCGGGCCTGTAGTGCAATAGGTTGTTTGGGCTTCGCTTGGAAAATGAAGTCGCTCCACTCCTCATTCTTGCCGAAATGATTCCTGTGCGGACGTGGCTTGACCCTTTCAATCTCGCTGTAGATGTCCTCGGTAGTCAGAACCCCGTCGCGCTTCCAGGGATCCCGAAGGGAAGCAAGCAGCTTCTCCATAAAGAGTGAATGGGCGGGTACCGGCTCGCGTCCCCCGGAGACCAGATATAACCGGCTTACGCCTCGGAGTTTCTCATGGACAAAATCTTCAGCGTCAGACTCAGTCACCGGTGAATTCGCCGCTTCGTGGATCGAATTCGAGACTGCAGCGCCCGATTCAAACGCCCCGTCAAAACAGGTATCCAGGAGCAAGAGCACATGATTTGAAGGCATGTTGTCGAGGATCGTGCGAAGCTGCGAGAACCATAGATAGGACGTATGTTCGGTGTCAGACTGCTTTGAGGCACGTCCGACAATGTAGCCATCGGTGCCGTCTGCATCGCCATGGCCTGCGAACATCACCAGCAGTTGATCCTCCGGGCCATAAGATTTCTTGCGTTGATAAGCCGTTAGCTTAACAATCATCTCCTCTCTGGTGAGGTTGGAGACGATCTCGACCTCAAATCCGTAAAGATCGCGTAACACTTCACGCAGAGCGTCCGCATCCGTTTGTGCGGCGTCGAGGGCCGGCCAACCTGTGTCAGGATCGTAATCCTTCCCCGCGAAGATGAGCGCGTAGTCGTGCCGTGGTGGAGATGCCGTGGTCAAAGCCGGCGAACTCTGTTTGACCCCGATACCGCGATCGTCTTGGGTTTGTGGTGACCCGGCCTGGGATGACGCATACAGAACATACCGCTGGAAACCCGCCGGCGCGTGTCCTCGCCCAAGATCACCGGAGATCTCAGCTGCGGCAGCGGGCTTTCGTATTCGGATCAGTGGAAAATCGCTTCCGGAGAGGAAGGCGAACGGTTGGTCCCTCCGAGCGGAGGAACTGCTCGCCACCGGTCTGGTGGATTCTAGGTAGGAGATGAGGCTATTCGCGGTGACCACGTTCGCTTTGGCTGCTTCGCCCTTCAATCCGCTGAGGATGGCTGAGGTCAGCGAGCTATGTTCTTGCGAGCCATGTTCTTGGAGCAAATTATCCTGTCCGCCCGAGAACGGCGTAATGACAGCCGTGCTGCGGTCGAGCAGCTCCACCAACGCGGGGTCTTGGTCACGGATTGCCGCGCGCATCTCCAAAAACGCATCTCCTAAGGGCGTATCGAGAATGACGAGTTCACGCTGGGCCGAAACCGCGGACAGCAGGTGCAACAGTTCGGAAGCTGAGAAGGCTTGCAGTTCGGGCGATCCACCCTCCCAGTCCCCGGGAAGAAAGAAGAGCCCATCATTGGTCTGAAGGTTGTGTCCGGCGAAGAACAACACAAAAGTGTCTGACGGCCGCGCCGTGTCGGCAACCTCCCTCAGCGCGGAGAGGATTTCGTGTTTGGTTGCATCCAGCAGCAATCGAGTTTCGACCCGGTCGAATGCACGGCCACTCTCGGCCCGGAACGCCTGCGCAACCGCTGTGGCGTCCGCGGCAGGATATCTGAGCCTTAGTTGCCGAGTGTTACGATAATCGACTCCGACGGACAGCACGTACAGCGTACGCACGCGCTCAGCGACTTCGGCAAAGTTCGTTGCGGTGGCAATGTGCTCCCCGTTGCGGCTAAATGCCAATGCAGAGATGGGTCCCTCCGCAGCCCTGAACGATCTCACCTCCTCTCCGCTCGCCACGTCCCACAACCTAATGAGATGATCAAGAGATCCGCTCATCAACAGTTTCCCCGAAGATTCAAAGCTGAGAGCGGTTAACGAGTACGAACTACCACGCAGAATCCGGACGATTTCCTTACGCGCGACATCCCAAATCGTGCACGCATAATCCGCGCCTCCAGCTGCCAACCGTTTTCCATCGGGACTAAAGGCGAGTGTAAACACAGATCCCTGGCTGCTAGAGCTATTGGAGGTTCCACTTTGTTGGACAGGCCGTTGCAACCTCGTCACTTCTTGATCCCTCGCCACGCCAAAGATTTCTATATCGTTGCCACCACCTGCGGCTGCGATTAGGCGGCCGTCCGGGCTAAATGCGAGGGCATAGGTGCCGCCGTAGCGGACCATCGTGCGGAGTTCTTCACCCGTCACCACGTCCCATATTTTTATCGTCAAATCTCGGCTCGCAGTGGCAAGGAGTTGCCCATCGGGGCTGAAAGTCGCGACGTCGACCTCCGCCACATGTCCGAGGAACTCCCTTACTATTCGGCCCGTTTCTGCCTCCCGCAATCTGACGGGTCCTTGACCGACTTCGGCAATCCGTTTGCCGTCGGGTGAAAACGCAACAGCGACGCTTGGATCCTCGGCTTGCCACACTTTCTTGCCCGTAGCGACCGACCACAGTCGCGTCCCATGATCTCCCGCAGTCACAAGTGCCGAGCCATTCGGGCTGAAGGCAAGGCCATAGACCGGTGAAGCTTCATCGAAGGAGAGTTCTAGCCTACCCGTTGTTACGCTCGAGATTTGAACCGCATGAGCTCCCGTGAACTCACGCTGGGCCGCCAACGCCTGTTGTTCGTAATTCGCTGCCTTGGC
>JASHRC010000087.1 GCA_030037525.1 Candidatus Acidiferrales bacterium | reverse complement strand
GCTCGACGGCCAGGGCCACAGCGTTGCCACCCCCGAGGCAGAGGGCGGCGATGCCGCGCTTCAAATTGCGGCGCTGCAATTCGTAGAGCAGAGTGACCAAAATGCGCGTGCCTGACGCGCCGATGGGATGACCGAGGGCGACCGCACCTCCATTTACGTTGACCTTCGCAGGATCGAGTTTCAATTGACGCGTGACGGCGATCGCGGCGACGGCGAACGCCTCGTTCAATTCGTAGAGGTCGACATCTTTGTCGCGATCCCAGCCGGTTTTTGCTAGCAGCTTCTCAACCGCCTCCACCGGCGCCATCATCACCCACCGGGGCTCAACCCCGCTCACCGCTTGCGCAACGACGCGCGCCATCGGCCTCTTGCCCAGCTGCTCCGCCGTCTTTTCGCTGGTGACGACGACTGCAGCAGCGCCGTCATTTGTGCCCGGCGCGTTGCCGGCGGTTACCGTGCCACCATCCTTCTTGAAGGCAGGCTTCAACTTCGTGAGGGCTTCCAGCGAGGTATCTGCGCGCGGTGATTCATCGGTCTTGATCACGATAGGGGCGCCCTTCTTCTGGGCGATTTCTACCGGGATAATCTGATCGGCCACCAAGCACGACTGGATGGCGTGGATTGCGCGGCGATGACTTTCCAGCGCGTAGCGGTCCTGCTCTTCGCGGGAGATGCGATATTTTTCGGCGACCAATTCGGCCGTCATGCCCATATGGAAATTCTCGAAGGCGTCCCAGAGGCCGTCGTGGATCATCGAGTCAAGCAGTTCGACATTGCCCAGGTGAAATCCCGCGCGCGCACCTTGCATCAAATACGGCGCGTTGCTCATCGACTCCATTCCCCCTGCGACCACCATCTCCGATTCGCCGAGCAGCACTCCCTGGGCCGCAAGCGCCACAGCCTTCAAGCCGGAGCCGCAGACCTTGTTGATCGTCATGGCGGCGACCCGGGCATCGAGCCCGCCTTTCAGTGCCGCTTGCCGCGCGGGATTCTGCCCCAGCCCCGCCTGCACAACATTGCCCAAGATGGCTTCATCGACTTGTTTGGGATCGACCCCGGCGCGGCGCACCGATTCTCGGACGACAATCGCTCCCAGCTCCGGCGCAGGCAGCGGCGAGAGTCCGCCCATGAATTTTCCAATCGGTGTCCGAACGGCACTCAGGATGACTGGTTTTTCCACGCTCGTGCTCCTTTGTCCGGGCTCAGGCGGTTCGCCGAGCGATCCGGAACCAGCTTTTCAAGATTGGTTCGCTCCAATGCCCCACCTTCACTTCGGGACCGACGTCAAGCGCCTCCGGCTCCATTCGACTCGATCTGCCGACCCTCGGAGAACGAGGCCTCGGGTGCTTTGCCAAATCGTGTTTCCAAACCCATTATATCGCGATGAGTCCTGAATGCGGGATGGCGGCGCACCGGAATGAATCCGGATCTGATTTCTCGCAATTACCTGATCGAGCGGGAAGCATTGCCGGTACAAAGGAACAGCACGTTGTAAGGCATCTCGATTTAAACCGGTTTTAGTGCGCGAACGAAGGCGCTGAAGAACTTTCCGTCCACTTCACTGGCGATCTTATCCGCATCGATCCCGGTATCGCCTAGAAATTTTCGCGCATCGCACGCACGGTAAACGCGGGTGGGTTTCACATCCACGTTTTCGAAGCCGGCAGCGGCGAGCTTGTTCCGATATTCGGCTTCCTCCAGTGCGCCTGCGACGCAGCCCACCCACAAGAGCATGCTCTGGCGGATCTCAGGCAAGATTTCTCCGCGAGTCACGACGTCGGACACGGCAAAACGCCCGCCCGGCTTGAGGACGCGGAAGGCTTCTCGCAGAACCCGTCCCTTATCTGAGGAAAGATTGATGACGCAGTTTGAAATTACGACGTCCACCGAGTTGTCGGGAAGGGGAATGTTTTCGATTTCGCCTTTTAGGAATTCGACATTGTCGGCGCCAGCCTTTGCCTTATTCTTATTTGCCAGGATGAGCATTTCGTCGGTCATATCGAGGCCGTAGACTTTGCCGGTGGGACCCACCCGCTTTGCGGAGAGCAGGACATCGATGCCGCCTCCCGAGCCTAGATCGAGGACGATCTCTCCTGGATTCAGTTTCGCCGAGGCCGTGGGGTTCCCGCAGCCCAGCGAGGCGTGCACCGCCTGGTCGGGCAGTTGGTCGGTCTCGTCGGATTCATACAGGCCGGTCGAGATCGGATCACAGCAGCCCGCCCATGGGCTCGAGCTGGCGTTGTCTTGGAACTGGGCTCGCCGTGCCAGTTCGCTGTATTTCTCTTTCACCATCTGGCGAATCTTCGATTGACTCATCGCACGACTCCTATCGACGGACTGCCATAAACTCATCTCGCTTGAACGCCTTGCTGCGAGTGCAACATTCGGCGTAGAGGAAACGGAGGATTTCCTCGAGCGCCGCCGTGTTGGCCGTGTACCGCAGGAAAGTGCTTTCGCGCTCGACCGAAACAAGCTCTTCGTTCTTCAGCTTGTCGAGGTGATGGGAAAGCGTGGAGGCGGGAATCTCAAGTTCGGCCTGGATCTCGCCGACGACGAGACCCTCCGGATGCGCCGACAGCAGCAGTTGCATGATTCGAAGTCTCGCTTCGGTCCCCAGAGCTGAGAACTTGTCGGCGTATCTTGCGATCTGGTGGGAATCGAGCTTTTCGGCGGCTTTCATGGTTCGATCATGCCAGAAATATGGAACTATGTCAAGGCGCCGGGGAATTTCCGCCGTGTCCCTGGTCTCTGGAACCGAACGGCAGCAGGCCGCCTCCAGGAGGGGGCGAGCCAGACGGCTCTGCGCCATGCCTGCGACGGCCGCGAGGACGCTTTCTTCCCAGTGCCCAGCATGCCTTCTGAATCGTGAGCCACACGTCGCGCTGAACAATTCTTGGGTTTGGTCGGAGCGCTCTGGGGCTTGCGCCTCCACAAGTCCGAAAATCGGAATTCGTTTGTATCTGTCGGCCCGGCGGCATAGGATGCCCGCAGAAGAAGATCGAGAGTGAAAAGGGCCATGAACGTTTCAAAGGAGAAGGGAACTTTCGGCGCGATCGCCGTCGCGTTTCTGCTGGCACTGGCCTTGGGCGCGTCTGCGCAGCAAGCGCCGACCGAGCCGCCGCGATCGCGCGATGGTTTTCCGGCCGCTCCGAAGGCTCAGATCCTGAACTTCACGGCGAGCGCCGCTTCCATCCAGCCGGGGCAATCGGTGACCTTGCAATGGGCGGCGATTAATTCCGATCGGATCGTGCTCGATCGCGGCATCGGCATCGTGGCCGCGCGCGGCAGCCGCACCGTTCAGCCGGCCGTCACCACGACGTACACTTTGACGGTCTTCGGCTACGGCGGCACGGTCAGCGACACGCGCACGGTCACGGTGACCATACCGGGCACCACCCCGGCGCCCGACGATAGCGCCGCGGCGACCGCCGCTTTGGCCCACAAGCCCGTTCCGCGCATGCCCGACGGCCAGCCGGACCTCAACGGCGTTTATATCGCGCCCTTCCATTCGCTCCACCCGATCGAGAAAATCAGGCTGAAACCGGGTGCGGAAAAATACCAGGTGGGTCCCGAATACACGTTTTCGCTCGGGGAGCGGTGCCTGCCCCGCGGGGTGCCCGATACAATCAACGAGCCGTATCCGATCGAGATCGTCGAAACCCCGAACCTCGTCGTGATCCTCTACGAGGCGGGAGAATATTTCCGCGTCGTCCCAACTGACGGTCGTCCGCATCCGAAAGACCTCGACCCGACCTGGATGGGAAATTCCGTCGGGCACTGGGAAGGGGACACGCTGGTGGTAGACGTGACCGGGGTGAACGACAAAGTCTCGGTAGGCGAGTACCGCCACACCACGGCATACCACGTCGTCGAGCGGTTCGAGCGTGTTTCCTACGATACCTTGAAATACTCGGCCACCATCGACGATCCCAACGTGTTTGCGGCGCCGTGGACCGAGGTAGCGACGTTCACGCTGCATCCCGAGTGGCAAATTCAGGAGTACATCTGCAATGAAAACAACCACGACTACCAGAAGCTATTCGAGCAGTACAAGCAATAGACCCTAGGCCGCTTCGGATTTTGCCTTGGGCCAGCCACTCGACAAACAAAGAGCCCTTTTCTACGGCCAGTTCGTCCAGGCTGCTTACGCAATGTACAACCATGCCGGCAGCCCGGACCCGCTCCGGCCTGAGCCCGCGGCCATTCCCCAGGGCTATGAAGTCGGCGCGTGGATTCAGATGTCCGATTTCGTGCTCAACGCGGTGGAGCCGAAATTCTATGGCATCGTCGCCCACAGCCTGGCCGACCCGGACTCACGCATTGTCGCCATCCGCGGCACGGAAAGCGTCTTGGAGTGGATCGACGACGCGTTTGCCATTCCGGTGCCGTTTCGACAAAAACCTTACGCCGGGCGCGTTGCTCAGGGCTTCGACAAAATCTACAGCACCATAAAAGTGGTCAGGCGCCCGCTTCCGGCTCAAGTCGCTGCGGGAGTCCGTGCTCCCGCCGCTGCGCCCGATGAGTGGAGCGGATCCTTTGCAGAGCAACTCGAGCAGCTCGCTATCAGCCGCGAAGTCGAGCGCGGTCTCGCCGAAGGCCTGGCCCGCCGCAGGCGGCCGACCGTTGTAACCGGCCACAGTCTCGGGGCCGCGCTGGCCACGCTCTTTGTGGCGGAGAATGACGCGAAGCGCAAATTCGACATCACCGCGCTGTGCACTTTCGCCTCACCACGGGTGGGCAACATGGAATTTGTCGACCAATTCAATCAGCTGCCGATCGATTCCTGGAGAATCTCGAATGCACGGGACGTCGTTCCCAAACTCCCGCCGCACGTGGTGCTCAATTACGGCCACGTGGACGTGGAATATCAGTTCGATTCCTCCGCGTTCGCAAAAAATAGCGTGCCGTGCTGGCACAGACTGGAGACCTATCTGCACTGGCTCGATCCGCAATGGCCCTTGCTGCCTGACTGCGCGCCGGGCGCTGGGGGGACCAAGTGATTGTAATTTCTATACGCCGCGGTGCAAATTTCCTTCCCTTTCGTCTCTTTCCTTCCGGGGATTCCCGCCGCCGCTTGCGCCGCCAAAAATGATGGTGCGCAAACAGACAAGACCGGAAGCGCTTCGAAGCTTCGTAGTTGCAACGAAGAGGAATCGCGATTCTGGCGATTGGGCCTCTGGGATCACGGTTTTGGCCGATGTGGTCCGGGGCTTGCTCCGGATCTCAGTGCCCGCCAAACCAGACAACCTCGGGGGTCCCTATGTTCGCAAGTCGGAGCAGCAATCAAGGCACCGCGGAAGAGAGGCTCTGGAGAGCGGTCCTTGCCAGAACCTTGGAGGAATGGGTTCGGGGGCCATTGAGTTTTCGTCGCAAAGCCGAGCAGTACCTCTTTGACGACCAGCGCGATTTTGAGACCGTCTGTTCCTCGGCGGGAATGGACCCAGGCTATCTGCGAGCCCGGCTTCGAGCGGTCCGCGCCCACCTCATGCACGAGCGGGAACCTCAAGCTCGCCGCGTCTAGCAAACCAGGATGCCGTGCCCCTCTGAGGAGGCTCCCGGCTAGCGGCGTTCTCCAGGGAATGCTTGCTCGGGGAACTTTCGGAATGAGTGGCCGGTCACCTGGTCGTGTTGGGCCCGGGACGCCGCGCTGTTGGGCGGGCGACGGGTCACCTTCAAGTCCCGTCCGACCGACCCGATGAAATAGAATCAGAAAGTGCTGTTCATCATGATCGGCGCCGCGGCCGCGCTTTTTCTCGTCATTTTCTGGCTTCAGCCCTTGGCCGCAGTGCCTGCGCTCGAACGGCTCACTCCGAATGTTGTGTATCGCATTCGAACCAGCCTTCCGCTCGTCGCTCTCTCGTTCGACGACGGCCCGCATCCCGTGTTCACGCCTCAGGTTCTCGACATCCTCGGTCGGCACGATGCCCAGGCCACATTTTTTCTCATCGGCGACCGCGCCTTGCGCCATCCGGAACTGGTTGCCCGCATCAAGGCCGCCGGACACGAGGTCGCCAACCATTACTTTTGGAACGGACCCGCCCTCGGTCACTCCGATGCCGAGTTTGTTCGCAATTTGGAAGAGACGGAAAACGCCATCGGTCCGCTCGGAGCTCCGAAGTTGTTCCGCCCGCCGGGCGGCGTGGCTCGTTCCCGGCAGCTTCGGCTAGCCCGAAGCCGCGGCTATACCTGTGTTTTGGGATGCGCCTACCCGAACGATCCCATGCGCCCGCCGGTGTGGTACATTCGCTGGCTGATCGAAAAGAATCTCGCCCCGGGAACCATCGTCATCCTTCATGACGGCATCTCCGACCCGTCGCGCAGTATCGAGGCTCTGCCACACATCCTGGCGACGGGACGAGGCAGGGGCCTCCGCTTCGTCTCGATCGGAGAGCTTGCGAGAGCGAAGCCTTAGAAATACCGGGTGCTGGGAGCCGTGAGGCCTCTGGCGAGGCGAGCACGGCTGGCTGCTCCTCAAAATCTTGATGCATCCCATCCATTTTTTCGTAGGTACTCCCTTCGGTGACCGTTGCTAGAGTAGAAGGCAATGGGAGCGGCGCCGACGCTAATGGCTAGGCCCGGCTTGTTCGAGGGCTACGACACGGGGGGCTTTTATGACGAGATGTTCCGAGCCCCCGGCCAGCCGCGTCCCCCCTACGCAAAACTGTTTCAGAAGTTCGCAGCCCTGGCGCCCAGCCACTTCGAGGAGCGTCGCAAGCTCGCCGATCTTTCTTTCCTGATTCAGGGTATTACCTTTACCGTTTACAGCGACGGCCGCGGCACCGAGCGCCTCTTCCCGTTCGATTTGATTCCGCGCATCATCCCCAACTCGGAATGGCGGCATATCGAACGCGGGCTTTCGCAGCGGGTCATGGCCCTGAATCTTTTCTTGCACGACATCTACGGACCGCAGCGCATTCTCTCTGACAAGCGCATTCCGCGTTCGCTCGTCTATTCCTGTCCGCATTTTCGCCGCGAGGTGATCGGAGTCGAGGTCGCACGCGGAATTCACACCCACATTTGTGGCATCGATCTGGTACGCGACTCGAAAACCGGCGAATTTTGCGTGCTGGAAGACAATGTGCGCACGCCCAGTGGTGTCTCCTACGTGCTTGAAAATCGCATCGTGATGACGCGTACGTTTCCCGACGCATTCGAGGACCTCGAGGTGCTGCCGGTGAATCACTACCCCGCGGAGCTTTCGAGAATTCTTCGCAGCCTTTCGCCGCGCGGCGAAAGCGAAGCCCAAATCGTGGTTTTGACTCCCGGCATTTACAACAGCGCCTATTTTGAACACACCTTCCTGGCCCAGCAGATGGGCATCGAGCTGGTGGAAGGCCGCGATCTGATCGTCGATGGCGGGGTCGTGTACATGAAGACGATTCGCGGGCTCACGCGGGTCGATGTGATCTACCGCCGCGTCGACGACGAATTCCTCGACTCGCTCACCTTTCGCTCCGATTCCGTCCTGGGCGTGCCCGGCCTGATGGGGGCCTACCGCGCCGGGAACGTGGCTCTCGCCAACGCCGTCGGCAACGGAGTCGCCGACGACAAAGCGATCTATGCCTACGTGCCCGAATTCATTCACTACTATCTCGGAGAAGAACCCATCCTGCGCTCGGTGGAAACCTACATCTGCGCAAAGCCCGACGATCTCGCTTTCGTGCTCGAGCATTTGCCGGAACTGGTGGTTAAGGCGGTCGGCGAATCGGGCGGCTATGGCATGTTGATCGGCCCCGCCGCCGATCGGAAGCGCATCGAAGAGTTTCGCGAGCGCATCCGTGCCCATCCGCGCAATTACATCGCCCAGCCGGTGGTGCCGCTGTCGCGCGTGCCTTCCTACGATTCGGCCGAGCATTCAATCGGCGGCCGCCACGTCGACCTGCGCCCCTACTGCCTCTATGACGGCGACAAAGTAACCATCGTGCCGGGCGGCCTGACGCGCGTCGCTCTGGAGAAAAATTCCCTGGTGGTCAATTCGTCGCAGGGTGGCGGCAGCAAGGATACTTGGGTCTTGCGGGGAGAAAGCTGAAATGCCGATTCCTGGGAGGGGCCCCGCTCCGGTTGCTGCTTGCGGAGAGTAGCATGCTTTCGCGCATTGCCGAATCGCTCTTCTGGCTGGCGCGCTATATCGAGCGCGCCGAAGGCACCGCGCGCATACTGGACGTCAATTACCACATGCTTCTGGAGCAGTCTCAGCAGTCCTATCGCTTGCGTTGGGAGCCGCTGATCGTTATGGCGGGCGAAGAGGACCGTTTCCGCAAGCTCTACGGCGAAGCGAATGCCGCCAATGTCTTCGAATTCCTGGCCTTTCGCTCAGATAACCCGAGCTCCATTTTGCAGTGTATCTCCAAAGCGCGCGAAAACGCCCGCACCATTCGCGACCGCATTTCGCGCGAAATGTGGGAAGACATCAACGGCCTGTTCCATCTCGCCAACTCCTTCGTTCCGCGCGACGAGATCGCCGCGGGTCCGCACCGCTTCTGCGACAAAATCAAGTTCGGCGCGCACCGCTTTCATGGCGTTACCGACGCGACCTTACCGCGCGACGAAGGCTGGCACTTTCTGCGGGTCGGCTGGTCGCTCGAGCGCGCCGAGATGACCGCGCGTCTTGTCGACGTGCAATATCACAATCTTCTGGACGGTCCCCCGGCCGCCAATGCCCTCGATAATCATCAGTGGATGGCCGTGCTTCGCTCGGTCGGCGCCTATGAGGCGTATCACCGCCAGTATCACCCGCCGATCGAGCCGGAAAAGGTCGCCGAGATGCTGATCCTCCATTCACAGCATCCACACTCGATCCGCTTCAACTCGACGGAGGTTCAGGCAGGCCTTCGCGCGGTGAGCGGCTCGGGCGTTGGCACCTATACCAACGAGGCCGAGCGCATTGCCGGGCGGCTCGTGGAGCGTCTCAGTTACGACCGGATCGTTGATATCTTCCAGCAGGGGTTGCACGGTTATCTGAACGACGTGCTCCGCATGTGCGGCTCGATCGGTCTCGATATCGCCCGGACCTACTTCTATTACGCGGTGGTGGCATGAATCGATATCGTCTGATTCACACGACGGAGTTTGCCTACGATGCGCCGGTCTCGGAAAGCTACAACGAAGTGCGCCTGCGGCCGCTGCACGACGAAAGGCAAAGCTGCCTTTCGTTTCGTCTCACTACCTCGCCCAACTCGCGCGGCACTGCCTATCGCGACGCGCACGGAAACTGGGTCCACCAGTTCAACGTGCTCTCCGAACACCGACGGCTGAAAGTCGAGGCCGAATCGGTGGTTTTGGCGCACAGCGCCCCGGACTCTCCCCCCGATCGCACCACCCTTGCCGAGCTGGATGCGCGCCGTGATCAGTTGGACGAAGAACATTTCGATTTCGTCGCTCCCACCGGCTATGTGCCGCACCTCGCCGCGCTCGGGGAAATTATCTCTCTGGCCGAGCAAGCCAGCGACCGAACCGTGATGGGATTCGCCGAGGCGGTGTCAGAAGCGGTTCACGCGCGCTTCCGCTACGTCAAAGGCGCGACTCACGTTCATTCGTCGATCGAGGACTCGCTCCGGCTGGGCGCCGGAGTTTGCCAGGATTTCGCGCATCTGCTCCTAGGCGTCGTGCGCATGCGAGGGATTCCCGGACGCTACGTGTCTGGCTATCTGGTTCCCCATCCCTCAAAGCTCGATGCGCGACAACAAGACGTCATCGGCGGTCAGGCCTCGCACGCCTGGACTGAAGTCTTGATGCCCAATAACACCTGGGTGCCGCTCGATCCAACGCTGGGCGAGCCGGTCGGACTGCGCCACATCCGAGTCGCCTACGGCCGCGACTACGGAGACGTTGCGCCGGTCCGCGGCGTTTACAAGGGCCGCGCCGGCCAGCAGCTTTCCGTCGACGTGCGCGTGCGTCCCGCCCTGGATGACGCCGGCTGCGAGCAATTGGCCGAAACCGCCGCTCCTTTGACCACCTCCCTCATCCTGGAGCGTCCGCAGCAGCCGCCGCAACAGCAGCAGTAGCAAGCAAGGGCAAAAGCGGAAACGGCCGCAGCACGACCGATCCTCCGCGTTCGCTAGTGCCTGGCGTGGTGCTTTGGGGGTTTACTTCCCGGCGGCCATTGGCTACCTTAGCCTCAGCAACTGCTCGTGCGCGGTCGCGAAGGAAATGGGCCTTTTACAAGACAGAGAGCTCCTGTTCACGCTGGTCCTCAAGGTTGGCTTTGCGGCGGCCTTAGCCGCTCTCCTGGTGCGCTTTAAGTGGTTCCGAAAGCTTGTATTTACCGAGAATCGCGACTCGGACCAAAAGGTCATGCTGCTGTTGTTCTTGGTGCCGCCGCTGGCGATCGGCATCATGCTGCGCCTGATCGGCGGATACCGCTTTTTTGACTTAACCCTGGAGGGCTCGTTTTTGATGGGACTGATCGGCGGGCGAATTGTCGGCCTGCTGGGGGGATCGCTCATCAGCTTGCTGCCCTTTGGTTTTCACGAATGGCTTTCCGCGCCGATGGCCGCGCTGGTCGGCCTGCTGGCGGGGATGATTCGCGACGTAATTCCGGAAAAGGAAGATGTCTGGCATTTCGGGCCTTTCCTTTTCTTGAATGTGCCGTCATGGCTTTGGAAGCTCGTCCGCTACAGACAGGGGAACTGGGCGATGCTGCCGCTTTTCGCCTGCGCAACTCTGGAACTCGGGTTGATCGCCCTGGGTAGGGCCGTTCACCACAACTGGATCTTTTCGCTCCAGACCAGCAACGCGGGCTACATGCTGCTGGTGGTTTTGTCCTCTGTGATGTGTGTGGCCACGGCCATCAAGATTTGGAACAACACGCGCATCGAGATGAACCTGGAACAGAATCAGCAGAACTTGCTCAAGGCACGTATGGACGCGCTGACCAGCCAGATCAATCCTCATTTTCTCTTCAACACGCTGAATACCGTGTCGTCTCTCATCCGATTCGATCCGGATATGGCGCGCGGGGTGGTGTTGAAACTCTCCAACAGTCTGCGCCGCCTGCTGCGCAAGCACGATACGTTTGTTCCACTGCGCGAGGAGCTGGAATTTATTGACGATTACCTGGATATCGAAGTGATTCGCTTCGGGCGCGACAAGCTGCAGATTTTCAAGGATGTGGATGAGACCACGCTCGAGGTCTTCGTCCCCAGCATGCTGCTGCAGCCCATCATCGAGAACGCGATCCAGCATGGTCTCGCCCCGCGCGTCGAGGGCGGACAGATTCACCTTCGCACCAGCCACCGCGACGGCCGGCTGAGGATTGAAATCAGCGACAACGGGATAGGCATGTCGCCAACCCGGCTCAGGGATGTCTACGCGGGCGGAATTGGCATCAGCAACGTCCACGAACGCTTGCGCCTGCTCTACGGCGACCAGTTCGAAATGGACATCCGCAGCCAGCCCGGTGAAGGCACTCAGATTCGCATCGAGGTTCCGATGCTCGCCGCCGTCGAAGCTGCCGCGATTTAACCGAAAACTGCAAAGCAAAACCCACCTTTTACATCATGGCGGGATTGCCTGCGAGATCGTATGATCTTTTGATTGGGCCGAGATCTTCTGACGACGGGCGGGCATGCTGCCCGTTCCCACCGCTGGCAAGAAGAGGAGGAGTTCTGGAAGGCACGGCGATTCACTGGTCTGAAACCTGGAATATGGCGGTCGAGGCGCTGGGCGCCAATCGTGTGCGTGCGGCGCTGACGATGCTGGGAGTGGTGATCGGCAGCGCGTCGATCGTGCTGGTCGTGACCGTGGCGCTGACAGGCAAAAGATACATCGCCAAACAGATCGAGGCGGTCGGCTCGAATATCGTTTTCGCCAACTTCGAACACACCACCATGCAGGCCACCGCCTTGGGCGACCAGATCTCGCTGAGCGACATGGAAACGGTGCGGCAAATCGTGCCGCAAGCCATCCAGGTGGCAGGCACCAATGACATGCAGATGTCGGTGGTGGCTGACGGCAAGGCTTGGCCCGTCGCGCTGGTTGGTGTGACGCGGGGTTTTCAGGAAATAAGACGCTTGCTGATTTCGCGCGGCCGTTATTTCGACGATTCGGACTTCCAGTCGGTGGCCAAAGTCGGCGTCATCTCCGAACACCTGGCCGAGACAGCGTTTCCCGGCCAAGACCCGATCAATCAGGTGATCCACGTCGGCGAACTGACCTTTACGGTCGTCGGTGTTTTCACCGAGCGCATCGGCACATTTGGCCAGTCGGAAATCCGGAACGATACGGTTCTGGTGCCGTTTCCTGTGATTGGTTACTACACGGGTACGCCCTACCTGGTGACCTTGTACGCGCAAGCAGACAGCCCCGAGGATGTGGCGTTTGTGACCGAGGAGGTTGCCGAGATCCTCAGAAGTCGGCATCGGCCGCAGGCAGAGTACGATGTGGAAAACCTGTCGTCAATCCTGGAGACGTCTCGGCGCATCTCACTGGCGATGACCATGATGTTGCTGCTGGTAGCGTTGTTGGCGTTGGTGATCAGCGGCGTGGGCATCATGAACATCATGCTGGTCAGCGTGACGGAGCGAACCCGAGAAATCGGAATTCGAATGGCCATCGGCGCCCGGCGCAGAGAAATTCTTTATCAGTTTCTTCTGGAAGCCATACTCATCAGTGGAGCGGGCGCGCTGGCGGGCATCGCCATCGCCATTGCCGTACCGATCCTGGTGCGCGTCGTTGTGCAGTACCTCCCCGTTCCGGGCGGGCTGAGCATCTCGATCTCGTGGCTTTCCGTCATTTTGGCCTTTATAGTATCGTGTGGAACGGGGGTACTTTTCGGGTATCTGCCGGCCAAAACGGCTGCCCAGCTTCACCCCGTCGAATCTCTGCGATACGAGTAGCGTTGTCTGTTCGGAGGATGCAAACCATTGTGCGGGATCGCAGGATTCACTCACCGAAAGGGACCCTCTGATCCCCAGCGCATCGAAAGTGCGGTAAACACCCTGGTTCACCGTGGCCCTGACCAGCAGGGCGTATTCCAGTCGAGTTTTGTTTCCCTCGGCACGGCACGCCTAAAAATCATCGACCTCACTACGGGCAATCAGCCGATCCTCGCCGATGGCGGCGATACGGTGATCGTCTTTAACGGAGAGATCTACAACCATCGGGAATTGCGCGGCGAGCTCGAGAAGCTCGGACACAAGTTTCATTCGCGCTCGGACACGGAAGTCCTTTTGCACGCTTTTCTGGAATGGGACGTCGCCTGCTTTTCGCGCCTGCGCGGAATGTTTGGTGTCGCGCTGTGGACCGAGTCGGCGCGGCGGCTGGTGCTGGCGCGCGACCGCATGGGGATCAAGCCCCTGTATTTCGCCCGGCGCGGCGACGACCTCTACTTCGGCTCCGAGCTGAAGGCCATCCTGATCCATCCGGAAGTAGAGCGGCGTTTGAGCCTGGCCGGCCTGGATTGCTATCTCGCGCTCAACTATGTTCCTTGCCCTTGGACGCTGGTGGAGGGAATCGAAAAGCTGCCTCCGGGGCATTGGCTGGAATGGCGCGATGGCCGGCTTCGCTCCGAGGGGTATTGGACCCTGCCGTTTGTGCCCCCGCGCGCGCAGACGCTCGATTCCGCCAAAGAAGAACTGGATCATCTTCTCCGCGAGTCTTTGCGCGAGCATCTGGTCTCCGACGTTCCGTTGGGCGTGTGGCTGAGTGGCGGAATCGATTCGTCGACCATCCTTCACTACGCCGCGCAGGCATCGAGCGTACCTCTGAAAACCCTGTCCATTTCGTTCCGTGGCCGCAGCTTCGACGAGTCTCGGTATATCCAGCAAGTGGCCCAGCAATACGGGACCGATCATGAGCAATTCGATCTGAATCCCACCGAGAACCTGGTGGGCGCGATCGAGCAATTCGCCTATTACTCCGACGAGCCCACCGCCGACGCGGGAGCACTGCCGCTTTGGTTCCTGTCGAAGATGAGCAAGACCAAAGTGACGGTCACCCTGAGCGGGGAAGGCGGCGATGAGGTATTTGGCGGCTATCTCACCTATCCCGCCAATCAATGGGCTCACCTGGCGCGCAAATTTCCGCGTCGCGCCGTAGAACTTTCGCTCGCCGCTCTGCGGTTTTGGCCCGTTTCGGATGAAAAGATCAGCCTCGAATACAAGCTCAAGCGCTTCTTGGAGGGCTGCCTGCTCGCTCCCGAGCGGGCTCACGTCTACTGGAACGGCACGTTTTCTGACCAGCAGAAAGCGGCGCTCCTGCGCCTGGAGCTTCCCGCTGCGCTCGGTCGCGTGCTGGGCGAGCTGCGCGACAAGTTGCGCCACCCCGACGATCTCGCCGCCTATTTGTGGTTTGACCAGAAGTACTATCTGGCGGACGACATCCTGATGAAAGTCGACCGCATGAGCATGGCCCATGCGGTGGAGGTGCGGCCGCCGTTTCTTGATCACCGCATCGTGGAATTTGCAAACGCACTTCCGGCATCTTTCAAGATCCGCGGTTCGCGCCAGAAATTCGTGCTCAAGGCCCTGATGCGGCAGAAGCTGCCGGATTCGGTTCTCCGGAAGGAGAAAACGGGCCTGGATATTCCTTCGCACGAATGGCTGCGCGGGCCGCTGCGGCCGCTGATGAGCGACGCTCTCGACTACGGCACCTCCGAGCACGGAAATTTATTTCGCAAAGAAGGCATCGAAGCATGCGTGCGCGATCATCTGGAAAGGCGCGCGAATCGGGGATATCACCTGTGGGGACTAACGATCCTATTTCTGTGGATGAGGAAATGGGGAATCCAAACGGCGCCCAGCTCCACGCCGAACCTGAGGAACGCCGAAAGCGTGCTTACCTCTACCTAATCGTTCTGCTTTTTGCGGCCAGCATCTATCTGGGAACGCTCGCTTCGCCGCCCTCGTTAATGGACGACGTCGACGCCGTACAAGCGCAGATTGCCCGCACCATGTTCACCTCCGGCGACTGGGTGACGGCGCACATCGACAGCTTGCGCTATGTCGAAAAACCGCCGCTGGTGTACTGGCTCATGGCCGTGTCCTACCGCGTACTGGGGCCCCACGACTGGGCGGCCCGCCTTCCCGTGGCGCTTTCGGCGATCGCGCTCGCCGGGCTGACCATGGCCTTCGGAACCTGGGCCTTTGGCCGGCGCGCAGGCTTCTGCTCCGGCTTGTGCATGGCCACCTGCGTGGGGTTGTTTCTCTTCACCCGCATCCTGATTCCCGACGTGATGCTGACGTTCACCAATGCGCTGGCCATGTGGGCGCTCGTTCGAACACTCGATCCCCAAGAGACTCGCCCGCGCGCCTGGTCGGCGATCTTGGCGGCCTCTCTGGGAATCGGCCTGCTGCTCAAGAGCTTGATTGCGCTGGCGTTTCCCGTGGCCGTGGGTTTGGTTTATCTGGCCCTCACGCGCCAGTTTTTTTCGAAATGGGTCTGGAGACGGCTGCACCCGTGGACCGGCGCGCTCGTGGCGCTCGGGATTGCCGCTCCATGGCACGTGCTGGCCACGCTGCGCAATCCGCCGTATTTCAGCTTCACCTGGCATCCCGGTCCCGGCCAGTATCACGGCTTTCTGTGGTTCTTTTTCTTCAATGAGCAGGTCCTGCGCTTCCTGAATCTTCGCTACCCGCGCGATTACGCCACCGTTCCGCGGCTGTGGTTCTGGCTGCTGCACCTGGTGTGGCTATTTCCCTGGAGCGTTTATTTCCCGGCCGTGGCCCAGCTTTCCTTTAAGCCCACCGACCGCGCGGGCCGCACCCGCCTGTTGGCGCTGATTTGGATCGGCTTGATCATGATTTTCTTTACCTTTTCGACGACGCAAGAGTATTACTCGATGCCGATCTACCCGGCGCTGGCGCTGCTCGTGGGTTCGGCCATGGCCTTGGGAGGCGACTGGGTGCGCCGAGCGACGCGCGTGCTAGCAGTCGTCTGCGGGTGCGCAGCGATTGCGGCGGCCGCCCTGCTGATTCACGTGCACGGGATTCCCACGCCGGGCGACATCTCGGCTGCGCTGGTGCCGCACCCGGGGGCCTACAAGCTCTCGCTTGGGCACATGGAGGACCTGACGGCTGATTCGTTTGCCTACCTGCGGCTGCCGCTCCTGGTCGCTGGCTGCGCGTTCGTGTTGGGTGCGCTCGGCAGTATGAAATGGACAGGCGAGCGTGCCTACCTCCTAGCGGCCCTGATGATGGTGATTTTTTTCCATGCGGCGCGGCTGGCCATGGTCGTTTTCGATCCCGTCCTGTCGTCCGGTGCGCTGGCCCAGGCACTCGAGGAGTCGCCGCCGGGAACCCTCGTCGCGGAGGGTTTTTATTACAAATTTTCTTCGGTTTTCTTCTACGCGAACCGTACCGGTCTGCTGATTTCAGACAATCGCGCCAATCTCGATTATGGCTCGCATGCCCCCGGCGCACCGAAAGTCTTCCTCGACCCCGGAGAGTTCCGGGATCTGTGGCTTTCGCCGGGGCGTGTTTACCTTCTGGCTGCCGAAGCGGACCTGCCGAAATTCGAAGCCATGGCAGAGGGCGGGCAGTTTGAGACGGTGGCAGAGAGCGGAGGAAAAGTCTTGCTGACCAACCGCCCGACTGGTGTCCCGCAATGGCGCGCGTCTTTTCTTCCCGCGCCATCGGATGAATATATTAGAATCATTTACCGAAGATGAGAAACGAGCTGAGCCGAGTGGCGTACTCTATCGTTGTGCCCTTTTACAACGAGCAGGAGAACGTTCCCCAACTTTACGTCAGAATCATCGACGCCATGGACGCGATCGGCGAATCCTACGAGATGGTGTTCATTGACGACGGCAGCCGGGACAGCACGTTTCGCCAGCTGTGTGAGATCGCGCAGGCTGACGAGCGGGTAGTGGTCGTGCGGCTGCGCAGGAACTTTGGCCAGACGGCGGCGCTAAAGGCCGGGTTTGACCACTCGAACGGCGAGATCATTATCTCCATGGATGGCGACCGGCAGCACGATCCAGCCGAGATTCCGCGCTTCATCGAAAAAATGAAGGAAGGGTACGATATCGTGAGTGGCTGGCGGGTGGAGCGCACCGATCACTGGTTGATGCGGCAGCTGCCGAGCCGAGTGGCCAACCACATTATGGCCAAGCTCTCACGGGTGGATCTGCACGATTTTGGAACCACCTTCAAAGCCTACCGCCGCGAAATTTTGTCCGAGATTCATCTCTATGGCGAACTGCACCGCTTCATTCCGGCGCTGGCCAGCTGGGCGGGGGCGTCGATTGCCGAAGTACCGATTACCAATACCCGTCGCGCCAGCGGCAAGTCAAATTATGGTATTTCGCGGACGATCCGCGTCCTGCTGGATCTGGTGAGTGTGAAATTTCTCCTCGATTACTCTACGCGGCCGCTGCAGCTGTTCGGCTTGGCGGGCCTGGCGTGCCTGCTGATCGGCGGGAGCATCGACCTATGGTTGGTGGTCGAGAAGCTCGTGAGAGACCAGGACGTGATCGCAAGCCACGGTCCGCTCCTGTTGATGGGAACGGCTTTGGTGGTGGGCGGCATCCAGTTCATTGCCATTGGATTGATCGGCGAGCTGCTGACGCGGACCTATTACGAATCGCAAGACAAACCCGTTTACACCGTCCGCGAACTGCGCGGGCGGCGGGCGGCTGCCGCCGGGCGCAGGGAGCCCCCGCGGATCGCAGGTACGAGCGGACGGTAGCCCGGCGTTTCAATCGGCGTTTTCTGAGGAGGATCGATGAGGATTGCCGTATTGGGTGGAGACGGTTACTGCGGCTGGGCGACCGCGCTGTATCTCTCGCACCGGGGTCACGATGTCGCCATCATCGACAACTTCATCCGCCGCCAATGGGATTTCGAGCTGGGTGTTCAGACCCTTACCCCCATCCGCCCCCTCCCCGAACGCCTGCGCGCGTGGAATGCGCATACCGGCAAATCGATCGAGCTGCTGATCGGCGACGTCACCGATTACGAGTTTCTCGCCGAAGCCATCCGCGAATTTCGGCCTGATTCGGCGGTTCATTTTGCCGAGCAACGTTCGGCGCCGTACTCGATGATCGACCGTCGGCACGCCGCATTCACGCAGGTGAACAATGTGGTCGGCACGCTGAACCTGCTTTTTGCGCTGCGCGAATTTGCGCACGATTGCCACCTGGTGAAGCTGGGCACCATGGGCGAGTACGGCACGCCGAATATCGACATCGAAGAGGGGTACATCGAAATCGAGCACAACGGCCGCAAAGATGTGCTCCCCTATCCCAAGCAGGCCGGTTCGTTTTACCACCTCTCCAAGGTGCACGACAGCCACAACATCATGTTTTGCTGCAAGGCGTGGAAATTGCGCGCCACCGACCTGAATCAGGGTGTGGTCTACGGGACGGTGACCGAGGAGACCGCCCTCGACGAGGTGCTGATCAACCGATTCGACTACGACGAAGTCTTCGGCACCGTTCTCAACCGCTTCTGCGCACAGGCGGCGGTCGGCCACCCGCTCACCGTGTATGGAAAGGGCGGGCAGACCCGGGGCTTCCTGGATATTCGGGACACGGTGCGCTGCGTGGAAATTGCGTGCACGCATCCGGCCGCGCCGGGCGAGTTTCGCGTCTTTAACCAGTTCACCGAGCAGTTTTCCGTGCTGGATCTGGCTCACAAGGTCGAAGCGGCCGGGAAGAAAATGGGAATCGCGGTGCAGATCGATCATATTCCCGACCCGCGCGTCGAGGCCGAAGCGCATTACTACAACGCCAAGCATTCACGATTGATCGATCTGGGACTCCAGCCGCATTATCTGTCCGATTCGCTGCTGGATTCGCTGATGAATATCGCCATGGAATATCGCGATCGGATCGACGCCTCGCTCTTCCTGCCGCAGGTCAACTGGCGCAACCCGCGCAATGACCGTCACCGGCAGCTCGGCTCGACCAAGCCTTCGATCAGCGAGGAGCGCCGGCCGCGCGCGAGAGCTTTGGCGGACGATTAGCCCCGGCGCACCCGTTCGCTGACCAGCCGCGCCGCCTTCACCGCACCGACCACCTTTCCCGAGAAAATGTGAATCTCCCCTGGGGCCGTCTCTTGGACATAGAGGGTGCGCCGGTCCTCGGCAGGGTTGTTTTCCACGACGCGGATCGTGAAACGCGAACCTAGATAGACGGCTCCCTCGGACGCCGGAACGGCCAGGGCGGAATCGGTCCGCATCCGATCGAAACGCGAAAAGGAAATCGGCTCGAACCCGGACCTGTTCAGTAGACTCGCGTAAGGCTCCGGAATCGGCTCGTGCGGATCGGTCGTGGTCCAGTGGTTGGTGTGTTTTGCCGAACCGAAGAGCGATCGCTCGGAGCTGCCGTAGGGATCAAACGCCGTGAATGGCCCGTCGACGACCACCAGCGATATACCGCGGAGTTGTCTGGGCAGCTCGATCAAGATTTTTTCGGCCACCTGATATTTGGCAATCCGGAAAAGCCCGCGGCTCGGTCCCAGTCCATACGTGGCATACACGACAAAGTCGTAATCGGGCCGCCGCTCGGGCCTAAAGGCGCGCTGCTCGAAGGGAACGCCGAGCGCCTCGAGACGGGAGGTGATGATTTCCCGCAGCACATCGGGGTCGTAGATCTGCTCATCGACCTGGTAGCACCGGTCGATGAATCCGAAGTTCATCCAGTCCGGGCGGCACGGCTTGCAGAACAACTGAAACCGGGCCGCCACTTTTTCAAACACCTCGGGCGGCGTCTGCGATCCTTCCTGCGGAATTGCGTAATAATGCCGGCTGTTGCGAACGATGGCCGGAGCGAAAGCCTCGAGGAATTCGGCCCGTGCTTCCAGCGTTTCCTGAATGGTTTCCGGGCTGCGCGGGTAGTGGTAGCCGGAGTGGATCCTGTATTGGTTGATGACCGATGCGGCGCGCAAAATCCCCAGCGGATCAAAGAGCCGGACCTGGTGCCCCTCCTCCGCGAGCCGGATGGCGATCGTCGTGCCGTAGATGCCGGCGCCTGCGACGGCGATCCGTGCGCTCATGACCCTTTTGCGGCCGGAACGCGTTCGGCCGCCACCAGCCGACCCTCGCGGAGGAAATAGTCGACGCCGCGCCACCGAATCGTCTTGCGGGAAAAGCTTGCCACCCACATGAGAAAGGCCATGGCATCCCACAGCGGAATCAGCGGCATTTTCTTCCAAAGCCCGCGTTGCTTCATGCCCCACGCGCCAACGGTCCAGGTGATCGCGACACGGAAGAAGGCGTAGCCACCGAGGTAGGCCAGAGCGACCATCCGGGTCGGCTCGGTCGAGACGGCCAGCAGAGACCACGGCAACCCAAAGGTCAAGATCAACCCCAGATGCCCCCATGGGCGCATCAAGCGCTGCACCGTCATCCATCGCGTGCGCTTGTGAAACAGATCGCTCAGGGTCTTGAAATCCGCCACCGATTCGACCACATACGGCAGCAGCTTCACCTCGAACCCCTGCTCGGCAACGAGCCGTCCAGCATAGACATCGTCGGCAGGGCGGTCCTCCAGCACCGGATAGCCGCCGTAAGCCGCGACGGCTTTCCGGGTGGTGAGAATGGATTGACCGAAGGTAACTTTCAAATCGTCGAGCTGCCAGGCCACCATCACCGGAGCGAAAAAGTCGGAAATCATTCCGACCGACTGCAGTTCCTCGACGAAAGTCGTTTCTTTCGTCGAAACGTATAGGCAAGTCGCCGCGCCCACACGGGGGTCGCGGAATGGCGATACGACGGTGCGCAGATAATCGGGCCGGACGCGTACGTCGCCGTCGGTGATGACGAAGATGTCGTACTTGGCTTCGGCGGTGAGGCGTGTGAGCCTTCCGACTTTGTCATTAATGGCATTGCGTCCAGACCCCAGCAGGAGCCGAATGTCGCGGTCGGGAAAATCGCGGATCAGCTTTTCCAGCACCGGCAGCGCAGGGTCATCGCGATCGACACAAAAGACAATCTCGTACTGCGGATAATCCTGGCGGCAGAAACTGGCGTAGTTTTCGTAGGCATCCTCGTCCAGCCCCTTGATCGGCTTTAGGCAGCTGATCGGCGGAAGAAAATCCGTATTGGGGACCGCCTCGCGCCGGCCACGGCTGAAAAAGTGCGCCGTGCTGTAGAGCGCTAGCAGGTAGTAAATGAACGGAATCGCTGCAACTCCCAGGATGATGTGGCCGATGGTCAATTTCTCCGTGCCTCCGGCGCTCGCCGAGGGGGCGCCCCAGGGGCGAACGGATCCGGTTTCCCAATTTCAGCGAAATACCCGGCAGGATGACACCTTTTCGGTATTTCGAGACTGCGATCACCGCAAATCAAAAAAATTCTAGCACGGAATGGAAAGGATCCCGCTCCCGTCGGCGAGGCCAGGCTTTCAGGCCGACCCCTCCAGCGTCTGCGTGATCGACGCGCGGAAATCAATCTGGGGCGCCCATCCGGTTTCTTCGCGGATTCGGCGCGTACGGTAGTGCCGATCCTGGAATGCTCGTCGAATCTGGTTTCTCGGCAGTCCCCACAGCGGTCCTCCCACGAGCACGGGCCAGCGCGGAAGAAAAATTGTGCGCGTCCGATCGGCTTCGCTCTTGGCCTGGTGATAGGCGCCGAGCGTGAGGTCCTCGTGATCGAGAACGATGTAGTGTCGCACCGCGTCTCTGGCGGCGCTCGCGCAGATCAACATCGCATCAACCAGGTTCTCAATATAATTGAGCGGGAAGTGTAGGCCGGGGCTTCCGAAAACGAAATTGAAGCGCCCGGTTCGAAATCCCAGCAGCCCAACCGGCAGCGGCCGGCCCGGCCCGTACACAATTCCTGGGCGGAGAATCACCGCCGCCAGGCGATTTTGAGCGGCGAAGGAGGCGGCCAGCCGGTCGGCCGCAATCTTCGATTGCGAATAAAAGTCTCGTCCTTGGGGGTTTGGGTCGAGAGGCGTGTCTTCGTCGATTGTCTCGCCAAGCGTCACACGCCCGTAGACCGCAAGCGAGCTGAGGTAGACGATCCGCCGCACGCCCTGCCGCAGACAGGCTTCGAGCATGCGCTCGGTGCCGTTTACATTCGCCTCAAAAAACTCCTGGCGCGTGCCAGGGCCGGAGACTTTCGCCGCCGCGTGGTAGACGATGTCGGCGCCCTCAATCGCGCGTTCGATCGCCGCCTGGTTCGCTAAATCGCCGCGGACGATTTCGGCACCTTGTGCCTGGAGCGCATCGGCTCGCCAAGACCCTCTGGCCAGCACGCGAACTTGCGCCCGCTCGCCGAGGAGACGCCGCACTAAGGCGCCACCGATGAAGCCCGTTCCGCCTGTTACGCAGATGTACATCGATGCCGGTCGTTCCAGGGCCCAGGATCGGTCACCGAGTCTAACAACGTTGCTCCGGTTTCGCATCGCACTGGAAAGCAGGTAGGATAGTAGCGATGTTTTTGCGCTCTTTCGAAATCCTGGTGGTGCTGGGCCTGCTGGCGGCTCCCGCCGTGCGCGCTTGCACGTGTTCGGATGAGCCCCCCGGCCAATGCCCCGGCCTGCAGAACGACGACGTGGTCTTTCTCGGCACAATGACCGCCGTTGAGGACATTGCCTCTGAACCGCCCGCCTCAGCGAATCGGGAGGGCCAGCCGGTGGACATCGTCGCTTCCCGCCTCACCCGGTACCGTTTCCACATTGACGAGCGCTTCGCTTCGGCGGACATACCCGCCGATCGATCGACCGTGGACATTTTCTCCGGCGGAGAAGATGGCGACTGCGGCTATCGTTTCAAGCCAAATGAACAATACGTGGTCTTCACGCATCCGGGCAGCCAGGGGCGCCTGTTTGCCACGATTTGCGGTGGAACGCGCCCGGTGGCAGATGCGCGCGCGCTCGTGCCGCAGTTGCGCGCGATGCGCGACGGCGAGCGGGTGGCCTCAGTTTTTGGTGTTCTGCGCCGCGCCAATCCTCCCTTCCTCTCGCCCCCGGACGATCCCGACGACCCGCTTCCGAATATCTCCTTGAAGCTGCGCTCGCGCTATGACCGCTTCGAGACTAGTACGAACCGAGAAGGCGTCTATACTTTTTATGATGTGCACGAGGGTGAATACGTCTTCACCGCGAATCTGCCTCCGCGCACCGAGTTGACGCAGAAGCCGGGCGCGCGCAGCCTTTCGCCATTTAAGATTCCCAACGGCGCGTGCTACGAATACGATGTCGACGCGCTGCCCACCGGCCATATCCGCGGCAGTGTGGTCGGGCCCTCCGGGAAGCCGGTTCCGCTCGCCTCGCTGGAGCTGTATCGCCAGGGCAGCTACTCGGATTCTCGCCCGGGCCTGTGGGGTTTTCAGGGCGCGAGCGGAGTCTTCGATTTCGACCATATCGGTGCAGGTGACTACCTTCTGGTGTTCAATCGCGCCAATCGCGTCGACCCGAATACCCCGTTTCCGCGGGCCTTTTATCCCGGCGTCGCGAATCTGGACGACGCCAAGGCCATAACCCTCAAACAAGGCCAGCAGCTCACCAACCTAGTCCTGCGTCTCCAAGACGGGTATGCCCACCATCCCGTGCGTGTGCGCCTGAAGTGGCAGGGAGCGAGCCCGCCCGGCAAGGTGACCGTCATGGCCCAAGCCGACCGGGGCGATAATCCTGCCGCGCGGAAGCTAGCCGATGGGCTCTACGAGTTCACCTTGCTCGAATCGGCCCAATACACCATTTCCGCCTGGGAAGATCCGAGCCCGCAGCGAGCCACCGGGCGTCGCGGCGCTGGTCTCTGCACCCCGCCGATACGCCTGGAAGCGGCGCCGGTTTCCATCGACGGTTCCGATCATGACACCAAGGAAGTCATCCTGATGTTTGCCAAGCCGGGATGCAGCCAATAGCGGAAACCGGTATCCGTTTTCGGTCTCGGCGCGAGAGGCGGCCGTTTTGGGTTTGAAACAGAGAAATTCCAGTTGGGAGTTCCGCATGAAACAAATCTCGTGTTGCGGCGCGCTGGCATGGCTGCTTGTGCTTGGCTGGATCGCTCAGGCTCGGGCGCAAGAATCGCCGAAAGAAGCCACCGCGGAAGCAAAGCCAGGGGAGACGAATCCGACTCCCAAGGAGGAATCCTCCGTCACCGAACATTCCATCCGCATCGGCGGCCAGTCGATTCCGTACAAGGCCACAGCTTCGACCACACTGCTCAAGAATGACAAAGGCGAGCCCACGGCGCTGGTCTATTCGACCGCCTACGCTCGCGATGACGGGAAAGATCCGTCCGAGCGCCCCATCGCCTTTCTCTACAACGGTGGCCCCGGTTCTTCGTCGGTCTGGCTGCACATGGGCGCCTTTGGACCGCGCCGCGTTGTGACCGAGAACGCCGCGGCGACTCCTCCGGCTCCCTATAAGATTCACGACAACGAATACTCTCTGCTCGACAAGGCCGATCTCGTCTTCATCGATCCGGTTGGCACGGGATTCAGCCACGCGGTCGGCAAAGCGCAGGACAAGGATTTCTGGGGAGTCGATCAGGACGTCAAATGTCTCGCGCAATTCATCAACATCTATCTGGGCCGCAACAACCGCTGGAATTCACCGAAATTCTTGATCGGCGAAAGCTACGGAACTTTCCGCTCGGTCGCGCTGGGAGAGTATCTACGGTCAGAAGACGGGATCTCGGTGAACGGTATCGTGCTGATCTCGACCGTGCTCGACATGAGTACGCTTTCCTTCCATCCCGGCAATGACCAGCCCTACACCCTCTACCTCCCGACGTACGCGGCGGTGGCCTGGTACTACAAGCTTCTCAAGGATCGACCCGAAGACTTGAACGCGTTTCTGGGCGATGCGCGCCAGTTTGCATCGACCGAATATGCTGCCGCGCTGATGAAGGGTTCGAATTTGACGGCAGCGGAAAAAGCGGACATGGCCAGAAAGCTCTCGCGGTTCACGGGTTTGAGCGAGGAGTACTGGATCCAGGCTGATCTGAGAGTCGCGCTCCCTCAGTTTCGGGCGGAGCTCGAGAGAAGCCGCGGCCTTACCGTAGGGCGCTACGACGGCCGCTATTCGGGCCCGACCTATGATTTGTTGACCGAGTACGCGGAATTTGATCCCTCCTTCTCCGGTGTACTGGGCGCTTTCACCGCAGCCTTCAACAGCTACGTCCGCTCGGAGCTGAAATTCGGAGGGGAACAGAACTATAAAGTGCTGCCGAGCGAGCCTGGGGAGAACTGGGATTGGAAACGTCAGGGTCGCCAGGGGGGCTTTCCTGGTGCGCCGAATGTGGAAGGCGATTTGATTCACGAGATGATCGCAAACCCGCAGCTTCAAGTGCAGGTGGAAAACGGCTACTTCGATATGGCCACCCCCTTCTTCGGCACCGAGTACACCATGAACCACCTGTTGCTTCCCGCCGGTGTCCAAAACCGAATCCATCTCGACTATTACGACGCTGGTCACATGATGTATCTGCATGAAGAGGACCTGGCGAAGCTCAAGCGGAGCGTCGGCAGCTTCATCGACAGCGCCTGGAAGCCGTAATTTCAACTCCCGATCTTCCGATGAGCCTGGGAGCTTGCCGGCTGACCGAAGCGGGAAGACCCGTTTTTTTTTTGCAAATGGGGTTTCCGAATTTTGTTAGCCTAACTCGCGATGAGCCTGAGCTGGGCAAATGAGGTCCGGCCAGGCGCTCGACAGGAGCGCCCCTTCGCGCTGCCGCGCCCAGGGGTTGCTGGAGGCGCTGCTTGATAACGCCCCGTCTCGGGCCATCGGCCAAGAAGTTCCGCCTGCGCCCCGATCCCCATCTCTACGAAATCAACGTCTGGGCATGGCTCGAAAAACTGTCCGCCAAGGCTGGGCGCGTGATCAAACTCGAAGACGTTCCCGACGCGGAGTGGGACCCCCTCGCCCACTTGGGCTTTGACGTCATATGGCTGATGGGCGTCTGGCAACGCAGCCCGGGAGCCCGCCGCGTTGCACTCTCCGCGCCTGGAGTGATCTCCGAATATGACCGCGCTCTGCCGGGTTGGAAGCCCAGCGATGTCGTCGGCTCGCCCTATGCGGTCGCCGCATACGTGCCCGATTCGCGGATCGGCACGTTCGACTCCCTCGATCGAATCCGCGAAAAGCTTCACGCCCGCGGCATGGCCCTGTTTCTCGACTTTGTGGGAAACCACACCGCCATCGATCACGCCTGGACGCGCGAGCACCCGGAATTTTACGTGCAGGGCACTGCGGAGGATTTCCGGAGAGATTCTTCGAGCTTTAATCAAATCGATACGCCCAATGGCGCGCGCTATCTGGCCTTCGGACGAGACCCCTACTTCCCTCCGTGGACCGACACGGCGCAGCTCAACCATTTTTCCCCGGCCCTGCGCGCGGCGCTCATCGAAGAACTCGGCACCATCGCGAACCATTGCGACGGCGTGCGCTCGGACATGGCCATGCTGCAGCTGACCGACATTTTTGAAAAAGTCTGGAGTCGTTTTCTCGGGGGTGTCCCCGCGCCGAAAAACGAATTCTGGAAGGAGGCTAGCTCCGCCCTTCCGGGGTTGATTCTGCTTGGCGAGGCCTACTGGGGAACCGAGCGGCGCCTCCTGGACCTGGGATTTTCATTCGTGTACGACAAAGGCCTCTACAATTCCGTCCGCGACCGGAACGCCGGTGAGATCCACGCGCGGCTGGCCGATCCCGTCGATTATCAGAACCACCTGGCACGATTCCTCGAGAACCATGACGAGGATCGCTTCGCCTCCGTCTTCGGCAACGAGCGCCTCCGGTCGGTGGCGACGCTCATGGGCATGCTTCCGGGAATGCGTTTTTACCACCAGGGGGAACTCGAAGGATGCCGCGTGCGTCTTCCGATCCAATTGCGGGTCGGGGCGGAAGAACCAGCAGATCGCGAAACCGCAGCGTTTTTCGAAAAGATTCTCCGCATCACCAAAGAAGATCTGTTTCACAACGGGCGATGGAGTGTTCTGCCGGTTACGCCGGAGGGCGATGACAGCTCGGGGAATTTGGTCGTTTTTGAGTGGCGATGGAAAAACTTGTGGAAATTGATTGCCGCCAACCTGGCCGGCTACCCATCGCAGGGCCGTGTTCATTTTCCCAGTTGTCAGTTGGCCGCCAAGGAATACGTTTTCTACGACGAATTGCACGATGTGCGCTACGTGCGGACCGGGGACGAACTTACAAATCGCGGCCTCTTTGTGCGCCGGGAAGCCTCCGACGCCCACCTGTTCGACATCACCCCCGCCTAGCGGCATGTCATTGCAAGGTAAGTCGAAGCCAGCCTGGCCGCGCGGCTTGAGGCTTCGTTTCTGCTATGCTTGGCGCGGTGCGAAATTCCGTCGCATTTCTTCTTCTCGTCGTTGCTCTCGCCTGGCCAGCGTCTTGGGCGCGGCGAGCCCGCTGGCTCCTACAAGACCTGCCTCAACCACCGGCGCAGCCAGCGCCCCAAGTGCAACCAGCAGCTCCCGCGCCAGCAGCGATTCCCAGTGGTCCGGTCATCGTGCTGGACCCGGCACACGGCGGCACCGATACCGGAGCGCGTGGCGAAGGGGGACGCGCGGAAAAAGACATCGTGCTCGCCCTGGCACGCACGGTGCGCGGACGACTGGAGCGCCAGGGTTACCGCGTGCTGATGACGCGCGATGACGATTCAAACCCATCCTACGACGATCGAGCGGGGGTCGCCGACGCCCATCGCGACGCGATTTTTATAAGCCTTCACGTTGCCTCGACCGGCCTCCCCGGCACGGCGCGCGCCTATTGGGATCAATGGCCCTCCGCTGCTCGGCAGCAACCGGCTCGTCCGACGTCCCCCCCGAAGCGGCTTGCGCCGCAACCGACCAATACGCTGGTTGTCTGGGATCAAGCGCAGCGGCCCTACCTGGAGGTCAGCCACCATCTGGCGGACCTGATCCAGATCCAACTCGCGCAGAATTTCTCCGGCTCGCCGGCTGCCTCGACAGCCGCTGCCGTGCGCACTCTTCGCTCCGTGGCGTGCCCTGCTGTGGCCATCGAGATTTCCAACATCTCGGTGCCGCCCGATGCTCTGGCGGGCTCGGGCGGCCCCCTGTCGGCCGCGATCGCCAGCGGAATTTCGGCGTTTCAGCCATCCGCCGCGGTGGGAGCGAGATAATGCCGCGAGGCCTGAAAATTCTCCTGGCGATTCTCGCCGTCGCCGTGGTCGTTGGCCTAATCAGCTTGCGAACGCTCGAGCGTCGCATGCATCGGCTGCGCGAATCGCAAGCGGCGGAAGAGCAGGCGCGGCATGCCGTTCTTGCTCCGCCTATTTCCACGCCCAGCGACGTAACCGTGAAGGCGCAGATTTTTTGGGCAGCCGGGCCGGACAGGGTCGCGCCGGTTGAAGTCAATCTGCCTCTTTCGGCCGACACCGTCGAGCGATCACGCCAGTTGATCCAGGCGTTGATTGCCAATGCACCCACCGACGCCCAGCGCACGCTTCCAGCGGACACCACACTGCTGGCGTTCTACATTCTGCCCGACGGCACGGCCGTCGCGGATTTCTCCGATGCCATTTCCTCCGAGATGCCGTCGGGGATTTTGAGCGAAGAGGTGGCTGTGAACTCCATCGCGCGCACGCTCGAAAGCAACGTGGCCGGCCTGGTCCGCCTGAAGATTCTCATCAAAGGGCAGGAGGCCGATACGCTTGCGGGCCATGTCGATCTTACCGGGTTTTTCGAACTGAGCAACGCCCCGGCCGCAAGACCAGCCGCGCCCGCGGTTCCACAGGCCCTTCGGGCAGCTTCGGCTCACTGAGCAGAGTGATTTGCGACGGCCAGCCGGATGAGTTGACACGCTTCAGCTCAGTCGTCAAACTGTTCAATGCGAAAAATCCGGCCGGGCGAAGGGAGCCCCTTTTGAGATCAGACGGACGCGCGCCGCACGATTTACGCCCGGTAAAGATCACTCCGGATTTCATTCGTAGCGCCGAGGGTAGCGTCCTGATCGAGCTCGGCCGCACGCGCGTGATCGCCACGGCCAGCGTGGAAGACGGCGTTCCCTCATTTTTGAAAGGCAGCGGGAAAGGCTGGGTGACAGGCGAATACGGGATGCTGCCGCGCTCGACCGAAGAACGCACGCCGCGCGAATCGGTTCGCGGCAGGCAGTCCGGGCGGACGCTGGAGATCCAGCGCATGATCGGGCGCACGCTTCGCGCCGCGACCGACCTGAAAGGCCTGGGCGAGCGCACGGTTTGGATCGACTGCGACGTCATCGAAGCCGATGGCGGCACACGGACCGCGTCGGTGACCGGCGCGTTCGTGGCCCTGGCCCTGGCGCTGGAACGACTCGTCGCGGCGGGCATTCTTCGCTCCCTGCCTCTCATCGATTCTGTGGCTGCCACCAGCGTGGGAATCATCGATGATGACCTCCTGCTGGATCTCGCCTATGACGAGGACTCGCGCGCGCAGGTGGATATGAACGTGGTGATGACGGCCGGCGGGAAGTTTGTCGAAGTGCAAGCCAGCGCGGAAGCGCGCCCGTACACCAGCCGCGAACTCGAGCAGTTGCTCGACCTGGCAGCCAGTGGAATCCGACGGCTCGCGAGAATCCAGCACGAGGTGTTGCCCGCGAGCTTCCGCAGCCACGCGCGATAGCGTCCAGCCCAAACCGTGAAAATCGTTCTGGCATCATCAAACCCCGGCAAGCTCGGCGAATACCGCCAGCTCGCCATGGGAAGAAACCTGGAAATTTCGCTGCTCCCGAATTTTTCCGAGCTCCCGCCGTTTGACGAATCGGCGCCAACGTTCGCCGAGAATGCCGCCGGAAAGGCACTCCATTACAGCCGTTTCACTCCGGAGCTGGTTCTCGCCGACGATTCGGGCCTGGTCGTGCCGGCGCTGGGCGGGGCTCCGGGTGTGCGCTCGGCGCGCTACGCCGGACCCCACGCCAGCGATGAGGAAAACTTGAGTAAACTGCTTCACGAAATGCAAGGCAGGGAAGGGTACGAGCGACGAGCGCGTTTTGTCTGTGTGATTGCGGTGGCGCATCCAGGCCGTTTGCTGGTCGTTGCCTCGGATTTTGTGCCGGGCACGATTACCAGAGAGCCGCACGGCGCAAACGGCTTCGGCTACGACCCGGTCTTCTTTTCCTCCGATCTCGCGCGTACGTTTGCTGAAATCTCCGCCCAGGAAAAGAACCGGTGGAGCCACCGCGGCAAGGCATTTCGCAAGACTGTCGAGTTTCTGATTCCGCCCGATTTCGGCGTCACCAACTAGGGTCTGTTGCATCCAATCCTGGGTGATAAAACCGCTTGCTACCGACCAGGGGTGGGAGTAGAAAGGACGCCCCGGCAGAGGTGTCAGATATGGCAACCTCCCGTATGGCTCCCGAGCTCGCCTCGCATCTTCTAGCCCGCATGGAAGAGGCTCGAAGGCGCACGGACGCGCTGTTCCGGATCCTCGTTCCCGGTTCACTTTACGAGCGGCCGATTCCGCAGCGGAATCGACTGATCTTTTACCTCGGCCACCTGGAGGCTTTCGACGGCAATTTGCTGAGACCCGCGCTGGGACTGGAATCGAGCGAGCCGGATCTGGATCTGCTGTTCGCCTTCGGCATCGATCCGGCGGAAGACGACTTGCCCAGGGATACGCCGGCGGATTGGCCCACCCTCGAGCAGGCCGAAAAGTACAACCGCGGCATACGAGAGACGCTCGATCAGGCGCTCGGTGGTTCGCATTTCGCGAGTCCGGATCTGGTCGATGGAACTCTGCTGCACGTGGCCATCGAGCACCGGCTGATGCATGCGGAGACTCTGGCCTATTTGCTGCACAATCTGCCGCTGGAACGGAAAATACGGCAGGCGACTCCCGCTCCGGACCATCGGCCCGCACCCCAGCCACGACAAGTTACGATTCCTCGAGGAATGGCCACTTTGGGGCAGGCTGCCGGCGCATTCGGCTGGGACAATGAATTCAAGGCACACCAAGCGGAAGTTCCGGAGTTTTCGATCGACGTCTTTCCCATCACCAATGCCGAATATTTGAAATTTGTGGCAGCGGGAGGCTATGTCGACTCCAGTTATTGGACGCCGGACGACTGGGAATGGAAATCGCGCGCCAAGCTTGAACATCCGCATTTCTGGTTGCGCAGGCCCGGGGTATCCCACGGTTCGCCGGAAGATCGCTGGGAGTACCGGGCAATGTTTGGCCGGATCCCGCTGCCGCTTGCCTGGCCGGTTTACGTGAGCCATGCCGAAGCTTGCGCTTTCTGCCGCTGGGCGGGGAAGAAGCTGCCGAGCGAGGCCCAATGGCACCGCGCCGCTTACGGCGCCCCCCAGGAAGGGGAGAATCGCTTTCCGTGGGGCGAAGCGGCGCCCGATCGTACTCGCGGCAATTTCCATTTCGAGTCTTGGGATGCGACTCCCGTCGACCAGCATCCGGCGGGGGCCAGCGCCTTCGACGTTTTCGATCTTCTCGGAAATGCGTGGGAGTGGACCTCCACGCCCTTTGAACCTTTTCCTGGCTTCCGTGCGTTTTCATTCTATCCCGGCTACTCAGCGAACTTTTTCGACGGCAAGCACTTTGTGATGAAGGGCGGATCGCCGCGAACCGATCGGTCCATGCTGCGGCGCTCGTTCCGCAACTGGTTCCGGGCACATTACTCCTACGTGTACGCCACTTTCCGCTGCGTGGAGGAATAGCAGATGCTGACAGTTCCGCGTATGGCTCCCGCCCTCGAGGCGGGTCGGGCACTTTCTGAATTCTCCTCCGATGTGGTGGTGGGATTGAACCATCCGGGGCAGAAGGAACTCCCCTCGAAATATCTCTACGACGAAGTGGGCTCGGCGCTGTTCGAGGCAATCTGTACGTTGCCGGAGTACGGTCTGGCTCGCGCCGGCAAGCGCCTGCTCGAGCGTTACTCGGATGAAATTGTGGACCAGGTGCCGGGTGGCGTGATGGTCGCCGAGCTCGGCAGCGGCAGCGCCCAGCAGACGCGCTGGTTGCTCGAAGCACTGGCACGGCGCCAGCGCGTGAACTACTACCCGATCGACATTTCACGGAATGCGCTCTGCCGTTGCCAGGCAGAGCTGGGGCAGATCGACATGGTCAGCATGGTCGGGTTCGAGCGTGTCTATCTCGACGGTCTGCAGGAAGTGGCCGCGCAGCGCCGCGGGGAAGAACGGCTGCTGGTCCTGTTCCTCGGGAGCACCATTGGGAATTTCGACCGCCCAGCAGGCGAACAGTTTCTGCGCGAGGTGCGTTCGATCTTACGCCCGGGCGACGCGCTGTTGCTGGGAACCGATCTGGTGAAGCCGATTGGCACTCTGATTCTTGCCTACGATGATCCCGCCGGCGTGACCGCTGCGTTCAACAAAAACCTTCTGGCGCGCATCAACCGAGAGCTCGATGGCGATTTTGATTTGAGGCATTTCGAACACGTCGTGCGGTACGACCAATCCGAGCGCCGCATCGAAATGCACCTGCGGTCCACCGTGTGGCAGCGCGTGGTGATTCGCAAGGCCGGTTTTCGCTTCTATCTTCGCCAGGGTGAGACCATCTGGACGGAAAGCTCGCACAAATACTCGGCGGCGGAGGTCGTCGAGATGGGCGAGCGCTCCGGATACCGCTCGGCGGCGCAATGGTTCGATTTCGAGTGGCCCTTTGCGCAAAGCCTGTTTTTGGCAGTTTAATTTCCAAAACAGGGGCACCCGATGAGCAAAGCCGTTTGGGGGGGCGCGGTCGTTGCCGAGAGCGACCGCACTGTTGTCGTAGAAGGAAACCATTATTTTCCGCCCAGCGCCGTGCATAGGGAATGTTTGCGCCCGAGCGAAACCCACACGGTTTGTCCGTGGAAGGGAACCGCCAGCTATCACCACCTGGAAGTCGACGGTGAGCGGAACCCCGACGCGGCTTGGTTCTATGCCGACCCCAAACCCGCCGCTGCCGAGATCAAGGGCTACGTGGCGTTCTGGAAGGGCGTTCGCATCGAGCCGTAGTCCGCTGTGCTATAGTCTCCTCCCCATGCCGGCGAAACCGTCGAGGAAGGCCTCCGGGAGATCGGCGCGCTCCCGCGCGTCGAAGACTTCGGCGCGAACCAGTGCGGTGGGGAGGGGAACCGATCCCGCCCGCGTGCGGGCGATTCTCGAGCGCCTCGAGGAAGCCTATCCTGCGGCCACCTGCGCCCTCAAGCACGAAGACCCGTTTCAGCTGCTCATTGCGACGATTCTCTCGGCGCAGTGCACCGACGAGCGCGTGAACATGGTCACTCCCGCGCTTTTCCGGCACTATCCTGGCCCGAAGGCGTTCGCCTATGCGAATCCGACCGAGCTCCAGCAGGAGATCCGGCCGACCGGCTTTTTCCGCAACAAGACCAAGTCGATCATCGGCGCCAGCAAGAAAATCGTTGAGGAGTTTCACAGCGAAGTGCCGCAAACGATGGACCAGCTACTCACCCTGCCCGGAGTGGCGCGCAAAACGGCAAATGTCGTGCTGGGCACGGCGTTCGGCCAAGCCGTGGGCGTGGTGGTGGACACCCATGTCCAACGCCTGGCTCGGCGCTTGGACCTGACAAAAAACACGGACCCGAAGAAAATCGAACAGGACTTGATGGCCGCCATTCCGCGCGACAAGTGGATTCTCTTTGCGCATCAGCTGATTTGGCACGGGCGGCGCGTGTGCCAAGCCCGCCATCCAAAATGCATCGAGTGCAATCTCAATAAAATCTGCTACTCGAAGGACAAAACAGTCTGACTGTTCATCCGAACCCAAAATCAGAATACCTCCAACCAGATTCGACTCGGTGATCGGCGAGCGGGAGACAAAGTGACTCGTCGCGGGCTGACGGAAGCTTGCTCACCAAGAGCGAGCTTTCGAAGCAATCAACTGCGTGTATCCCGTAGGCGCTCGTTGTGGCAGGCGAGAGGAGAGATGGAATCGGCCAGGTGAAATGCGCGGCCGCGTTTGGACGCACGTTAACAAAATCGATCGAGAGGTGGAAGTTTGATCCATCCCTGGCATGAGCTGAACCCGGGCACAAAAACTCCCGTCGAATTCTACGCGGTGATCGAAATTCCGCTCGGGTCCAATGTGAAATACGAACTCGATAAGTCGAGTGGGTTGATCAAGGTGGATCGTGTGCTGTATTCAGCCGTCTACTACCCGGCGAACTATGGCTTCATTCCGCAGACGCTCGCAGAGGACGGCGATCCCCTGGATGTCCTGGTGCTTTGCCAAGAGCCCGTTGTTCCGCTTGCGTTGATCTGCGCCCGGGCGGTCGGTTTGATGACCATGATCGATGCAGGAACTCTCGACCACAAAGTGATTGCCGTCGCCAGCGGGGACCCTGAATTCAATGCGTACCAGGAAGCCAGTGAAATACCGCCTCACTATCTGCTGATGCTCCGGCGGTTTTTTCAGGACTACAAGCAGCTGGAACACAAGACCGTCGAGGTGGAGGAAATTCTTCCGTCCCGCGCCGCCTATCCGGTCATTGAGTCGGCGTTGGAGCGATACGAAAAGCGGTATTCGCGCGGCGGCGGAAGGTGACCCACATCTTTTCCAGAAGCATGCCAGGGTCTTGGACTTGGGAAGCGAAGCCCACTCAAGTCGTGCGTGGACGCCCCGCAGTCAGGTCTAGATTTTGGAGTTGCGTCCGGTCCAGTAAGGCTCGCGCAAAATGCGTTTCAACGTCTTGCCGGCCGTACTCCGAGGAAAGTCCTCCATGATGACGACCGAATCGACTCGCTGGTACTTGGCGTGCACACGCTCATTGATCCAGTCCCGCAACTCCTCCGCGCTGATCCGCTCTGGTTCCTGGAGGATGACGGCCGCAACCGGGGTCTCTCCCCACTTCGGATGAGGTACTCCAAACACCGCCGCCTCGCGGACTGCCGGATGTTGCACGACGATTTCCTCGATGTCTTTCGGAAATACGTTCGTCCCGCCGCTGATGATCATGTCTTTTTTCCGGTCGACCAGGTACAAAAAGCCATCTTCATCGGCATATCCCAGGTCGCCCGTATGCAGCCAGCCGTCGAGGATTGCCTGGGCGGTCAGATCAGGCTGCTTGTAATAACCGGGCATCAGGGCCGGTCCGCGCCCGATGATTTCCCCGATCTCGCCCGGACCTGCGTCCTGGCCCTGGTCGTTTATAATCCGCATCTCAAAAAACGGTTGCGGCGGACCGACCGAGCTGGGCTTAGCGGCATAGTCATTCTTGTCGAGAACGGTAATGAACCCTTCCGTCAGTCCGTAAAGTTCGTAGAATCTCCCTGGCAGGCTGCGATTCAGTTTCTCTTTGTGCTCGGCATGCAGCGGTGCACCAACGGTGCCAATCATCTCGAGCGACTGGAGGGCCTGGGATGAAAAATACGGCGAGCCGAGCAGGGCAACGATCTGCGACGGCACCATCATCACGTGAGTCGCCGCCTCGCGTTCGACCACTTCCACAAAACGACGCGGATCAAAACCATCGAGCAGCACATAGGTGGAGCCCAGATACATCGCGGGCATCAGTGTGACGAACGCTCCGTTGAACACCAGGGAACCGGCGTGCACCACCACGCTTTCCGGATGGATGCGGAAGGTTGACGCAAACAACATGCAGTAGACAGCGCGTATATCGTGCGTGTGCACGATTCCCTTGGGCATGCCGGTCGTGCCGCTGGTGTACATGATGTTGTACAGATCATCGCCTGCAATCTGGGTCGGGGGGGGCTCAGAGTCGCTGGCTCGGCTGGTCAGCTCGTCGTAGTTTGGAAACCGCGACTTGCCCGTGAGAATGACGTGATCTTCGAGGATGTTGGGCAGTTCTTGGCGGATGGCCGAAAGCGGCCCGGCAAAATCAGGGCTGGCAATGATCGTCTCACACTCGGAGTCGCGAAGAAGTGGGGCTAGGGCCTTTTCCCGCAGCAGCGGGCTGAGCGGTACCACCACCGCGCCGATCTTTGCGACCGCCCAGTAGGTCTCCAGCAGGCTCAGGCAATTGCGCAAAATGGTTGCGACTTTGTCTCCCTTTCCGACGCCCAGAGCTGACAGCGCGTTTGCGAGCCGATTGACGCGAGCGTTGAATTCCCTGTAGCTCAGCCGGGAGCTTTCAAAAACAACGGCAGTGTGGTTGGGGCGATTGCGTGCGTGGCGAGGAAGCAGCAACCCAATGTTCATTTTGTTTGCTCACTCGAAAGATCAGGACCTGGCAACAAGGAAGCCTTCCAATGCGCATCGACCTCGCAAAAGAATCGCCAAATTTCTCGACTGGCGTCAGGGCCCTGGGGGTCGCCGTATCGGCTGGGTCTGGGGGAACCCGACCAGGCGTGGCCCAGACCCTCGACCAGCCACTTCTCCAACAGCGGACGCCCATCCGCCTCCAGGTACACATGCTTTTGGTAAGCATGGCCGCCCGGGATTTGGCTGGCGATCACCTTCTCGGTCAAAGCAAACCCGTTTTCTCGGTTCTCGGCTGCAAGGAACAGGTTGGTCTGGGTCCACTGGGCGATGACCTGTTCGGCATTGGCGGGACTCACCACGCTGTCGGTGGTGCCGTGAAAGACGATTGCGGGCATGCGCCGCCTCTTCTTGCGTGCCAGTCCGTCTCGCATCGCTTCGAACGCAAGTTGCCCCTGTCGGACGGGGTCCGGACCGCCTTGCTTCATGGCGGCGAGTCCCTCTGACCTGCTGGCGGCGGCCTTAAATTCTGCTCCCGCAAATACGGCAAGGGCAGCGAAAAGATCCGGATAGGTCGCCGCGAGAATCGAGGCCATGGCTCCGCCCGCCGAGGCCCCCGCGACGTAAATGCGGTCGCGATCAACCCGGTAAGCACGGGAAACCTCCTCAATGACCTCTGCGAGGATTTCAGGCTCGCCGGCACCGCGATCCTGATGTTTCGGATTAAACCAATTCCAGCACTTCAGCAAATTGGCCCGACGCCGCTGTCTCGGATATACGACCAGGAACCGGTTTTCATCGGCGATGTCGTTCATCCCTGAGATTTCGGCCATATCTTCGGCGTCGTGCGTGCAGCCGTGGAGCAGCATGAGCAGGGGAGAGGCGGAATTTTTTTCCAATGTTCTGGGTATCCAGAGCTTGAATCTTCGTGAGCCTGAGCCGGTTCGGGCGACTCCTGCCATCCACCCCAGTTGCGCCATCGCCGTCAGGCTCCTCTCTCGCTGTGTTGACTCTTATAGGGTCCCTCGAGAATGAGAGCGGCCGGCCAACTCAAAGACAAGATCGGCAATCCTGGTCGCCGCCCGCTCGCCGAGCGCTATGGTGTAGTGCGTCGTGCCGCTCAATTTGTGATCTTCAACCGCCGGTACGCACGCTCGGATTTCAGCGGCGACCGCGTCTGGAAACAACGGCGGCTGCCCGGGCGTGAAGCCACTCTCGGCGCGAAGCAACAAGGTCGGCACGCGAATCGATCTGAGCCGCTCGACGATGGCCTCGCGCTCAAGGACTTCTTTGAGATCGGCGCGCACGGCCGCCTCTGACGCTTTGGGCTGTACGGGGGACTCGCCGCCGACTTCGTAGTCAAGAAAATCTTCCACCCAGCGATTCCATTCTCCGGCGGGGAAATGCGGCTGACCTCGCCAGAACTCCCGGTAGGCTTGGCGCGAAGGGTAGGTTCGCCGCAACTGCGCGATGCGCTCCAAGAGCGCGGGTGCGAGCTCTTGTCCGGGCCCCACACCGGCAGGCGTGTTCGGTACATAGCCGCCATCGATCAGAACAAGGCCGGATACCAGGCTGGGCTCCTGCTGGGCAAGCGCCGTGGCCACGAACGCTCCCATCGAGTGGCCCATGACGATGCTCGGACCCAGATCGATCGCTCGCATCGCTGCGAGCACGTCGCGAGCGTGTTGAGCCATGCCATAAGGACCTTCCGGTTTGTCGGAATCGCCGCGGCCTCTCAGATCCAGCGCAAACACCGCGCATCGGCCCCTCAGGCGTTCGGCGATCCCAATAAAGTTCAGATGCGAAGCAGTCAGTCCGTGCAGAGCAACGACCGGGGCACCGCGGCCTGGCCAATAACCAAAGGCGAGTTCCACGCCGTCCCCGGACACCCGTCCCCGCGCGGAACGAGTCACCAGGAGGGAGCCCAACTGGGAAGCCTTCTCGGGAGCGATCATGTTGGTTCGGGTTGGCCGCGGGCTCGAATCTCGGCGGCGTCTCGAGCTTCCTCCGACTAGAAATCAAACTTGAGCGCGAACTGGATCACCCTCGGTCCGGTTGTCGTTGCCACGATTTGCCCCCGGTCGAGCGAGGCCAGGATATTGATCGGGTTGGCGAAGCTCGCTTGGTTGAATGCGTTGAAAAACTCGGTGCGGAACTCCAGTTTGGACGTCTCGGTGATCGGGAAGCGTTTGATGATCGAGATGTCCACATTTTTCTGGTTGGGACCGATGAGCAGGTTCCGCGGGGTGTTCCCGAAATCGACTGTAGCGGGCGCGAAACAAGCAGCATTGAAGTAGTCGCTGAGCCGGTTCAGGATGCTGCCGCTCGTGTAGGGATTGCAGGGAGCCGCGCTGGCGTAGTCGGCACGAGCATCGACGAACTCGGTTTCGTTGGTTAAGACAGAAAACGGCGTGCCGCTCTGGACCACGAACACAGTGGCAACCTCCCATCCGTTCGCGACCTGCCGGGCGGCGCGGGAGTCGCCCTGGTAGATTTTCGGTAGATCATAGATGCCGCTAAAGATCAAGCGATGGCGGCGATCAAAATCCGAGCTGGACCAGTTCTTCAGGACCACTTCGTTTCCCGGAACGACGGTGACGTCGCTGGTTCCGGTGGGATCACCCGAGTAATCATCGAGGGAATGGCTGTATGTGTAGGAAGCGAGAAACTGGAGTCCGCTCGAAAGACGCTTGGTCAAGCCGATTTGCAGGGCGTTGTAGTTCGAGTTCCCCGAACTCTGCATTTCGTGCACGCCGACGCCTTGCACAGCAAGACTGGATAATCCCGGACTCAAAGGCCCTGGGGCCAAGGCAGCCGGAACCACGGCCTGGTTGAGATCCACCAGGCGATACAATCTCCGCCCGGTCGAACCTACATAACTCAGATCAAGCAGCCAGTTGTTGGCGAATTCGCTCTCCATGCCCAGGCTGTATTGCTGTACGTAGGGCGTGCGAAAGTCGTGAATGTCCGGATAGAGGCCGTTGGCAGGAACCACGGCTACGCCCTGAGGTGAAAGGGGTGTCGGCGCCTGCGGCAGGAAAGCCGGGGGGCCGCCGAACGGGAAGATGAACGGATTGTTGAAGGTCAGTGGATAAGCGCTGGGCTGCGGAACGGTAACGAACGGTGTGGCGATTGGAGTCTCGAGCGTTTGCGCCAGCGTATAGTAGGGGAAGTTCAGAAGCTGGTTGTTGAGCAGACGGGCGTTGGCTCGGTCATAGTAAATTCCGTAGCCGCCACGCACAACCAAACGGTTCGAGTCAGACAGCGGTTGCCAGGCGAATCCGACTCGCGGGGCAAAATTCGTTTTGTCCGGCGGAACCAGGGAGTCCTGAATTTGGGGAATTCGCGGCAGCGGGTGCGTCGCGTTGGCGGGCTGCACAAAACCGCCTGTGATGGCGGTGTTGTCGCCAGCAGGGAAGCCTGGAATCGTGAATGTCTGCAAGCGGGCGGGATCAAAACCGATGAAGCGCCCCTGCGCTTCGGTGAAGGGGCTGAAGTAATCGTAGCGAAGACCCAGAGTGAGGGTGAGCCGATTCGTAACCCTCCAGTCGTCGTTTACAAATTCACCCAAGTCCCAGGCGTTGATATCGCGATTGTTCACACCTGAGCCCATGATGGTCGCCTCGGTCGAATCGAACAAGCCTCCCAGAAATTCATAGAAGCCGTTTCCAGCAAAAGGCCCAGAGGGGATGAACGCTCCCGAGAAGACGATCTGGCCACGCGTGTACAGGTTGAAAAGCAAGTCCAGGCCGTGATGTTTGTACTCCCCGCCGAACTTCAGGCTGTGCCGGCCCTTCTGCCAAGTCAGAGTGTCTCCCACCGTATAGGTCTTCTCGATTCCGCGGTTGTCCGAGAAAGGGTTGGCGCCAAGATCGAAATAGTTCGAGACTTCGATCTCCGGCATTCCGGGAAACAGATTTCCCAGCGGCGAAGAGATTCCCAAATCGGCGGCCGTGAAGGGTTCCTGGGGAGTCGAGGCGGTAGTAATGAATCCCAAGCCAAACCGCGCATCGTTGACCAGGTTTGCCGAGAAGACATGCGTTTCATCGAGCGCCAAGACACGCTGATTCAGGTCCGCAGTGCCCCCAAAGCCGGGAACCGGAAGCGGGTTGGCGAGGCCAAACAGATCAAACAGAGCTTGCAGGGTTGGGTTGACGGCATTGAAGAACTTGGCCGATACCCGATCGTTTTTCGAGAATTGATAGTCCAAATTGGTATTGAATTGGTTTTCGCGGAACCGAGAGATGCCCACCACAGGCACGGCGACCGGCTGGGGTACTGTTCCCGGCGCGACTGCCGTCGGGTGCGGCGCGGAGGGAATCACGTAGGAGCCGTTCGGCAATTTTGCCTGCAACAGAAACTGCGCGGCGGGATCAAAACAGGCTGGGATGGTGAGTGTGGTCGGCGGTGTGGCACAGGGGGCCAAGCCATAGGATGCGGCCAGCGCATCGACGGCCGCCGTGGACCGATCGTTGGACAGGTTTTGAGGCACAAAGACCGTGCCGATGGAATTCAGCAAAGACGTTCCATTCACTTCTCGGCTGCCCTGGTAGGAAATGAAGAACCAGAGGTGATCTTTCACCAGGGGGCCGCCCAGCGTGCCCCCAAACTGATTGCGCTGATAAGGCGGACGGGGAACGCTCGAGCGATTCAGGAAGAAGTTGTTGGCGTCGAGCACGGTATTGCGGAAGAATTCATAGAGATTGCCGTGAAATTGGTTGGTTCCGGACTTGGTCACCGCTGCCACCACGCCCCCGGCGACACGCCCCTGCGAGGCATCATACTGGCTCGTCTGCACGATGAACTCCTGGAGCGTGTCGGTGGCGGGTATGGCAAGATTGGGAGTGGATCCGGTGCCGATCGAGTTCGCATCAATACCGTTGATGACCACGGAATTGGAAGTGGCGCGGTGCCCATCGACATAGATCGGGGCGGCTCCGCGGCCGAGTTCCGACGAATTCTGTACAGGCCCGGACGTGCCTGGCGTGAGCGTCAGTAGCTGCTGAAAGTTTCGCGTGGGCAACGGCAATTGACGGATCAGGTCTTGGTCAATTACCGTCCCTTGCGCAGGATTTTCCGTATCCACGAGAGGCGCGGCCGCGGTCACTTCGATCGAGGCGCTTTGTGCCGCCACTTTGAGCGCGACGTCGAAAATCGTTGTTTCGGTGATCTCGACGGTGATGCCTTCGGCGACCAGTTTGCCAAATCCTTCCTTCTGCGCTTCCAAGTGGTAGACGCCTGGTGGGAGAAGCGGGAAGGCGTAATGCCCGGCAGCGTCGCTGGTGGTCTGGCGTTCTAACCCCGCGCTGCTCGAGATGGATATTTGAGCTCCGGCGACGGCGGCGCCTTGTGGATCGAGAATCGTTCCGGAAATTTGGCCCGTCGTGGCCGTTTGAGCGTCCGCTCGTGGCACTGCCAGGATCATCGAAACGACTGCCACCAAGCCCGCCCATCTAAGCATTCGCATCGTTGGCCTCCTAGGCGTCTGCGCTCCTTTAGTTCTTCGCTCGCAGCCCGTTCATATACAGCCGGATCATTTGTTCCACCGCTTGGTCGTCTGACATTCCCAGGTGACGCTTGGCACCGAACAGGTACTCGGCTAGAAAATAGGTGAAAAATTGCAGGTAAATCGCGGTCACAGCCAGCGCAGGGTCAACTCCCTTCGGAAACCTCAACTTGGCCGTCTCGGCCAGGGCGCGGGAGTAGGTTCGCAATCCACCAGCGATTTCCCGAAAGCTGTGAATGAAATGTTTGTGGCGAAACTCGACGACATCGATGTACATCAGCCGCCAGTAGTCGAGATTTTCGGAAACGATCTCTCCGATGCTCATGGCCAATTTTTTCAGGGAGTTCGGATCGAGCGACATGAGCAGGGGAATCAGCCGTTTTTGGCGAAGGACCTCCATCTTTGCGCCCATCCGCTGGACCAGGTCGATGAAGATGTCCTCTTTGGTGTGGTAGTAGATGTAGAGCTTGCCCATCGATACTCCCGCCTTTTTTGCGATTTCGCGGACACTCGTCCCGTGAAATCCTTTGCGAGTGAACAAGGACAAGGCAGCGCGCTCGATCTTGGACCGGTTCTTCTCGAAAGTCTGATCGCGCAGCTTGGGCACTTGGTCCCAGCCAGTTGTGGCGCCCTGAATTCAAAGCGAGCGCCCGCTCTGTTTGTGGCGCAGCACTTCTACCGCCGCCCGAGGAGGTTGTCAAGAAGAATTCCGAACCTAGCAAGACAATGGCATGCGCCGACCGGGAGGTTTCGCTCCAGTTCGACTCGGCCGATGCCGCCTAAACCGCTCCAAGCAGTGGGAACCACCAGAAGCGAGACAGCGGGCGGCAAAAAGGGGCCGAGACCCATCTCATTTGCGCTCGCATTTGGCAGCCCTTCACGAATGAGAACCAACCTGCGCCGCGAGGGCTTTCGACCGATCCGGCGTGCGACCCGACCACACCCCTCCGCCGCCATTGACATCCACGGTGTGGTTACCAGCCGGTAGGTCGATTGTTTGACTTCCATCGCGAATGGCTCTGCCGTCAACAAATACCGAAGCCTGTTTGGGGCTTACGGTGATTCGCAATTTCCCCATCGATGGCTTGTTGCTTTGTGCCATCCCCGGGAGCGAACCGATCGCCCAGGAGAGAAACACCAGGGTTAAGTGCCGTGTACACATACTCATCTCCTTATGAATTCGGAAAGCAGACCACAGTGGGAACGACGAGCGAGTCGCCTTTCAGTAAAAATCCTGCAAATTGCCGTGTGAGATCCAGTAAGCTCGCTTGTGCAGGTTGCTTTCCAAGAAACGAGGGCGCCGAGAAAGCGTATTCGCAAAGGAAAGGGCTTTGAAAAAAACAGGCAGGCGAGCCGAGATGCCCCTCGGCGCGGGTCTGGATTGCGGTGGTGCAAGGCAGCGAAGTCGACAGCCAAAACAAGCCGGCGAGCGGGATGAGGCGGCCCTCCTCAAGCAAACGTCCCGGATGGCGGGACACCGCGCTCGCTCGACATCACGACCAAGCCACGGGAAACTCGACCATACAGTTGGGAACTCCTGAGCAGGCTTTATGGAATGAGACATGGAAAGTGCGGGAAACATAGCCCGGGATTGGGGGCTGGCGATCCGCAACGAGTCCGATGGAAACGCCGAGAAGCCGCAGACGTCCAATGATCGAGGTTGACGGGATAGAGGAAGCGCCTGGCAGACGATTCTTAGCTGTTAGAGCAGGCGATACAATGGCACTCGAGCGTGCGACGAAGATCTGGCCTTTGTTGACGGGCGCGCTTCTGAGCCTGTTTTTGATCGTCTCTCCCGCTGTTCGGATCGCACACGGTCAAGCTGGCGGAACCAACTCCGCGGCGAAACCCATCGGTACGATCAAGACAATCTCCGGCAATGTGATCGTACTTGCCTCCGATGCAGGCCCGGTCTTCAACGTCACGGTGCAGGATGGAGCCAGAATCGTGAGAATCGAACCTGGCGCGAAGGATTTGAAGAATGCCAGCCCGGCGCAGCTAGAGGATTTGCAACCGGGGGACAGAATCCTGGTACTTGGCAAAGTCTCCGATGACGGCCATGCGGTGATCGCCACCTCCGTCATCGTGATGAAGAAAGCGGATCTGGCATCCAAACAGGAGCACGATCAGCAAGAGTGGCAGCGGCATGGCGTGGGTGGTCTGGTGAGTGCGGTCGATCCTGCAGCCGGAACGGTCACCATTTCTATGCAATCGTTCGCAGGGCCGAAGAGCGTAACGATTCAAGTCTTGCAAAACACGGTCGTGCGGCGCTATGCCGCCGAGTCTGTGAAGTTCGACGACGCCAGGCCCAGCTCTTTGAACCTGATCAAGCCGGGCGATCAAGTCAGGGCTCGCGGCACGCGCAGTGCAGACGGCAGCCAAGTGGCGGCCGACGAAGTCGTTTTCGGAGAGTTCCGCAATGTTGCCGGCCTGATCACGTCCGTGGACCCCTCGACGAGCACGCTGACCATCAATGATCTGATCGGCAAGCAGCCGGTCACAGTCAAAATCACCGCCGAATCGCAGCTCCGCAAGCTCCCTCCCCAGACGGCTCAGTTTATGGCCATGAGGCTGAAAGGCGGTGGATCGAGCTCCGCGCAAGGCGGGGCCGGGCCGTCGCACAACGGCACTGCCGGAGGCGGTCCCGGTGGGGGGGCGGGCCGGGGAGCCGGTGGCGGTGACCTGCAACAGGTGTTGAGCAGGGTCCCGACGGCTTCTCTCTCAGAACTGCAAAAAGGCGATGCCGTGATGGTGGTATCGACCGAAGGCACAGGCTCCGGTGAGATGGCCGTGATCACGCTCCTGGCTGGTGTCGAGCCTATTCTGGAGGCCTCGCCCAACGGAGGAGAATCGATGGTTCTTCCTCCCTGGAGTTTTGAAGCGCCCGCGGGAGAGGCAGAGCAATGATCTCCATTCCCCTGCCAGATTCACCTCGTCGCGCGGAGCTCGGATGAAGCTGCAGCCCGCGACCCCTTGGTTTCAAATCGTAGCGAGCGTTTCAGCCTGGCTGTTCCTTTTCGCGAATGCGGTCGCCGCACAGTCGGGCACCGGCGTCATTCGCGGTCAGGTGACCGATCCCTCGGGCGCGGCAGTGCCGAACGCGACGGTACAGGTGACGAGCGGGGCCGGAAAAACATCGACAGCTAAAAGCGGCCGCGACGGAACCTATGAAGTGCGGGGTCTTGCGCCCGGAACGTACACGGTGAAAGCCGACGCGAAGGGCTTTCAGGAATATCAGAGCGCACCCGTGCAAATCGTCGCGGACCAGGCTCAGAAGCTCGATCTTCCGCTCTCGATCGAAGTCCAACAGCAAAAAATCGAGGTGACCGCCGAAGGGGGCGCCCAGCTGAGTGTGAACCCCGAGAACAACGCCAGCGCGATTGTAATTTCGGGAAAAGACCTGGACGAACTTTCCGACGACCCCGATCAATTGCAGGCCGACTTGCAGGCGTTGGCCGGACCGTCGGTCGGTCCCAATGGCGGCCAAATGTATATCGACGGCTTTACCGCTGGTCAACTTCCTCCCAAGTCGGCGATACGCGAGATCCGCATTAATCAAAATCCGTTTTCGGCCGAGTACGACCAGCTCGGATATGGCCGAATTGAAATTTTTACCAAGCCCGGGACGGACCGGTTTCACGGGCAATTCACGCTCATCGGCAACGACTCGGCTTTCAATTCCCGCAGTCCTTATCTCGGGACGGCGCCCTTGCCAGGGTACGATACGATTCAGTTCAACGGGGACTTTGGAGGGCCGCTCAGCAAGAAGGCTTCCTTCGACATCAACGGGCAGTATCGGGACATCAATAACGTTTCCGTAGTGAGCGCGCAAATCGCGCCGGCGCCTGCGCCGCTGCTGACCGAGGGGATTCCGAACCCGCGGACTCGCATTAATGTAGGTCCGCGCCTGGATTACCAGCTGAGTACGAACAACACCCTCACCATTCGCTACCAATACTATCGGGATAATGAGCTGAACGAAGCGGTTGGGCAGTACACGTTGCCCGAGGCGGGGTACAACATCCTGACCACCGAAAACACCTTGCAGGCAAGCGACACGCAGGTGTTTGGCTCAAAGATCGTCAACGAGACTCGATTCCAATACCTTGGGGACGGCAGTTACCAGACGCCCTTGAGCAATACGCCAGCTGTGATCGTGCCCTTCGAATTCCAGAGCGGTGGCAGCAACCTGGGCGATATTGTCGATCACCAAAATCATTATGAACTGCAGAATTACACGTCGATCGCATTTGGAAAACACTTTCTCAAATTCGGCGCGCGGCTGCGCGATCTTCAAGAAACAAACATTGAAACTACAGGCTTCAATGGCACTTGGACGTTCCCCACGCTGACCGCCTACGAACTGGGTCTACCGATTCAATTTACGCTCATCACAGGCAACCCGGTTGCTTCTTCCAACCTCTTCGACGCCGGCATCTACATTCAGGACGACTGGCGATGGCGCCCCAACATCACCATCAGCTCGGGTTTGCGGTTCGAAACGCAAAATCACATTGCGAATCACGCGGACTGGGCGCCTCGCTTCGGTTTCGCCTGGGGCCTGGGAAGCGGCAAATCGCAGGCTCCCAAAACCGTACTGCGCGCGGGCTGGGGGATTTTCTATACCCGGTTCACCGATAGCCTCGTGCTGCAGGCAGAGCACCAGAATGGGGTGCTGCAGCAGGAGTACGTTGTAACCAATCCGACCTTCTACCCCACGATTCCGCCCGTCAGCGAGTTGCAGTTGGTGGACACAGGGGTTCCGACGATTTACCGGATCCAGCCAAATCTGCATGCGCCTTACACCATGCAGACAGCCACCAGCCTTGAGCACCAGCTCTCTCGATCTGTCAACATGACCGTCTCTTATATCAATTCGATCGGCAACGACGAACTGCTGACGAACAACATTAACGCACCGCTTCCGGGCACCTATATCGTAGGCGACCCCACCAGCGGTGTCCGGCCGAACGGCATTTTTGAAAACATTTATGAGTACGAATCGGCGGGCGTTTTCCGGCAAAACCAACTCATCACCAATTTCAACGTTCGCGCAGGCAGCCGGCTGACGCTGAACGGCTACTACGCCCTCGGCTACGCCAATAGTGACACGGGGGGCCCGACGAGCTTCCCCTCCAATCCATACGATATCCTCGCTGATTACGGGCGAGCCTCATTCAATATCCGCGATCGCATATTTTTCGGGGGGAATATCACGCTCCCGATGGGCTTTCGTTTAAACCCCTTCACGATTTACAACTCGGGGACTCCGTTTAACGTCACTGTTCCGCTCGATCTACTGGGCACCTCGATTTTGAACGACCGCCCCGCCCTGGTTTCTTCGGCGACGTGTCCCGCCGTTGAAATCGTTGCGCCCAATGTGCTGTGCACGCAGCTGGGCACCTTCAACACTCTTCCGGCGCCCGGACAAAAGGTGATTCCCATCAACAACTACACCGGGCCGTCCCAATTCACGTTCAACTTGCGGCTCTCAAAGACGTTTGGTTTCGGTGCAAGACGGGAAGTCGGTGTCAGCACAAGTGGCGGAAGACAAGGTGGCCCATTCGGTCGAGGCGGACCCGGCGGTGGGGGTGGTGGCGGGCGCGGTGGGGGTGGTGGCGGAGGAGGTGGTTACGGCGGAGGCGGGTTCGGTGGTCCGGCGTCCAGCGGGCAGCGATACAGCCTCACGTTCAGCGTGAATGCGCGGAACTTGTTTAACATTGTGAATCCGTCCGCGCCGGCCGGAAACTTGGGCTCGCAGAGATTCGACACCTCCAACTCTCTGTCGGGGCTCGCGTTCGGGAACGGTTCGGCGGTCCGAACGATTCAACTGCAGGCTCAATTCAGCTTTTAGCACTCATGAGGGGTAGCAGCAGCGTTGGAAAGTGCTTTAAAACTACTTTTGCACTTCTTTTTCGAAAAATGCAATGCGATTGACATTTGCGCGGCCTGCGTGCTAGCTTTCGCACGATTCGCTGCGGATTTACTGCTGCGAAGCACACAGTGCTGCGTGCTCGGATTTGAGTTGAGACTGGAATAACAAGGGAGGATCCTCATGGCTAAAAAGGCGGCACACTCAAAGACAAAGCGGGCCAAGCCGGGTGCCAAGCTTAGCAGGGGAAAGAAGCTTCCTTCCATAAAGACACTCACTAGGCACATCGAGTACACGTTTACTTAAATAGTCCGAGACCGGCGGGCTGGGCTGATTCGCACCAGTGGTGCGGCGGTGCCCTGAGCTGCTGCGATGTTTGGTCTTTGTCAACAAGCTTGAGCGTCGCCAACAGATCGGAAGCGCCAACAGCAGAAGGGAAAGAGTCGCGTTAGACTCCGGCTGCCGTGGTTGAGAAGTGGCACAGGGCCTGCTTGCCCTGCGCCCCTGCTTGGAGCGCCGGCTGTCACCAGCGTGTCCAGCCCGCCGTAGCCGTGCC
>JASHRC010000086.1 GCA_030037525.1 Candidatus Acidiferrales bacterium | reverse complement strand
CCGCATCCTGTGGTCCCCGTAGCTCATGCCTCGCTCTTACTGCCACAATGGTCTCAGAGGTTTGAACTCGAGAGTGCCGGAGTGACCGGCTACCCGTTGGAAGTGCGCTACCCGTTTCTCGATTTGCGAATCGTGAATTATATTCTTGCGCTGCCGCCGTTTCCCTGGTGCCTCCAGAAGACGTTGCTGCGCGAGGCCATGCTGGGTCATCTGCCCGAGAGGATACGGCTGCGGAGGAAAACTCCTTTTGCCGGCGACCTGCTGGCCGAGAAGCTTCGACGGCGGGAGGCGGCGTGGCTCGAGCAAGCGCCCTGGAGCCCGGAGATGGACCGCTATGTGGGTCGCTCCGCGTTGCCGCAACTCGGTTTTGAAAGTGCCAGCGAAGGAAAAGAAAAATCTCGGCGCCCCTGGATGGATATTCGCCCGTTGTGCTTGAACTTTTGGTTGCAGTCGCCTCGCGGAGTTCGATATAACCTATTGGCGGAGGTTCATAATGCCTAAGCCTGCAACTCTCCACAACAAAAAGCCTTATGAACCACCCCGCCTGGTTGTTTACGGAACCGTCCGCGATCTGACTCAGACAGTTGGTCCGCTGCGCACCGGAGACGGCGGCACATTCCCTCATAATCGCACTGGCTCGCAATAGCGCCGATGGGCTTGTTCTACTCCGTTTTTGGGCTGCGACTCCACGCAAGCGAACCGATTCCAGGTCTGGTGCCAACCGATCGGTTTGATTCCGCCGACCTGGAAGTGTATCTCGAGGCAATCCCGGAGGGTGCGAGGGGAGGTTCGGCGCCTAGCGAGACGCTTGTTTTCACCAGTTCGATTCTGCTCGAATCGGGCGAGCCCACGTCTAGAATCTGGAAATCTACGGCTCGATCTCTTTTTCGTCTCGAATATTTCGATGGAGTTGAATGCTGGGTCGACTCGACGGGACACAGTGTGTGGGCGACTTGGTCGCAATCGTCATCACGGGAAGACGCCGCCACTTATCTTCTCGGGCCGGTGCTGGGTTTCGTGCTCCGGCTTCGGGGCGTGATCTGCCTGCACGCAAGTGCCGTAGCTATAGGCGACCGTGCCGTGGCCTTTGTCGGCGGCGCGGGCGCCGGAAAATCGACCACTGCCGCCGCGCTGGCGCGGCGGGGCCACGCGGTCATTTCCGACGATATTGTCGCCCTGGCTGAAGGCGACGGAACTTTTGTGGTGCTTCCCGCTTATCCGTATCTTTGTCTCTGGCCTGACTCAGTCGCCATGCTGTATGGGTCCGGGAAGTCGCTGCCCCCGCTCACGCCGAATTTCGATAAGCGCCAGCTGACCCTGGTCGAGAATTCTTTGTCATTTGAAGCGCGCTCCCTCCCGCTCGGTGCCGTTTACCTACTCGGAGAGCGGAGCGAGCGAGATCGAGCGCCCTTCCTTGAAACCCCGGCGGCTCGAGACTCGTTGATGTCCCTGGTTGCGAACTCCTATGCCAATCTTTCTGAAACCGAGATGCGCGCGCGGGAGTTCGAGTGGCTGGGTCGAGTCGTCGCTTCCATCCCGGTCCTCCGTCTGCGTCCGCATCGCGATCCAGCCCGGACGGATCGCCTGTGTGAATTAATCGAGCACCACGCCTGCTCGGGCGTGTTCAAACGGTTACCAACGAACCGCTAAGTCCCTATTTATCTGTTTCCTCGCTTCTCGAAGCAAACACCAGGCGAACGAGCGCCATCCACAGCACTCCTGTTAACTGTGCTATAGATATAGATACAGTACCGTCGGCGCGAAGCGAAAGGGCGCCGACGAAATTTCTCTGGGGAGGATGTCTTGAAGATGAAAAAGACGAGGTTGTTGGCGCCAGTGGGCTTGCTTGTGCTTTGCAGTCTGCCAACCTTTGCGCAATACCAGGAGCCTGTCGCGGAGGTCGGCGGCGGTTACACCTACCGCTCGCTCGCACCAGCCGACTCTGCGCGCATCAACATGAACGGCTGGGACGCGAGCGGCGATGTGAACTTCCTGAAGTGGTTCGGAGTAGTCGTCGATGCCGACGGGACTGTGAACACCTCGTCCGGTGTAACCACCTGGGTGCGAACCGTGATGGGAGGCTTTCGCGGCTATCCCATCGGCCACCACAGAGTGACGCCGTTCGCCGAGGTCCTCGCTGGGGAAGGCTACGTTACGATTTCGGGCGCGGAGATATCGCCGGCGCTTACCGACAGTTTTTTCACTTGGTCGGCAGGAGGCGGTGTCGATTTGTCACTGGCGAGGCATTGGGCCGTTCGCTTGGGCGAGTTCGACTATGAGGAAACCCACTCAGAACTTCTCAATGGACTCGTCAAGGGCGGCGGGCCTCAAGGCAATTACAAATTCAAGGCTGGAATCCTCTTTCGCTTCTAGCGGTAGGCAGAGATGTTGTGATTGTGACCGTTTCGCGCTGGGGGGATCTGGTGCTTCGCGCCATCGGCGTCGACCAACCGCCAGCCTCCGGCGCGAAATGCGGCAGCCACATCCATTTGCTGACCACAGAGATTGCCTTGCGCGACGTGAAAGCGACTCACTCCGCCGCACCGCCCTATACGGCCCCTTCCCTGCGGTGGTGTGACAGGCAGAGCGGTTGACCACAGAACTTTACAGGGCCATCCAACCTTGGCGTAGTATCATGCCTTCCAAGGATCGTCACTTCACGATTGGATTCTGAGGGAGGCGGGATGAGGAAGTTAGCGGTGGTTTGTGGTTTGTTGGTGTTTGTTTTGCCTCTGCCCGCGCCTCTGCTGGCCCAGGATCAGCAATCGCCCTCCGGCGAGAGCCAGACTCCGTCGGATCAGAATCCTCCTGAGGAAACAAAGCCGGCCAAGGCCAAGCCCATCTACCCGGCCAAAAAATATGAACTGGCCGGCGGCTACGCCCTCCGCACCTACTACGCGCCTTTTGAACCGAACGCCCTGCATCTGAACGGTTGGTTTGCCTCACTCGATTACAATCGCTTTACTTGGCTGGGGTTCACAGGCGAGGCCGTCGGAGGGGGCATCAATCAGAGCGGTGTGAACAACATCGATGGCGGTCTCTATGGCAAAACCAGTGTCTATACGCTCTTGATCGGCCCCCAGGTGTACCCTTTTCGCCACCACAAGGTGACTCCCTTCGCTCATTTTCTTTTTGGAGCCGGATACTACCGGAACGTCACGTCCAGTTACGGAGGCTTTCCGGGCGGGAACCACGATTCTCTGGTGCGGGCCTGGGAGGTAGGGGGCGGTCTGGACCTCGCTTGGCGACAACGCTGGACCATCCGGCTTGTTCAGCTGGACACGACCAGCGCGAATTTTTTCTCCAACACGAGCACGTATGCGAACCGAAGCCTAATCCGCTTTTCGGTCGGCGTCGTTTACCACTTTGGCCACCGGTGAGTTTGGCGACCGCCTTCGCCATCGACAGGGCCTCGAGCCGACCAAAGCGCTGGGCAGATTGTTGTTGCGGAGCGAGGAGGCCTCATTGCAGATTAGGCCTGCATGGAGATCTCTCTCGCAAGCGCTCAGCGCCGCTGGGGCCTGGTTTTGCTCTCCCTTGGTATTGCGGCCGTCCTCATTCCCCAGGCGTCGATCCTCTGGCTGGCGAACGATCGTTTAGGCTCCGATAATATCGACCGTATAGAGCGGGGCGTCGAGCTGACCCCCGGCGACGCCGCCGGATGGGACCGAGTCGGCCGCTTGCGCCAATGGGATCTCCTCAATCCGGATTTGCCCGAGGCTATCGCGGATTATCAAAATGCGGTTCGCGATGAACCGCACGCCGCTAACTACTGGATGGATCTGGCCAGCGCATACGAGGCCGCAGGCGATAACGCCCGAGCCCAGGACGCATTCGCGCGAGCCAAGCGAGTCTATCCCGCTTCGGCAGTGGTCGCCTTCGACTACGGAAACTTTCTTTTGCGCCAGGGGAAGCCTCCGGAGGGATTTGCTGAATTGCGGCAGGCCGTTAGCGCCGACCCCAGCCTACTTCCCCTGGCGATTTCGCGCAGTTGGAAATCGACCGGGGACGCAAACGAGCTTCTCAATGAGCTTCTCCCTCCGAATACGGAAGCGTACGCCGAGGCTGTAGACTTCTTTGCCGCGGCAGGACGTCCGGAGGCTGCGATGGCAGTCTGGCAGCGCCTGGTGGGGCTGGGCCAGCGGTTCGATTTGCCGCGTGCTTTTCCATTCATCGAGCAGTTAATTCGCCAGGACCGGGGCGAAGATGCGCGCGTCGTGTGGCTCCAAGCGCTCGCGGCGGCAGGGGTACCACACGATCCCGTCCCCAGTGACTCGCTCATCTGGAATGGCGACTTTGCGAGGAATTTTACGAACGGAGGGCTCGGCTGGCGATGGACGGAGGTTCCGGGCGCCGACCTGAGTTTCGAATCTGCGCCGAGCGGCGGTGGATCGCGTGCCGTGCGGATCGATTTCAGCGGCGGCAGCAACATCGAGCTGGAGGCTCCCGCACAGTACGTGCCGGTTGAGCCTGGATCGAGCTATCACTTTCACGCGCTCATGCGCACCGAGGGAATCACGACCGAAAGCGGCATCGAGTTCCTGGTCTCTGATCCAAATCATGCCGGCGCCGTGAGTGTGGCCACCGAAAATTTCACGGGCTCCCATGAATGGACACCGCTCGAAGCCGACGTCGTGGCCGGCCCGCAAACGCATTTTCTCCTCATCCAGCTCATGCGCAGGCCGAGCCGCCTGTTCGACAACAAACTGGGGGGGACGGTTTGGATCTCAGGCGTAATGCTCCTACCTTCCCGCCCGCAAACCGGTCGGCCATCGGAATGACCATTCTCCGCATTGGCCTGTGTGTGCTGCTGGCTGGATCGGTCCTGGCCATTGGCGGAGTCGAACCATGGGCCCAGTCTCCGATTGAAATTGCCGCCGCTCTGTTACTGGTCTTGTGGGCGGTTCTGGTGGCATCGAAAAAGGAGGCACGCCTCTACTGGAACCCGCTGAACTGGCCGCTCGTGGGTTTCCTCGGGATTGCTCTCGCCCAGCTCGTTCTCCATCTCACGCCGTACGCGTTTCTAACCCGCACGCAACTGCTGCGCCTGGCAGCTTACTTCATCGTTTTCTTTCTCCTGACGCAGGCCTTCCGGACGCGCGGTGAGCTCGGCAAGCTCGCCTGGTTCCTCATCGTCTTCTGCTTTCTGGTTTCGGTACTGGCGATCATCCAGTACTTCACCTCCAGCAGAGAGATCTACTGGAGTGAGGCGCTCAAAAGTGATGGCGAACCCTTTGGGCCGTACGTCAACCGCAACCACTTCGCCGGTTTTGTGGAGCTCACTTTGCCCCTGGGCTTGGCGCTGATGGCTTTCCGCGGCGTCCATCGGGAACAGTTGCCGCTCGCGGTTCTGTTGACCGTCGTGCCCGCCAGTGCGCTGATTCTCTCCGGCTCGCGGGGCGGAATCATCGGCTTCGTTTTCGAACTGGGAGTTCTCGTGCTGTTGGTGCTGGCCCGACGCTCCACCGCATGGAAGACCCGCCGCGTGGTCGCGGCAAGCGCCATTGCCTTGGTGGCTTTGGCGATGGCTGCCTGGGTCGGGGCGGATCGAGCCATTGCGAGGCTTTCGAGCCTGAAGTCGCCCGAGGTTACCCTGGCCCGCCGTATCTCGATGGCTCGCGGGGCGGCACATATTTTTCTCGATCATCCGATCATCGGTTGCGGAACCGGAGCGCTGGTGGACGTTTTTCCGGCCTATGAGACCGCCTACGACGGCAAGCTCGTCGATCACGTTCACAACGATTATCTGGAGACGCTGGCGGAAACCGGACTGCTGGGAGGACTCTCGGGCGCGCTCTTTCTCGGGCTGCTCTATCGCCGGGCGCTCGAGACTTTCCTGGCAGAGCAAGGCCATTTCTCGCGCGCGCTCCATGCCGGAGCGATTGTCGCGGTCAGCGGAATTCTGCTGCACAGCCTGGTCGATTTCAATCTGCGGATTCCTTCCAATATGCTCCTGTTTTTGGTCCAAGCAGCGCTTGCGACGGCGCCGGCCCTTCCGTCGAATTCCACATCCGCGAGAAAAAGACCGAGCGAAGGATTGGCCCGCTCAAGTTAACCGGGATGGCGCGTGCTCAAGCGCGGCGCGCGCAACCTCCCAGGTGGCGAATCGAGGCGCGGGAACGACCGCACTCACCCTCTCGTGTTGGTTCTCCTGTGATCGCCGCTCGCGAGCCAGGAAAATATCAAGCCCGGTGCGGCTGGTAACTCTATCGGAAGCGCGGGCTGGCGATTCCATTCCTTCACTTTGGCGCAAGGGGAGAGCGTAACATCGGTGCCTTGGGAAAGGGTCCTTCACTCTTCGCGAGCGAGACTTCATCAAACAGTAGTGAGGGAGCGACACAGGAAACGATTGGCAATTCGCCTCCCGAGGAGATACCCACGGAAAAAATCGAGTTCATTTGCGGCATAAGTTGGTCGCTGTAGACGGCAGGCCTGTCTCCGGTTGCGACGATCTCCTTGAAAGCTTCGATTGACATATCCGCTAGGTGCACTCCGCGCAGTGGCTCCTCGTGCCCATCCGGATAGAGCTTATACACTTCCGCCAGTGACGGTCGACTGCCCCCTCCGGTTGCCATTTGCTGCATCATCTCGATAAAGGATGCCTCCGATCCGGCTCCGACTCTTCGAACCACCAGGGCATAGTCGAGTCCGCGATCCTTGGCGCGGCGCATCAGCTCCTGTTTCAATTCTTCGGGGGTCATTGTCTTGGTCGAAGTAACGAAAATGTTGCTGGGTGTGGCGCTCCAACCGTGACGGCTCCCGGTGCTTTCCAGAATCCCGCGGACCGGGTCACGGGAGGCAAGCAGATTCTTGAGAACGCCGCGGTCAACGAGAATGGTCTCGCGAGACCGGACGCCGTCGTCGTCTATGGCCGATACTCCCAACAGTGGAGCTCCATCGAACTCGGTTTGCGACGGAACGTCGCGCACGGATACAAACTCGGGGAGCACGCGCGCACCGATTTTGTCCTGCAGGGAGGAGCCGCCTAGGCGGTCGAACATCTGGCTGAACACCATTTCAAATTGCGAATTGTCACTGACCGGTGTTCGGGAGGTAGCCAGCCGCGGGCCAAATTGCTCGAGAAAAATCTCGCTGGCGGCCGGCCCCTCAAACAGAACCGGGCCGTTGTAACGATCGAGCGATGAAGCGGAGCGCAGTTTCAAGACGAATGCGGACAGTTGCTGTGTTCGCGAGCGCAGCTGGTCGCGGGTCGGTAGATCCGCAGGATTGCGAACCATCACCAGGAACGAATCCGAGATTGGCTGGCCATCGACCGCCTGCGTCTGCGCGGTTACTCGCAACTGAATCAACGGGTCGGAGCGCGTGAAAGAAGTGCCCTCGCTATTGACATACCGGGAGTGGACGCTCGTGTAGTTGATCGTAACGGCAGACCGATCGATGTCCGGCGCAGAACGGAAAATAGCCGAGATATCTCTGGCGGTCGCTTCCAGATCTCCGATATTGGGTGCGGCGACCGTAGAAGCGGCATTCATCTGGATCGGCGGCTCTTTGCTGAAATCGGGGACACTGTCGCCGCCGGCCCGGTCTTTCATGGCCGCTCTTTTCGCCGACAGATCCTCCAAGGCTCGCTTGTACTGTCGATCGGTCAGCAACCACAAGGTGCGCCGGATTTGGGCGTAGTTGTCATCGAGCGAAGCCTCGCGAATCGCAGCGAACACGGCCATGGGGTCGCCGCCGAGCCTTTGCATCGAAAGGAAATTGGTATTGTCGAGACTGTAATCTCCCACCCGGAGTTCCACCCCGATTAACCGGCTATGGCTGGGAGGTCCGCTGGAAGTCGTGAGGCCGCCCAGCGTGGCCGAGATTTGGTCCCCCACGAGGTCCTGCACGCGATAAGCGACGAAGTAGGGCCTTTCCATCTGTGGCAGCTGTAACTGGCTCATCGAACGCGCTAATTCGTCTCTCATCGCACGCATAACGACGTCATCTTGATTTTGCGCCTTCGCGATTGACACTAGGAAAACGAGCGCAAGGACGGCGATCCCTTTGGACCGCGCGATCTTATCCCCTAGCAACATGCTCATTTCCCCCCGGCCGAGGCAGCCGGTGGTGGAAGCAACGGCGCTCGCTCCTGCGACTTTTCCTTCCTTTGGACCTCGATTTGTGAGACCAACAGACCGGGCGCGCTCGCAGACACGGGAACCCACCCCGATTCTGCTCCGCAGACTCCATTAAAGACTTCCACGTCGTCGTCGGCCGCGACAATCTTGCTGAACGATGTCAAAGGTGTGCCGATCAGGTCGACGCCACGCACCAATTCCTGGCGACCGTCGGGATACACACGATACACAATGGTCGGCCGAACGTTGAAGGCATTGGGAATCACCCTCTGTGTGAACGTGAACCCGCCCTCGATATCGTCGAAAAACAGGCCATAGGGCTTATTTTCAGCTTTGATTTCCGCGAGCAGCCGTTTTTTGAGTTCTTCGCGCGAAACCGATCGTGACGATTCAACGATCAGATTGGATTGCCTGGCGGCAGCGGCGTAGCCCTGCTGATGGCGTCCGTGTCCGTTCGAGTGGTCGAAGCCCGCGATGGGCGTGCGCGACATCAGAAATTCCTTGAGAATGCCGTTTTCCACGACCGTGACCTTGCGCGCCGGCACACCCTCATCATCAAATGCGTAGGAACCGACCAGTTCGCTGTGCCCCAATCGTCGCAAGGTCGGATCCGAGTAGACCGAAAGAAAATCGGGAAGTACCGCCTGGTTCACTTTCTTCTTAAACGTTTGCGCGTCGTCTTCGTTCTTTTGCCTTTGGCCTTCCACGCGATGGCCGAAAATCTCGTGGAAGAAAACGGCACTCGCGCGGCCGGAAAGAATGGCGGGACCGGTGTAGGGATCCGTGATCGGCGCTTTGACGAGCGCAAGCAGTGTGCGGATCATCTTGTCGACGTCGGCCGACAAGGTCGCGTCGTCCGGCAGGCCGTCGGAGTGGAATGACGTATAGGTTTGATAGAGGGGCAGTTCCATTCCGTCGTCGGCCTTGGCCGTGGCCGTCAGGATCAACCGATAGAAAGGGGTTGACATCCGGATCTGGCTTCCCTCGCTGTTCACGTACCGCCGAGTCTCCACTTCGGCGCCTAGCTGCGCATTTGCTTCCAGAATTTCCGCGTGCTGCGCGAATGGGGTGGTCAAATTGCGCAAGCGTGTTTCCCAAGCCTTGGTGTCCAAGGAGAAATTCGCGATCGGCTCGGAATAGAGATGCGGCGCCTCGGCAGAGAAATCCGCAGAGGTATCTTCTGGCGCGACCTTCACCTGTACATTCGCTTGAACCTGTTGCAGGCGTTCTACGGCCCGGCGGTAGCGCTGTTCGGTCGCTTGCCAGAGCGCAACCCTCACACCCAAAGGATCGTCCTCGAGCGGAACCAGAGGGCTTCCCAGGAAATCCTGAAACGTGTCGGACATGGTCTGCTGGCGCAGGGCATGTGAATTGTCAAGCTTGTAATCTCCGACGCGTAGATCAACGTCGAGCACTCTGGTTCGTCGGTCAGAACTTGAAACGAGCGCCCCGAAGGCGGCAGATACGTTAATCGCGCGATTGTCAGTCAACTCATAGGAAAGAAAATACGGAGGAACCGGAGCCGTCTTGAGATTCTGCATGGAGCGAGTGAGCTCTTGACTCATCGCTTGGAGGATGGGGTCGGCCGGCGGTTGCTGCGCAACGAGGAGGTGGTTTCCACAAAACAAGCACAACGCTAGCCAGATTCGCACGGTCACGCGCATTTTTCCCTTCAGCAGCGAGTCGGGATCTCTATGATTTGGCAAGCTAGATTGCCGTTGTGAGCTAGGTTACTTTACTCATTTGAATTCAAAAAGAAAACAATCAACTTGCAGCCGCTCGACTCTGTAGCCGGCGGACGTGTTCGGAATAGCGGCTCGGGCAAATCGAAATTTCGGGCAATCTCAGGGTGCTTCGCGGCTAACGCTTCGCCCGCCATGGCCAGGGCATCCTGCTCCACCCGGCAGCGACCGAAGAACAGATCCTGGAAACCAATGGCGGGTGTATTCTGTCTCTCAGATCGATTCGCAGCAACGGGACAGATTCCTGACAACCCACGATACACCGCTCGGCACGATCCTCCTAGCGACGGCCGCTTGGGCGCAGAGTACTGTGAACCCTAGCGATGCCGAGGCGGTATGCCGTCCCCAAGTCATGCACGCGGGGGTACCCCCTATGGTCCTGGCCGTGCCCATGACGGGCACAGGCCAAGTTCGAAAAGGGCGCCGTGGCGATGCCCAACCGAAGTCGGCTGTTATCGACCATCCCGACGGCGTGGTACCGAGTAAGGGAGGCGGGCAGAAAGTCTCGAATCCGGCGCTCGCAACGAGCAAGACTTGGCAGTTGGAGCGGGAATTCGTGCAAGCTTTTTTGGTTAAGTACGTCTACGGCGGCATCGAGGGAAACCGAAGCAGGCGATCTCGTTAAGAGATAGGAGATTGGTATGACTACATTCAACCAGCAGGTGGCCGCCGCCGAGCAATGGTTTCGGGAGCCCCGGTTCGCCGGCATCGTGCGCCTCTATTCTCCGCGTGAAGTTGCCGAACAGCAGGGTACGATTCCTGTTGACTGCACTGTTGCGCGACGGGCAGCCGAGGAGTTCTACGCACTGCTGCGCACGCTGTTCGAGCAACGCAAGCAGGTCACGACGTTCGGTCCTTATTCACCTGGCCAAGCGGTTACGCTCAAGCGCATGGGAATCGCGGCCATTTACCTCGGCGGCTGGGCGACCTCCGCCAAAGGTTCATCCTCAGAGGATCCTGGACCAGACCTGGCCAGCTACCCATTGAGCCAGGTGCCAGACGAGGCCGCCGGACTCGTGCGAGCACTTCTTACCGCTGACAAGAACCAGCACTTCGCGCGGCTGCGGATGAGTGAAGAGGAGCGCAACGCGACTCCGGCGGTCGATTTTCGCCCCTTTATCATTGCCGATGCCGACACTGGCCATGGCGGCGATGCGCACGTGCGGAACCTGATCCGCCGCTTTGTGGAAGCAGGGATTCCGGGCTATCACATCGAAGACCAGAAGCCCGGAGCGAAGAAGTGCGGCCACCAGGCCGGCAAGGTGCTCGTCGCGCAGGACGAGCAGATCAGGCGTCTCAACGCTGCGCGCCTGCAGTTGGACATCATGCGGGTCCCGGGCATCCTTGTGGCCCGCACCGACGCGGAAGCGGCCACGTTTCTCGACAATCGTAGCGACGAGCGAGACCAGCCGGTCATCCTCGGCGCAACGAACGTCGATCTGCCAAGCTACCGGGTTGGATATCTAGCCATTTTGAGGAAGCTACTCGAGCTGGGAGTCGAAATTCGCGGGCACCTCCTGTTCGCCGTGTCGGAAGCGGAATACCAAGCGGCCTTTGCCTGGCTTGAGCGGGTCGGACTTATGTCGGTCGTGATTGAGGTTGCCCAGCATCTCAAGCATGCTTCGGCAACCGAGCTCGACGCTGCGCTCGAGAAGATGGATACACACTATGTGGGAATCTGGCAAACAGAAGCCGAACTGAAGACCTATGGGCAAGCGATCGCCGACGTGATGGCGTCGCGCACGGAGGAGGGCGCGCGCTTCGACATGAGCGTGGAGGGATGGCTGGAGTTCTCCAAAAGCGCTTCCTTCTACGAAGCGCGTGAGCGGGCCAAGTCGATGGGTATCCGGGTCGTCTGGGACCCTGAGCTCCCCAAGACCCCGGAAGGCTTCTATCAAATCCAAAGCGGTATCGATTTTGCCATCGCCAGGTCGTTGGCGGTGGCGCCGTTTGCAGACCTGTTGTGGATGGAGACCAAGACAGCAGACTTGGAGGACGCCAGAAAGTTCGCGAGTGCGATCC
>JASHRC010000085.1 GCA_030037525.1 Candidatus Acidiferrales bacterium | reverse complement strand
AGAAGGTGTAGTTGAAGCCGTTGGCGGAGAAGAGCGAGACGTCAGGCAGATCGCGGACGCCGTCGGCGGGCACTCCGGTGACGCCGGATTGCCAGGAGGGCTTGGGATAGCCGGAGAGCGTGCCGGTGCACTCACCGTCGGAGTTGAAGGTGTTGTTGCTGCAGACGGCTGCGTTGCTGGCGCCGCCACTGCCGCCGGCGATGGTGGTCTCGTCGTCAGTTTTGTACAGGTTGAAGATATTGAGGCCGTACTGGCTGTCGTTCCAGGGCTGCTCGGGAATGGGAGCCTTGGCTGCGATGATCGAAACCGTCGGCGATTGTGTGGGAGTCGTGTTCCAGTAGTTGGCGATGCTTGCGCCGCCGGTGGCGTAGTCGCTGTAGTAGAAGTCCGTTCCGCCAACGGCGACGTCAAAGGGCGTGGAAGCAAAGCCGCTGACGGCCTGGCCGTAGATGGCGTATTCCTGCGTATTGTCGTCGTCGCAGCCGGCGGAGCCGTTGTCGCCGGCGGAGACCATGGCGGTTTGCCCCTGCGCGGCGGCCTGCTCCCACAGTTCCTCGATGAATGAGTTTGACGACCCAAGGTCGGCTTCGCACGCGCCGAAGCTGAGGCTGAGGACGGGAGCGACATTGCCGGAGACGGCGTGCTCCATGGCGAGAACGAGGCCGCTCTCAATCGCGGTGTCGGCGGCGATGACGAGGTCGATGGTGGCGGCGGGCGCTACGGCGCCGGACCACTCCACATCGAGATACGCTTCAACGGAGTCGTAGTTGGGACCGTCGGGATTGTTGATGCCGTCGACGCCGGGATCGTTGCCATCGATGATGACCTGGGGCGGATTGGCGGAAAGGCCGAACAGGGTGCGGAACTGATTGACGAGATCGATGTTGATGTTGGAGTCGTTGATGATGGCGATGGATTGGCCGGTACCGTTGACGTTGGCGTTATAGAGCGGCTGGAGATCGTATTGGACGGCAAAGTCACCGGGAGCGAGGACGTAATAGGGTACGGAGCTCCACGTCCAGCTCGGCGTGACCTGATGAGTGGTGGGATTGAACGATGCCTCGCCGAGCTTCTTGAGGTAGCTTTTGGGGCGGAAGTTGTTGAGCGAGGCGAAGCCGCCGATGACGGGAGCGAGGGCCGCGGGAATCTGGGGGTCGTTGGCGTTGGCATAGTGGGTTTCGCCGTTGACCACATACTTATGAATCTGCGTATGGAAGGCTTCGCGCATTTGAGCGACGCTGCCGGAGAACTCGAGGGTTCCCTTGCCGGGATTGACCTTGGAGACGGTGAAGCCGTGGCTGCCGAGCCAGGATTCGATGGAGGCGATGTCCTGGTCGGAGGCTCCGAACTGAGCGCCAAACTGGTCGGGGGTGAGCCACTGGTGGTAGTTGGCCGAGCCGGGAGTGCTCTGCTGCGCGATAAGCTGGCGGAGCGCGGTCTCCTGGGCGGGGCTGCGCTGAAGGACGAGCTGGATGCGGTCAAGCGTCATGCCGTCGGGCGCGGCGCCGCGGTCGTTGGCGGCGTTGGCCAGGGGATGGACGGTGCGGGAGATCGTGACCAACTGGCTTTCGTCAATGGTGTTAACGATGCGGACGGCGGGTGCGGCTTGTTGCGCCATGGCTGCGGCGGAGCAAAGGAAGACACTGGCCAGCACGCACAGGGGGAGCGAGCGCGAATTGATCATAGGAGGTGGTCCTGGACCCTTTCTTGAGAGAGACCCTCGAAATCCTGAAGAGTTGCCGTTGGCGGCAAGAAAGAACTGCCGCCGGGCACAAAAGAACCGGCGAAACGCCGGATCCGCTTGAACACGACGACCGAGATGGGTGACAACACCATCATAATTTGGATGGCCCCGGCAACAGCAGACGAGGCTGGTTGTGCGCGCCCTTCCGGCGAGCATTGATGCAATAGGGAAAGCGCAGCCTTAGTCTTAGCTGTAGATCCCAAAAAACCGTATTCCGTACCACGAAACGAAAGATTGATGCTGAATGAAAGAATCGATTAAGACCCGGATTTCCGGGGATAAGGCCGCCAGGCTCGGAGAGTTAGACGCGGCTGAGGGGGGAAGGTTGAGAAAGACAGGGGCCAAGGGAACAAAATGAATAGGGAACAGGGGTCCTTCGACTTCGCTCAGGACAGGCTCCGAGACTAGGGACGTAGGGATTACGGCGGCGAGGCAGCAAGCTGACGAGTTGGCAAGTCAGAGGGGCCGGATGGGACGCGGTGGCGGGGCGGAGATGATGCCTAAATCGGTTGAGTGGGGGCAGAGAAACGGATCGAATTGCGGAGGGGCGCAGAGCAGGGTTTGCGCAGGGTTCGAGCGGGTAAACAGGGGCCGGAAACGGGCAGGAAAAGGTCGTCCGGGAGGCTGAAATTGCAATAGACAATTATTTTCTTAAGGTATATGATGCGGTTTCTTAAGTTGTGGCCTTATTCTAGCTGCACATCCATTGAACGAGTGGCTTTATGCGGGCTTCGCTCTTCATTACGTGTTATAACGACACGCTGTTTCCAGAGACCGGGCGCGCGGTGGTGCGTCTGCTGGAAAGGCTGGGGGTGGAGGTTGAGTTCCGCGCCGGCCAGACGTGCTGCGGACAGATGCACGCGAACACGGGGTTCCGGGCCGAGGCGTTCAGCCAGGCCAAGCGGCTCGTGAGACTGTACGAGGACGTGGAGGCGGTGGTGATTCCGTCGTCGTCGTGCGTGGCAATGATCCGCGATCAGTATCCGGGGCTGATGGAGGAGCTGGGCAACGAGGAGCTGCGGAGGCAGTTCGCGGCGCTCGTGCCGAGGGTGTACGAGCTGAGCGAGTTTTTGATCGACAGGCTGGGCGTGGAGGATGTGGGCGCGTACTTTCCCCATCGCGTGACCTACCACGCAAGCTGCCATGGGTTGAGGAGCCTGCATCTGGGCGACCGGCCATTCCGGCTGCTTGCGAAGGTGCGCGGGCTGGAACTGGCGCCGCTTGCGAATCTCGATCGCTGCTGCGGATTCGGCGGGACCTTCAGCGTGAAGAACGGCGAGGTTTCGTCGGCGATGCTGGCGGTGAAGCTCGAAGACGTGCTGGCGACAGGCGCGGAATTCTGCACGGCTCTCGACAATAGCTGTCTGATGCATCTGGGCGGAGCGATGCACCGGCAGTACGCGGGAATGAAGACCATTCACATGGCGCAAATACTGGCCAGCACGCAGGAGCAACCGGCCCATTTCCCCAGCGACGAAGACCTGTCGCCCCCCGGCTTCGCCGCCCCAAGGGAGGCGCCGTTATGAGCGCGGCGAT
>JASHRC010000084.1 GCA_030037525.1 Candidatus Acidiferrales bacterium | reverse complement strand
CCCACATGCGCGTAGCGGATGGCGAAGATCTCAAACGGTTCCATCGGCATACCGGTGCTTGCTCATCTTCCAACGCCGCACATGCTGCGGTTTGTTGCGGGCGCTATGATAGGGCATAATCGGGCGGCGGAAAACGCTGTTTACCGCACGCGTCGCGATCCCGGAAGGAGAAGCGAATGCCGGAGGGCAGCATCGGGTTCATCGGAGTCGGCAGAATGGGTTCCCGCATGGTGGCACGGCTGATCCAGGCGGGATACGCGCTCACGATTTTCGACCCGAACAAAGCCGCCACCGAACCGCTCGTCGAGCTGGGTGCCAGGCCCGCCGATTCACCCGCGGCGGTTGCGTCGGCCTCCGAGATCGTGTTCGCAAGCCTGCCTACGCCTCCCGTTGTCCAGGCGGTCGCCCTGGGGCCGAAAGGAGTCGTGGAGGGCGACCGAGTTGAAATCTTCATCGACGTCTCCACCACCGGCGCGACAGTGGCCAAGGCGGTAGCCCAGGGTCTTGCGGCCAAGGGGATCACGGCGGTCGATGCGCCGGTCAGTGGAGGCATCACTGGCGCTCAAAAAGGGACCCTGGCGGTCATGTTGTCGTGCCCCGAACGCGTCCTACCAGCGGTCAAGCCCCCGCTCCAGGTGCTCGGCCGAGTTTTTGTGGTCGGCACGCAACCGGGGCAAGGGCAGACCATGAAACTGCTGAACAATCTTCTGTCGGCTTCCGCGATGGCGATCACCGCAGAAGCGGTGGCCATGGGAGTCAAAGCCGGACTCGATGCATCGCTCATCATCGATGTGTTCAATGCGGGAACGGCACGAAACAGTGCCACCCAAGACAAAATGAAGCAGCACGTGATTTCGCGCTCCTTCGGCTATGGTTTCTCGATCGGACTGCTCGACAAGGACATTCGTTTGTGCATGGCCGAAGCCGACGCGCTCGGCGTTCCGATGGTGGTGGGAAGCGCAGTTCGGCAGCTGCTCACGATCTCGGCGGCAGTTGAGGGCGTGAACGCAGACATGACTGCGATGGCGAGGACGGTCGAGGCCTGGGCCGGTGTCGAGATTGGTCAGGCGCCCAGCGCCTGACCAGGATAGCCCTTCTCTGCTCCAGACACGGATTTCCTTACCAAGAGAGGATCAAAACCATGGACCAGAAAACGTTTGAGCGAGGCCGCGAAATTCGCAGTGCGGTGCTCGGGAAGGAATTTGTGGACAACGCGTTCAAGACCGCCGACGACTTCAATCGGCCGCTCCAGGAGCTGGTCACCGAGTATTGCTGGGGCGCCATCTGGGGACGCGAAGAGCTTCCCCGCAAAACCAGGAGCCTGTTGAATCTGGCGATGATCAGCGCGCTCAATCGTCCGCACGAACTCAAGGCTCACATCAAGGGTGCCCTAGTGAACGGGGTGACGCCGGTCGAAATCCGCGAGGTGTTGCTGCAAGTGGCGATCTACTGCGGCGTGCCCGCCGCGGTGGATTCGTTCCGGATCGCCCGAGAGGCATTGGCCGAGCAGGAAGCCGCGAAAACCAAGGCGTAGCAGGACGCCACCTCCGAGCCGCGGTCGGCAAGCAGAAAATGCAAAAGCATCGCATGCTCATCGGCGGGCAAAGAGTTGAGCCCGCGTCGGGTGAATGGTTTGAGTCCATAAATCCCTACACCGCGCAGGCTTGGGCGCTTGTTCCGCGCGGAGGTCCGAAGGACGTCGATCGCGCCGTGGCCGCCGCGCGCAGCGCCTTCTCGAGCGACCGGTGGCGCAAGCTTACCGCAACCACGCGGGGCGATCTGCTGCGCCGGCTCGCCGACCTCATTGCGGCAGACGCAACAAAGCTGGCGGAGATCGAGACGACCGACAACGGGAAGCTCATCACCGAGATGCGCGGGCAGCTCAATTACATTCCGCAGTGGTTCCGGTACTTCGGCGGCCTTGCAGACAAAATTGAAGGCCGCGTGATTCCCATCGACAAACCAGGGGTATTCAATTTCACGCGCGAGGAGCCGCTCGGGGTCGTCGCTGCCATTACTCCGTGGAACTCCCCGCTGCTGTTGGCCTCGTGGAAACTTGCCCCGGCACTGGCGGCGGGCAACACCGTGGTCTGGAAACCGTCGGAATTTTCCTCGGTTTCAGCGCTCGTCTTTGGAGACCTTTTCGAGCGCGCCGGCTTTCCACCGGGCGTTGTGAACATCATCACGGGCTACGGAAACCAGGTGGGCGAGCCGCTCATCACGCATCGTGACGTGGCAAAAATTGCATTCACCGGAGGCGACCGCACCGGCGAGCATGTCTACCAGCTCGCTGCCCGCGGGATCAAACCGATCACGCTTGAGCTGGGCGGCAAATCCGCGAACATCGTGTTCGACGATGCGAATCTTGACGACGCCGTGAAAGGTGTCGTCTCCGGCATCTTCGCGGCCACCGGGCAGACCTGCATCGCAGGCTCCCGCGCTCTCATCCACCGCTCCATCCACGACGAGTTCGTCGAGCGCCTGCTCGCGCTGGCCAAGACGGCCCGGATGGGCAATCCACTCGATGCGGACACACAGGTGGGCCCGGTGACCACTGAGCCGCAGTACCGGAAGGTGCTCGATTACATTCGCATTGCAAAAGAAGAAGGGGCCGTTTGCCGCCTGGGCGGTGGGCCCGCCCAACGGGCCGAATGCGGCTCCGGCTGGTTCGTCGAGCCCACGATTTTCACCGGTGTCGAGTCCGGGATGCGCATCGCGCAAGAAGAAGTTTTCGGGCCGGTGCTCGCGATTATTCCGTTCGACACCGAAGAACAAGCCATTGAGATCGCCAATGGCACAGCCTACGGACTTGCTGCCGGGGTCTGGACGCGGAGCATTCGCCGGGCGCTTGTAATGTCAGAGTACCTCGAGGCCGGCACCGTCTGGGTCAACACCTATCGCGCCGTGAGCTACATGTCTCCGTTCGGGGGTTACAAGCGCTCCGGCTTTGGGCGCGAAAGCGGCATGGAAGCAATCCGTGAATACTTGCAGACCAAGAGCGTGTGGATCGATACGCTCGGGAACGTGCCGAATCCCTTCGTGATGCGCTAGGATCGGAAGCTCGTCGATACGGCGCCGTTTGCCGTGCGCGGAAAATCGGTCTCCCTTTGGGCGGAGGCGATGCGTGGGCCTGGCGATGACGGCGACGGCTACGGTCGCCTAATCGTAATACGCAGGGGACTTCTTGAGCTTCGAGTTACCGACCAAATCGTGCTCGATCCACAGCTGCGTGTGGGTCCGCTTCACGTAGTCCTCAATCATGGCGCGGCTGGCGAGCGACTCCTCGCGGTTGAACTCAAAGCTGGGAACGCGATCGAGCTTTCGCTCCTCGGGATAATGATAGAGATCGCCTGCCAGCATTACGTTTCCGGTCTTCACCAGCTTCAGGATGAGCACCTGATGCCCCGGCGTGTGCCCAGGAGCCGACTTGATGATCACTTTCCCGTCGCCGAAGACGTCGTATTCGTCGGCCGTAAGGATCACGGTTGCGCTGTTCTTGAGCAGATCGTAATGGCTGGGATCGGAGAGCGGCGGAGGTTTCTCGGCAAACATGGTGTCGCGTTCGACCTGCCGCACGAGCCACGTAGCGGCCGCAAACTCGTTGGCATTGGCGACGTGGTCACCGTGGTAATGGGAAAGCCCCAGATAGGTGATGTCGCTCGGCGCATAGCCGATTTCCGCCAGCTGCGATTTGAGCGTGCGAGTCGAGGTAAAGTAGCCCTCGGTCACGGGCGTGTGGTCGTCCTTGAACGCGGTATCCGGAATCGCGCCCACATCCCACATCAACGTACCCTTGGGATGCACAATCAAATAGCAAGGGACCGCCAGTTCTGTTTCCGCAAGCTCCTCTCGCTTGAAATTGAATAATCCCGGATCGAGCCCCTTGATCACGCCGCAGTCGAAAACGTAGAGCCGCAGGCTCTTGGGCCGTTCTGCCGCACGATGCTGCGCAAGCGCCGAACCCAGCACGGCGATGGCTACAAGACCCATGATCAGGGCCGGACTGGCTCGGCTCGCTTGGCCGCGATCGCGCATAGCACGCCCCTGTCCGTTGCGGGGGCCTATCATACTCTGAATTTTCGTCAAATCTAGCCAAGCGTGTCCGTGTCAATGTCCGTGTCAGGACCCACCGTTGACGGTGACTCCGCCGTCGATCCGCAGGATTGCCGCGGTGATGAAAGAGGCTTCGTCCGACGCCAGGAAGACGGCTGCCGCTGCGACATCTTCGGCAGTTCCAAGCCGGCCGAGCGGTGTGCGCTGGCGCCGGGCTTCGTAGAGTGAATCGTCGAACTTGTTCATCTCCCGCGCACCCGGCGTCGGGACGGTACCCGGGCAAACCGCGTTCACGCGAATTCGCCGCGGGCCGAATTCCACGGCAAGCGAGCGCGTCAAGGACGATACGCCTCCCTTAATTGCGGAGTAGACGCTCGAGCGCGGTACGCCGAGCTCTGCAGCGGGTGACGTGTTGTTGATGATCACCCCGCCCCGCTCCGGGTCCATGTGAATGAGACCGGCTTGGGCGCTCCAGATGATCGATTTCAGCCCTACGGAGATCATCCTTTCCACGGTTTCCTCGCGAATTTCCGAGACAGGCTCGCGCCGGAACACAACGGCGTTATTGGCCAGGATATCGAGGCGGCCGAA
>JASHRC010000083.1 GCA_030037525.1 Candidatus Acidiferrales bacterium | reverse complement strand
TCGCTGATGGGATTCGATCCTTGATAGGCGGGGCGCAACAGGGGGCGCTCGGGCCGCGGGCGTTGCTCGAAGGGAATCGCCGTATAAGACTCGACCGCATGGCTCAAGACATCCAGTCCCGAGGCGGCGGCGACAGCCGCCGGCAGAGTCCGCGTATTTTCTGGATCGAGGATGCCCAAGGTTGGCCGGAGCCGACGGTGGGCGATGCCGGTTTTGGCTTTCATGCGCTCGAAATCGAAAATCGCAACGCCGGTGGTCTCGCTGCCAGTTCCGGCGGTGGTGGGGATGGCGATGAGCGGCTTGAGCGGACCTGGAACCGGCTGGCCGCGTCCGATCGGCGGGTTCACATAATCGAGAAAATCGGCGGGATAGCAGCTATAGAGATTCGCCGCCTTCGCTGTGTCCATGGTGGACCCGCCGCCCACGGCGACGAAGGCGTCAAATTCTTGGGACTGGGCGACCATGGTTGCATCGCGAAAGGATTCGTCGGTGGGTTCCACGCGGACACGATCGAAAACGGAAAAGCGAATCTTGTGAGTTTCCAGGGATTCCAAGACGGTGGCGGCAGCAGGCAAGGCGCGCAGGCGGGGATCGGTGAAGACCAAAACGTGCGTCTTGCCCAGGTCCGCCAGCTCAGCGCCGACTTCGCGGGTAACTCCAAAGCCGAAGCGGATGGCGGTGGTGGCCATCTCGAACGCATATTCATGCAGCATGATGTGCCCTCACAAGCGGCGGCAGCACGAAAGGCCGAAAACCAAGCCTAGCGCGTTCGCCGCGCCCTGGACAACATGGCAGCGCCGGCCGGTATCCGATGCGACCAAATGGGCTCTGGCTCATCTGATGTCTTTGGCGGGGGGGACGTCTAAAATCCCTGGAGCGAAGCGAACCGCGTATGGCGAAGCCAATCTTGCTAAGCGTGGATGACGATTCCGACGTCCTGCGAGCGATTGAGCGCGACCTGCGCTCGCAGTACGGCGCCCAGTACCGCGTGATCGGAAGCGACTCTCCCCAACAGGCGATCGGTCTTCTGAAGCAGTTGAAGCTGCGCAACGACAACGTGGCGTTGCTGCTGGCCGACCAGCGCATGCCCCACATGGACGGCGTGGCGTTTCTCGAGGAAGGAATGCGGATTTTCCCCGACGCCAAGCGGGCGTTGCTCACCGCTTATGCCGATACAAACGCCGCCATCAACGCGATTAACCAGGCCAACATCAATTATTTCTTTATGAAGCCGTGGGATCCTCCGACCGAACACCTCTATCCGCAGCTGGATGACCTGCTCGACGATTGGCAGGCGTCCTACCGGCCGGCGTTTGAAGGCATCCGCGTGTTGGGTACGCGGTGGTCGCTCAAATCATATGAGCTGCGTGATTTTCTGGCCCGCAATCGGGTTCCCTATCAGTGGATGGATGCGGAGCTTTCGGCAAATGACCCGGAAACCAAGAGAGTGCTCGAGGCGCTGGGGCCGGAGGCCGCAAGTCTGCCGGTGGTGCTTTTCCCCGATGGCACGAAGCTTCTGGAGAGCGTTCCGGCCGAGGTTGCCCAGAAAGTCGGCTTGCGCACTCGCGCCCAGACGGACTTTTACGACTTGGCGATCGTCGGCGGAGGGCCGGCCGGTCTGGCTGCCGCGGTGTATGGGGCGTCGGAAGGCCTGCACACCGTCATGATCGAGCGCGAGGCGCCAGGCGGACAGGCTGGCATGAGCTCACGCATCGAGAACTATCTCGGCTTCCCGACCGGGCTCAGCGGCGGCGACCTGGCGCGACGGGCCGTGGTGCAGGCCCAGCGTTTCGGCGTGGAAATCCTGGCACCGCAGGAAGCTTTGAGCGTGCGAACCGAAGACCCCTATCGCTTCGTGAAACTTGCCGACGGCAATGAGATCTCCTGCCATGTCTTGCTGATTGCCACCGGCGTTCAGTGGCGACGCCTGCAAGCGCCGGGAATTGACCGGCTGCAGGGCGCCGGCGTGTATTACGGCGGTGGATCGACCGAGGCGTTGTCCTGCGAGGGCGAAACCGTTTACGTAATCGGCGGCGCCAATTCGGCAGGCCAGGCAGCGATGAATTTCGCGAAGTACGCCGAGCGAGTCGTCCTGGTCGTTCGCGGTGCATCGCTGTCGAGCTCGATGTCGCAGTACCTAATCGATCAGGTCAAGGCAACACCCAACATCCAGATTTGGCCGCATGCCAGCGTCGCCGAAGTGCATGGAGAAACGCATCTGGAAGAGATTTCTTTTCTTTGTTCCGACACGGGGAAAATCGAGCGCGTGCCGGCGAACGCGATGTTTATTTTCATCGGCGCCATGCCGCAAACCGAGTGGTTGGAAGGTGCGGTCGAACGGGACCAGCTCGGCTTCATTCTCACCGGGCCGGATCTGATCCGAGACGGCCAGGCTCCCCGCGGATGGCCGCTCGAGAGAGATCCGTTCCTGCTGGAAACCAATGTCCCGGGCATCTTCGCCGTAGGGGATGTACGACATGGCTCGGTGAAGCGGGTGGCCTCCGGAGTCGGCGAGGGATCGGTGGCCGTACAGTTCATCCACCAATACTTGAGCAAGGTCTGATGGTCACCAATTCCGAACTCGTTCGGGTGCCCGTATTTGCCGGCCTGCCCGACGATCAGATCGAATGGTTTGCGAGCCACGCCTTCGAGGCGACGGTGAAGGCCGGTGAAACCTATTTCCGCGAAGGCGATCCGGCCGACGCAATGTTCGTGATCTTGGAAGGACAGATTCAGGTTCGCGGCGAGATCGGCGGCGAAACCGTAGTGTTTCCGGTACAGTCCGGAAATGTAACCGGGGTGCTGCCGTTTTCGAGAATGACACAGTTCACCTTCGAGGCACGGGCGTTAACCGACGCGCGGGTGCTGCGCTTCCCCTCCTCGTTATTTCCTGAGCTGGTCCAAAAAATGCCGGAGCTGACCCAGCGGCTCGTCGCTCTGATGTCCGACAGAATCCGCGAGGCGACCCGTCGGGAACAGCAGCGGGATCGGCTGGTTTCGTTGGGGAAACTTTCGGCGGGATTGGCTCACGAGCTGAACAACCCCGCTTCCGCCGCAAAACGAGCTGCGAGCCAGTTGCGCGACGTTTTAAAGAAAACGCGGGACGCCAGCCATGAGCTCGGCAGGCGCGAACTGACGGTTGCTCAGAAATCGGAAATCGAAAAACTCGAAGCGTCTTTCATGCAACACGACGAAGTTCCGCCGGACCCGCTGGCGATGAGCGATCTCGAAGACCAGATCGATTCTCTCCTGCGAAGCCATGGGCTCGACGGTCTGTGGCAATTGGCGGCCGATCTGGCCCACCGA
>JASHRC010000082.1 GCA_030037525.1 Candidatus Acidiferrales bacterium | reverse complement strand
ATTGGCCATCTCTAACAATGCCGGCTTTGTCAATTACTAGTTTCGGTTTATTCTGAACTTTTTTTCGCTTGCCTTACTTCTTTTTGAGCACACTACCACCCGCGCTTGCATAAGCGCTACATTGCGACTCGCCGAGAGCCTGGCAAGCCGGGAGCGGGGTCAAGGGCGGTCCGGCGATTTTTGCCGGCCGTTTATCGCAGACCCTTGATGCCGCCGACGGCTCGCCACAATGACATGCGGACGAAGCGCCAGCTTCGTCTTGCTCGATTCCCTTTCGGCTCCACTTCTATGCTGCCATCCACCAAGGCTCGCCGTGTAATCTCTCGGGAACTTCACTTCGCCCCAACCATCTCTCCGATCAAACCTCGAGTCGCGGTAGGGACGCCGGTTGCCCGACACCCCCCGCACAGATCCGCACGTGCAGGTTTCCTGCATGCGGCTCTTACCGCGGATGCGTAGCGGCGAAGCGTACATAGGGATACGGATGAAGAAGTTTAGGGAGTGGAAGCCAGGCTTTAGCGAAACCAGTCATGTGCTTCCATGAAATCCGGTTCTTCTGGCTACGACGCTGGATCAGTCGGAGCCAGCGTTTGCTCACCTCACGTCGAAAGCTTAGGAGGCTGGCAAGGTTTCCGGGGACTGCATGATAGTTGAAGTAGCCTTGAACCACGCTCCTCAACCACTTCCCGATTTGTGCCAGCGGCTGATGCATTCGCTTCCGTAGTTCTTCCTTCACCTGTTTCAACTTGGCAAGGAGTCGCTGACGGATACTCTTGCGCAGCACAAGGAACTTGCCGTTTTTCCAGGCTTGTCCACAAATGTGCGTGAACCCCAGAAAGTTAAAAGTCTCTGGCTTGCCCTTTCCATGCTGCTTCCGACTTGCTGCGGCAAAACGCCCGAACTCAATCAGGCGCGTTTTATCCGGATGGAGTTCCAACCCGAACTTCTGCAGACGGTCCTGCCAGTCCTGGAGGAACCGATCTGCATCGCCACGATGCTGAAACCCCAACACCATGTCGTCCGCATAGCGCACCACGATGACGTCCCCCGTGATCCGCTGCGTCCGCCAGTGCTGCACCCAAAGATCGAAGACGTAATGTAAGTAAACATTCGCGAGCAGCGGCGAAATCACCGAGCCTTGCGGAGTTCCCTTTTCCGTCTCCGACCATTCCCCATCCTCGAGAACGCCGGCCCTCAGCCATTTCTGAATCAGGCGGAGGATTCGTCGATCCCCGATGCGATGCTGGAGAAACTTAACCATCCATTCGTGCGAAATTGATCCGAAAAAGTCACGAATGTCGGCATCCAGCACCCAGTTCACCTTCTTCCTCATGATTCCAATCCAGAGCGCGTCTAACGCGTCATGCGTGTTGCGCCCAGGTCGGAAACCATACGAGAAACCCAGGAAGTCCTCCTCGTAGATCTGATTGAGGACTGTTCCCACCGCGTGTTGAACGATTTTGTCCTCCAAGGCTGCTATGCCCAGGGGTCTCTGTCGTCCGTCCGGCTTGGGAATGTAGGCTCTCTTGGAAGGGAGCGCCCGATACGTGCCTCGGTGCAAGCGGCTGTGCAGATCCTCCACCCGCTTGTCCAGGCCCGTTTCGTATTCCTGCCACGTCAACCCGTCTACTCCCGGGGCAGCTTCACGCTTCAAGGCGTAGAAGCTGTTCGACAGAAGCGTGACAGATACGTGGTGCAGTAGCGCGGTGAATCGTAGCCGCTTATCCCTTTTTGCTGCTTCCCGCACACGGTGCAGCCCGTCCAGCGCGCTTCCCCAGCGTTGAATCTGGGACGCGGTCGTCTGCCCCATGTTCTCCTTGGTCGGTCGTCTTCCCTCCATGCCCTCCGCCGACAAATTACTTCTGTCCTTGTTCGGGCACTTCGTAGGTAGTACACGACCGTCCGACTCCCCACCAACGTGCATGTTGGACTTATGGTTCATCGCCTTCTCCAACCGGCCCGTTCCGTGTTTCGTGTCGGGCGTTGGTGGGGCCTCCCGGTTCTCGCGCGTGGAGTTTCTCTGCATGCGGGGGTCTCTGACCTCGCAGAGTCCAGAGGATGCTCGCAATTTCGCATCCCTTGGTGTTGCCTTCCGCCATCATGGACGGCGTCGGCCCCCTGATTTATATAAAATTTCGCGGCTGAATACCCCGCCTGCAGGTACACCTGTCAACGCTTCGCGCCGACCTCGCGATTAGCTCGGTTAGCCGCGCATGACTCGGTGCCGGTGTGGCTTGCTAGGCCTTCACCGTATGGCTCTTTCATCCACTACTCCACGCCGGTTTATCCCGGCGCACCCATGATTACTACTTCGAACTCCCTCCTTCTCCGGAGGGAGCGGGGTGCCCAATCAAGTCGCCGATGATTTACTGCACACCACGGCCAATCACGAGCTGCCCCGCGTGCGAACCGAACTGCAAAACTTGCTGGTAGTCCCATCCCTTGCGCCACATCCAGTACAGGCGGACGCCCAGTCGACGCGCCATGGCTACTTTGGCAATGCGCCTTTCCCGACGCATGGCCAGATGTAGGTAGTGTCGTTTCCACTCTGCGTCATCCCGTACTGCAATGTGAGCTGCTTCGACCAGCAAGAACCGTAGCAACGAATTGCCTTGCTTACTGATGTGCCCCAGCCGCTGACGACCTCCACTGGAGTCCTCGCACGGGATGAGGCCCAGATAGCTTCCGATCTGCTTGCCGCAACGAAAACGCTCCGGTGTTCCGATGATCAGCACGAATGCCAACGCCGTGATCGGGCCAACGCCTGGATGGGTCATGAGCCGGTGTGTTTCGGGTCGGTTCCACGCCTCCTCTTCGATGGCCACGTTGAGCTGTTGGATTTTGGGTGTTAATTGCCCCAGAAGCTCGAGCAGATCCTGACGGCGCTGGGCAGCCCAGGGAGCCAGTTGCAGCGATTCCAACCGGGCTCGACCGGCCTTGCTCCACAGGGCCTTCTTCAGGCGCAGTCCCTCACTCATCGCGGTCGCCTGCAGCTGGTTCATGACCCGCGTTCTCATCTGCACCAGCCGATGTCGATGCCAGAGCAGTTGGCGCAGATCTCGATTCTCCGGATTGGGAACCCACACGCGCGGGAAGCGATCCTCCAGCAACAACTTCAATAGAAGTTGAGCATCCTGCCGGTCCGTCTTCTGCTTCCGGACTCGCGCGGCCTTGATCTCCGCTGGGTCTCCGATCCATAACTCGAAACCCAGTTCGGCCAGGAGCCGCTCGAACCAGCGAGAATGCCCGGTGGCTTCCATCCCGACTCGCACGCTGGCTCCCCTCTGCTTCAGATCGCGGTAGAACTGTTCCGTTTCTCCCTCGCTGTGCCTCAGTTGCCGTTCGCCGTACTCTCCTGTTTCCTTTTCTACGAACGCAATTTGTTGGACGCTCGGGTGATAGTCCACTCCTATAATGATGTTCATGTCGGCTCCTTCCTCCCGAGCCTTGGTTGGTTTACCATCACCAAGTCTACTCAGGTCGGGGAGCCGGCATTGTTATCAAATCAAGTCGTTTCGCATTACCGGATCATCGAGAAACTCGGTGGGGGTGGGATGGGTGTGGTCTACAAGGCCGAGGACACCACTCTTGGCCGCACGGTCGCACTGAAGTTCCTTCCGAGTGAAGTCTCGAGCGACAAACAATCGCTGGAACGCTTCCTGCGGGAGGCGCGTGCTGCGGCTGCACTGAATCATCCCAACATCTGCACGATCCATGAGATTGGCGAGCACAATGGCCAGCGTTTCATCGCCATGGAGCTACTGGAAGGGCAAACCCTCAGGCAGCGCATTGGCGGGAAGCCACTGCCTCTCGATACCTTGCTCGATCTAGGGACGCAGATTGCGAATGCGCTAGCCGCGGCACATGCCAAGGGCATCGTGCATCGGGACATCAAACCGGCAAACATCTTCATCACGGAGAGCGGCCACGTAAAGATTCTCGATTTTGGCCTTGCCAAGCACGTGTCCCAAGGACGTGTGGCGACCGCGAGGACCGAAGGAACCACCGAAGATCAGGAGCCGCACCTAACGAGTCCCGGCGTGGCGCTCGGAACAGTCGCTTACATGTCACCCGAGCAGGTGCGAGGCGAGGAAGTGGATTCCAGGACCGATCTGTTCTCCCTGGGGATTGTGCTGTACGAGGCGGCCACGGGGCGTCAGGCGTTTTCAGGGACCACATCGGGGATGATCTTCGACGCGATCTTGAACAAAACTCCGTCATCACCGGTGCGGTTGAATCCGGAACTGCCACACAAGCTCGAGGAGATCATAAACAAGGCCCTCGAGAAAGACCGCTCGCTACGCTGCCAATCCGCTGTCGAGATGCGCACGGACTTGCAGCGACTGCGCCGGGACCTCGGACAACTACATTCTGCTCCACCGCCGGGGGCGCACCCTATGACAAGTGGCCCTTCGAGACCGACGGAGAGCAAGGAGAAGACGGGGAAGCAGAGCAAAGCGATTGATTCGCTGGCGATCTTGCCGCTGGAGAACGCCAGCGGGGACCCGGAGACGGAATATCTGAGCGACGGGATTGCAGAGATCCTCATTCATACGCTGGCACAGCTTCGCAAGATTCGCATCGTTCCACGGGCAATTGCATTTCAGCATCGCGGTGTGGGCGTTAACCCTCTCACGGTAGGACGCGAGCTGGGAGTGAAGGCAGTGCTGGCGGGGCGGATGATACAGCGGGGAAACGATTTGATCGTATCGCTGGATTTGCTGGATGTGGATCGGCAGGCGCAGCTCTGGGGCGGACGTTACAACCGGAAGATGACTGACCTGATTACACTGCAAGAAGAGTTGGCGACAGAGATGTCCGAGAAACTCCGACTGCAGCTCAGCGGGGAGGAGAAAAAGAAACTTCGTAAGCGCCCCACGCAGAATAACGAAGCCTACAAACTGTTGCTGATGGCAAGGCACGCGGCGTCTAAAATGTCGCTCGAGGGATATCGTCGTGGGATTGCGCTTTGCGAGCAAGCCATCGGTATCGATCCCACCTATGCAGCGGCGTATGCTTATCTGTCAGTTCTTTGCACCATCTCGGTGACGCTTGGGTACGCCCCAGCGAGCGAGTTTTACCCTCGAGCGAGAGCATCGGCGAAGAAGGCCCTCGAGTTGGACGAAATGCTCGCCGACGCACATTGCAGCCTGGGTGAGGTTCTGCTCCATCAGGATTGGGACTTTTCAGGCGCCGAAAAGGAGTTTCGACGCAGCGTGGAGCTAAGCCCTGATCATTGGGTTGGGTACGTTGGCTTGGCTATGCTGAACATATACCGGGGGCGCTTCGATGACGCAATCGCAATGTTGCGACGCCTTCGTGACCTGGAACCGCTCGGAATACTGAGCGTAGCTTTCTATTTAGGCGTTAGCTACTTTTGCGCCAGGCAGTTCGATAGAGCCATCGAGCAGCTTCGCAAGGCGCTGGAGGTCGAGCCCGGCCATGTCTGGTGTCATCTTTTGCTAGCCGAAGCCTACGCCTGCGCGGGCCAGCGAGAAAAGGCTCTTAAGGAGTGCGAGGAGGCCTTGGCGGTGGGTCATGGCGCGGCGTTCGCCCGCGTAAGCGTGGCGTGCACATACGCCAAAATAGACAAAACCGAAGAGGCGCGTAAGATCCTCCAGGAAGCTGAATCGGAATGGAAGCCGGGTAGTCCCCTGCCAGTATCCATCGCGGGCGCTCACGCGCGTTTGGGAGAGAAGGATGCGGCTTTCGAGTGGCTGGAGAAGGCATTTCAACAGCAGGAATCTCTTCTAACACACCTCAAGGCCATTTTGTATTTCGATGTTCTGCATGGCGATCCCCGGTTCGACGCGCTCGTAAAACGCATTGGCATTCCGGACTAGAGAGAGGCAAAGAGGGCTGCGAATGATCGGCCAAACCATTTGGCACTATCGGATCGTCGAGAAGCTGGGCGGCGGCATGGGACTGGGAGGTGACCAAAAATGATTGCTCGTCGTGAACTTCTGAAATCATCACTGTTGGGCTGCGGAGCGGCACTGGCAAGTGGAGCTCTGAGCCCCTTGCTTACCCGTGTGGCTTTCGCGGAAGAAACTGCCTCCACTGGGCCGGTCGTGAAAACCAGCGTGGGAAGGATTCGGGGTTCTTTTGCGAACGGCGTCTATTCTTTCAAAGGCGTCCCCTATGGCGCTTCGACCGCAGGCTCGATGCGCTTCCTGCCTCCTTCGCCGCCCAAGCCGTGGAGGGGCGTGCGCGACGCTCTCCAAATCGGGCCTGTGCCTCGCCAAAACTCTGGCCGACTGTGAAATCAATGACATAGGAGCGGTCACTACGCCAGCGCTCTGTTATAACTTCGATCATGTTCCGCGCCGTCTCGTTCCTGTTCGGGTCACTGCTTCGCCTTTTCCGTAACCGCCGCGAGCTCACGCTCCGCCAGCAGTTGGCCGTGCCGAAACGGCTTCGTCCTTGACCAGCTCTTAGTCTATTAGGAGCTCTTCGTTCAAAAGAGCCGGCATTGTATCGTATCCATGCTTGACAGGCCCAGCCCGCCTTCGTTCCCTTTAGCCGTGTCGGCGAGGGAGGCTCATCCGATTTCGGCGGAGGCGCCCAAATGCTCGACCATATAGTTCCAGTAGGGGCCGTCGGTGAGGAAGATCAAGAAGATTTCGTGGACAAGGAGAATGAGGCGCTGGAGGGCGTATGTGTAGTCGGCGTCGCGGACGTCTATGGTGAGGGAGACGTTGCCGCAGAGGTTGGCGCAGCGGACGCGGGCCTTGGATCTTTCGATTCGGCGGTGATCGGGCAAGTTCGCGGCATGGTGCGATGCGACGTACGCCTTGAAATTCCTGTACAGCGGCGAGCTAGACGGTACCGCCGGCAGGACGATGGGAATGTGAATGGTCTTCTTTCGTGTGTCCACGATGAGATCGAAGATACGGTTGCGGTGCCAGAGCATGCGAAAGGCGGCGACGGCGTTGCGGACGGGCTTTGCAGTGAAGCCGCGAAAGACGCTGCGGTCGGCGTAGTCATCCATCAGAGCGCGGACCGCGGTCAGCGGCGAGCGTGACTTCGTTGAGGCCAAGTGGTTTCACTCCAGGAAGAGAGATTCCTCGTCCACCGTGGTTCGGTTCCGCTTACCACAATCGCCGGACTCGGAATGATGACATGCAGTTGCAACATGCCTTTAATGGCTGACGGCGCCGACACCGGGTTCTGGCGCGAAACTCAGGCCCGGGGGATAGAGCTTGTCCACGTTGAATTCCTTCATACCTTGGCAATTGATGAGCGTTGAGTAGCCCTGCCTGGCGGCTGCGTCGTAGCTGCGGAGCAAGGCGGCGCGCAAATCCTCCGGCGTGCGGACGTACTCGCCGCGGGCGCCGATCTCCTCGGCCATTTTGTCGTAGCGGATGCTTTCCTGAAAGAGGTACATGTGAATGGCGCGAGGCGTGTCCATGCTGAGCGCGAAGGGGAACGTGCCCCAGGAGTCGTTGTTGTAGACGATGCAGATCACGGGGACTTTGTACTTGGCGAAGGTGTCGAGTTCAAGCAGGCTGAAGCCCATCCCGGCGTCGCCGGTGACGACGACCACCGGTGCGCCTTTGTAGGCGGCCTGCGAGCCGATGCCTCGCTGCACGGCCACGCCGGCGCCGAACAGCATCGCCAGATCCGGACCCATGGGGCCGAACTGGTACACCACTGGAATTTCCTGTGCAGGACGGTTGGCGCGCAGCCAGCGCATCGAACAGAAGCCGATCATGTTGCCGCCCCAGCCCGTGAGCGTTTGCTTCGGGTCAATGTCGCCCTTGTAGAGAAAATCGTGGACTTCTTTGAGTAGAACAAAAGGATGGAGCGTGTTGGTGTCGCGCGTGTACTTAAGGAATTGGCCATAGAGTTCGAGATTGGCTTGCTCGCGCCTCCGGCGGTCGGCGGCAACCTCGTCCACCCAGTTCGCGCGTTTCTTGGGCGAAAGGCCGTTTGCAAGCGCTTCCGTGAAAATCCTTTCGTCGCTGACGATGCCCAGATCCACCGGCCAGTTGCGTCCCAAATCTTCCTGCACGGGATGTACGCGAATGGTTTTCACACCTGGTGGGAGAGTCCATTCGCCGACAGTAGGCATGTGGTACTGGCCGACGAACACGACGAGGTCGGCACTCATCAGCGCGTTGTTCGAGAAGCTGCCCGAGAGGCGATGCTCATCGGGGAAGTGGCCGCGCACCGGTCCCGAGCCGACCACGATCATTTCGTGCTTCTCGGCGGCTTGCAGGAGCGGTTCCCAGGCCTGGCGCGCGAAGATGCCTTGTCCGGCGATGAACACGGGCCGATCGGCCTTGCTGATCATGTCGATGGCTTGCTGCATTTCCTTCGAGCCTGGGCTGGGGCGGGATTCGCTTCGGTACTTCTCCTTTGGATAGTAGTTGATGAGCTGGGAGGGATCCTCGAAGCGCTCAGTGGCGACGTCGATGGGGAAATCGAGGTGGACGACGTCCGGCACGCCGGATTTGAGATTGCGGAAGGCGTAGGCACCGTATTCGTAGACGCGGTTGGGCATGGTGATGCGCTTGCCGAACTTCTTGAGGCCTTCGGTGGTTGGTTGCTGATACATGAACTGAATACGCTTCCAGTTGTCCTCCTGCTGAATGGACTGATTGCTGGCGAGCACTAGGACGGGGCTGTGGGCAAAGTGCGCCGTGGCGATGTTCATGATCATGTGCGCGAACCCCGGACCTTCGGTACCCGAGCAGGCGGCGACTTCGCCCGTGGCGCGCGTGAAGCCGTCGGCGGCGGCGCACATTCCGCCTTCGGTTCGCCCGCCATAGCAGGGAATGCCGACCTGCGCGATTTCGTTGATGATGTAGTAGTTCCCCGCGGCGCAGAAGAGAGCAGCAAGGTCTTCGTCCTTGCAGAGATTGGCGAAGACTTGCGCGCCGGTGATGCCCTTGCCTGAGAAGTCGGCGCGACGCGGCGGCGCAGCCAGAGAATCGGTGACCGCCTTCGGAATGCGAATTGAAGGAATGGCGGTGTCGCCGAATAGTGGCTTCGAGTTCAGGAGTTTTCCGGCTGCCGCTGCAGCGGCGACTCCGCTGAGAAAAGCGCGTCGCGGAGGGCGCGAGGATTTCGCTGCCCCGGCATTCTTGTCCGATTTGGGGTCATGGCTCATGAGAGGACTCCTGGGGCGGCACTCACATTTGGCGTGTATGACCGCGGCGAACATACATCCAGGCAGTTTGAAATGCAATGCTTAGGCGGAATACACCATGCCGGGCATGCCCAAGAACCGCTGAACACTTCAGTCTGCCGGTCGCCCTTTCGACTGACGGTAAATCATGCAATCGAAACTGCCATGCAACCATGCTTGGCCGCTTACCGCGTCATGCCTACTATCAACCGACTCGTTGAGGACGTGGGCGCAATTTCCCCCCATCCGATTTATCTCCTGCGCAACACGAGTGCGTGCTCTAATCATCAAATCTTCGTAACACTCGTGCCACAACTCGTCCCTATGCGCAAGAGTGCCAGGCACGCGTTCACTTACTGCTTCGATCCTGCACTCTCCCACCGGCTCGGCATCGGCGGGAGGTAACTGGCTGTGCCAGTAGATTTTTTCTTGTCGTTCACGCACAGTTCGACCGAATTGTCTTGTGTCGCATTATACGTTGCGTGCTATGTGAGGGCGAATCGGGTTCCGTAAGGTGCCCGCTCAAGGTAGGCTGAGTGGCCCCTGTCCGCGATAACCTGAGTGAAGGTGAGGATTTCCCGTTCCAGTTTTCCTTTGCGTTATTTGCGCTATTTCGCTGGACATGTCGTCCAAGCTTTGTGAAGCTGTTGACCGAATTCCCAGACCGCATTGTACTGACCTGTTGCAGAAGAAAACGGGGAGAGCCCTGTGCGAGGACACGAGCGAACTGGTCGGTTTGCCTGGCTCTGAAATGTCGGGAAACTAGGGGCGCTCGCATGAGGATACGGCCCGAGTCTGCGGGCTTCATAGTGCTGCTAGGGGCCTGTACCGCGATGCCGCCGCTTTCGGTGGATATGGGCCAGCCGGCGGTCACTCCGATCGCGCATGCATTGGGATCGCCACCCGCAGCGGTGGCCTACGCGCTGAGTCTCTACATGGTGGGATTCGCGACGGCCCCTGTGATTTTCGGGCCGTTGTCCGATCGATTCGGGCGGCGCCCAGTGCTCCTGGCTGGATGCGCTCTGTTCGGCATCACGGGGTGGGGTTGCGCGACGGCGCAATCGATAACTTCCTTCATGATTTGGAGGCTGCTCGAAGGCGCAGGAGCTGGCGTGGGCACAGTGCTGGCGGTGGCGATCATTCGCGACCTTTTCGAGGGAAAAATGGCCCGGGCGCGGCTTTCCTATATGGCCGTGCTAAGCAGTGTGGCACCGATGATTGCCCCGACGCTGGGGGTTTCGATTCTTGCTCTCGGCGGGTGGCGCAGCATTTACGCCGTGCTGGGGACGATTGGCGCGGCGCTGGTTGTGGCCGTGGGCTTGGGACTAGACGAGTCAGTCGCTCCCGAGAAGGCGCAAAGCCTAGCCCCTCGGCCGCTTCTAGCCAACTACTGGCGAGTGCTCGGCAACCGTACCTACTGCGGCTACGCGCTGGTCTCCGTGCTGAACTTTGGATGCCTTTTCGCCTACATTGCGGCGTCGCCGCTATTGCTGATTAACACGCTCGGAGCGTCGCCACGGCTGTATGGTTACCTGTTCGCACTGACCTCTTTCGGATTCATGCTGGGCGGCGCAGTCAACGGACGGCTAAACATGTGGGGCATCCCGGCATCGCGGCTGCTGGGAACAGGCCTGACGCTGACGACGGCGACTTCGCTGCTGCTGCTGTTGTTGTCAATTACGGGCGCGGCCACGCTTGCAAGCGTGACGCCGCTGCTCTTTGCGACTACCATCGCGAGCTCGTTCGTCTCGCCCAACGCTACGATCGGCGCGCTGCAGCCCGTGCCGCAAACCGCCGGCATGGCGTCGTCGATTATTGTGTGCGTGCAGTGGCTTCTAGGTGCGCTGGCGGGTGCGCTGGCGGGCTTGCTGTTCGATGGGCGCACGCCGCGAGGACTGGCAGAGGTGATGTCGGGCTTTGCTCTTGCTTCTCTGCTGGTCTTCTGGGGATTCGTGCGACCGCATGAGAGAGAGACAGTGCCGCTGCCGGAAGAGGCTGCCGCGGAGACAGCCGAGGGACCGTAGGGCGCACTCGCCCGGGTTATGGTGCTATCGAGCGAGCCGATCGCTCCGACTGACATGCCGAGGGGGAAATTCGCAGCGCGCCCGTATCCCCGTTGGTGCCGACAGGCCGCTACCGATACACACCGTACTCCTTGCCGGCTTCGATGAGGGCGCGCAGGTTCTCCGCGCGGGTGTCATCGATCGGCGCACCGGTCGAGAGGAGGTAGCCGCCATCCTGCCCGACGTCGTGGATCAGGTCCCTGACATGGGCCCGGACCTCCTCTGGCGTCGCTGCAACCATCAGGGAGACTGGAACGTTACCGCCAAAGCATGCCCACCCAGCCAAGTGCTTTTTCACTTGCCGCAGGTCCGTCCGGTCGAAAATCCACAATGTCTTGCCAGCCGGGATCTCGGGGTCGTGAATGAGATCGAGCCGCTGGTTGTAGCTGCCCTCTACGAACATGCACGGAATGACTCCCTCCTGGATTAGTCCAACGATCACAGCCTTCAGCGTGGGCCAGTAGAACTTCTGGAAACTCTGTCGGGACATGAAGGCGTCCGCTCCCTTGTGGAGAGGCAGCATCACTATGGGGCAGCCCGAGGTGTTTGACGACCGCACACCGGTCTCAATCGCGAGAGGCACAAACTTCTCCGTAGCAGCCAGCACTTTCGCGGGCTGGCGAAATATGTCCAGCATAATGCCGCGCGTTCCGCGCAAGGTATCGCCCACGCAGTCAAACGGTGCCTTGGCGAATCCGCCGACCATCCCCGCCAGACCCAGGGTGGCCATCAGTCTCTGCGTGATCGCGGTGCCCGCCTGCACCCATTCGACGGCGGCCTTCCCGGCCTCCAAAAGTCGCTTGCAGGTTTCCTGCATCTCCTGCAGGCCAAAGGGAATGGCGAACATGGCGGCCGAGGGTATCTCAAGAATGTCGGTCAGAGGTGCCATACTCCGCCACGGGTTCAGCACGCCGAATACGCGCGGCAAATAGCTGCGCATGAAGTAATCGGAGGGATCATCGAGAAAATGATCGTACTCATCCCCCTTCATATATTCGTCTTCCACGCATTGATAGGGCCGATTGGCCGGCACTCCATGACCCGGCCACTGATAGAGCTTGTAGTCGAGGATCTCAAGTATCTTGCCCAATCCAAACAGCAGCGCTCCCCCCATGACGTCCGGCTGAAAATCGGCATGGTATTTCTGAAGGGAGTCGCCAAGCTTCGCGTGATCGTACATGGCATCCTGGAGTGTCACTCCGGCATATACGAAAGGATAGAAGCCCGCCATGGGGCAGACCGGCACGCGCTCAGGCTTTCTGAGGCTGATGACGTCGATGAGCATCTGCACGCGCCGTTGATATCCTTGCTCGACCTCGGGGCTGGCAAATTTGATCCCCTCGGGGAACCTCCATCGAACGAGGCGCTCCTGGAGTTTCTGTTCGGAGGTCAACATTTCCTGCTGAGTCTGCATTATTCCCCTCCCGCCCACCGCCCTCGCCGTCCCGACGACCACCCTCCCGGTCGGCTCCCTGCGAACTTTGGGTTAGGTGTTTTAACCAGGTCGCCAGTGCTGAAGTCTATCACCCGCTCGAACAACACGAGTCAACAAAAGGCACTGGGCCATTTTTGCCCACATCGCAGTTGCTCGGACTGTGCCCGAAACCTCCTGGTCCGCAAGGCATTCTTGTTTTCATCCCTGTTTCAAGCGGTCGCTGGACATCGCGCGCTTGACATTCTAGCGAGCGCTAGATAGATTTCTGGCTAGCGATAGCGTCTTCCTTTGGATCGCCGATGCATTCGTATCGCGAGGAGATCGGGCCCCATCCGATAAGCGTGGCGCAACGGGGACCACATCGCGGCCCTGTGTTGCACACACAGCACTCGGCCAAGCGAGAACTGATCCTTCCCGCAGCGCTGTTCGTTCTGACCTGCGACAACCCTTTACCGGTCCCAGTTAGTTCTCACTATATCCGGTTGGATAGAACGGAGGCGCTTTGATGCCAGTCGCTGAGAAACCAAATGCTCGCGCAGCGCCAAAGGGCGGGACGAACCAATGGATCCCTTCCTCCTGCAGCTTGTGTTACAGCAACTGCTCCATCCTCGCTCACAACATAAACGGCGTGCTCACCAAGATCGAAGGCAATCCGAAGAGCGCTTGTGGTGAGGGAAGGCTTTGCGCCAAGGGCGTCGCGGGCATCATGACGCTGTACGATCCGAATCGCGTAAATGTTCCGCTGAAGCGCACAAATCCCCGCAAGGGCATCGGGGTGGATCCCGGCTGGGTCGAAATTTCCTGGGAAGAGGCGCTGGACACTGCTGTGCGCAAGCTGAAAGAGGTTTACGACCGCGATCCCGCAGAGCTTATGCTGCAGGGCACGACCACCTGCGCTTCCGAGATGCACTGCGGGTTGTTCACCTTTGCCGAGGCGTTCGGCGCCAACGCGGTGTGGGTGGCCGGCGGAGGACTTCATTGTGGTTCAGGCGCGCACCAAATTGGCGGGTTGATGCACGCGTCATGGTCGCTGGTTCCCGATTTCAAGTATTGCGACTATGCCATCTATTTTGGCGCAAGCAAGGGGCACTCGGCCGGCCACGTGGCCAATCAAAACGCGCAGCTGGCCTCCGACGCGCGGGCCCGCGGGATGAAGATGGTGGTCGTCGATCCGATGTGCAATTTTGCAGCGAGCAAGGGGAACGAGTGGGTGCCCATCCGCGTGGGGACCGATGGCGCGCTGGCGCTGGCGATGTGCAATCTGCTCGTCAACGATCTCGGAATCTACGACCGGAATTACTTGAAGCAGTCGACCAACGCAGCGTATCTAGTAAAAGAAGACGGACACCATCTCCGCGACGCCACGACGAACAAGCCGCTTGTTTGGGACGAAGCGAACGGCGCAGCGAAACCCTTTGACACCGTAGCGGCCAATCGTATGGCCCTGCTGGGCACCTTCACGGTGAATGGCAGCAAGGTCCAGCCGGGCTTTCAGATCCTCCGGGAACATCTGAAAAAGTACACGCCGGAGTATGCCTCGGAAATCTCGACGGTCCCGGCGGCGATGATTCGGCGGCTCGCCCGCGAATTCGGCGAGGCGGCCCGCATCGGCAGCACGATCGTGATCGACGGCCAGGAATTCCCGTACCGCCCGGCGGCGGCGATCTATTTCCGCGGCTCGCAGGGCCACAAGAACTCGACGTGGAACTGCGTAGCCATGGATCTGCTGAATCATCTGGTGGGCTCGGCGGACAACGTCGGAGGAGCACTCGGCTTCAACCCGGTTTGCTACGGGCATCCTGAGACCGGCTGGCCATCCTACGCGCCCGAGCCAACGCCGGACGGATTGATGATTACCGGCACCTGGATGCATCCCCACAAGCCCTTCCCGGCCAACGACGCGAGCGCGCCAGCCAGTCTAGGCATGCGCGAATTCTTTCCGTGGGCGATGACTTCGCCCTTTTACGGCGCCGCGGACCGCGAGAAATGGTGGGATCGGTTCGGCATCCAACGCCGCCCGAGAGTGATGATCAACTTCGGAGCAAACGCCATCATGAGCGTCGGCAACAAGGACGTGGTGGCGGATGCATTCAAGGACGTCTTCATCATCTCCTTCGACATTTTCAAGAATGAAATGACCGACTTCGCCGACATCATCTTACCGGACACCTGCTATTTGGAGCGCCTCTTCCCGTCACCCAACTATCCATTCATCTTCAATCATCCGGCCAGCATGGGGAATTGGAGCTGGCCGATTCGCCAGCCAGTTGTGAAACCGGTCGGGCAGCGGCGGGATTTCTTGAGAGTGATGTACGAGATCGGATACCGGATGGGATTGCTCGAGCGTATGAACAGCGCGTACAACACACACTTCGAGCTGAAAGAACCGTACCGGCTCAAGCCGGATGTGAAATATGAATTCGAGGAGATCGTGGACAGGGCGTTGAAGAACTTTTTTGGCGAAGCCCACAGCTTGGAGTGGTTTAAGGAAAACGGGGTGATGAACTGGCCGAAGAAGGCGGAGGAGGTCTACTGGCGCAGTCGCGCGCCCGTCCGAGTTCCTGTTTACTTCGAGATCTTCCAGACTACTGGTGAGCAAGTCCGGCAGGTCGCCACAGAATTCGGCATCGAGAACGAGGTTAATTACCAAGCCTATCAGACGTTGCCGGACTGGAACCCTTGCCCGTCGCATGAGTGCAAGGATCCGCACTACGACCTCATCAGCTTCTACTATCGAGACACCGTCCACACCAATTCCCTAACGCTGGAAAACCCCTGGCTCGATGAAGCCGCTCAGATGAACGATTACTCCTACAACATAGCCGTCAACGCTGCGACAGCCAAGAAGAAGGGCCTCAACGACGGAGACATCATTTGGGTGGAATCCAACTATAAGCGCAGGGTCAAGGGCAGGTTGAAGACAATCGAAGGCATCCATCCTGAAGGCGTCGGTATCGCGGCTCTGGCAGGCCATTGGTCCAAGGACCTGCCGATAGCCAAGGGCAAGGGCGTTTTCTACAACGAGCTGATCGAAGTCGATTACGATCATCTGGACCCTGGGAATCTGAACATGGACCTGTGCGCGAAGGTGCGAATCTTCAAAGCCTGAAAACTTCACGCTGACGGACGCTAGCGCAGAAAGCCGGTGGCGCTGCACCAGAGCGGCGAGGAACGATAATGCCGAGATGGGGAATGGTCATTGACCTTCTGAAATGCATCGGCTGCTACGGCTGCCAGACAAGCTGTAAGGCCGAAAACGCCACGCCGCCGGGCGTCACCCTGGCTCGCGTCGAGGTCAGTGAGGTTGGCAGCTACCCAAACGTATCCCGGGTCAATCTGCCGCTGCTCTGCATGCAATGCAACAGTCCACCGTGCCAGAGCGTCTGCCCGACAGAGGCTACGCAAAAACGCCCGGACGGCATTGTCTTCGTAGATGCAGAAAAATGTATCGGATGCAAGTACTGCATGATCGCTTGCCCGTATGGTGCACGCTATTTCGTGGAAGACGTCCGAGGATATTTCGGCAACCAGGGACTGACACCTTACGAAGCGGACGGCTATCCAGGGCACCGAACCGGCACGGTCTTGAAATGCGATTACTGCCGTCACCGGATCGACGCAGGTATGGCCAAAGGACTCAAGCCCGGCGTAGATCGCGAGGCTACCCCCGCCTGCGTCATCAATTGCATGGCCAAGGCCCGCACCTTCGGCGATCTCGATGATCCCAATAGCGAGGTGGCGCAACTGGTGGCGCGCGCTCAAGCCTTTCAACTCAATCCAGAATTCGGTACGGACCCGAATACGCGCTATCTGCCGGCTGGCCGCTCCGTTGCGCCGATGGAAACGCCAGGCGCGAGGCCCGCAAAGGAGTAATCCGGATGGAAGCCATCCCGCAATCGGTGTGGCGCTGGAAGATCGCGGCGTATCTTTTCCTTGCGGGCACCGGCGCGGGTGCACTGATTGTGGGCATCCTCGGCGATTTCACCGGGTATGTGGTTTCGGCAAAAATCTCGGTCGCCCTGGGTGTCCCACTGGTGGCGCTTTCCACGTGGTTCCTGATTCTGGACCTCGGACACCCGGAAAAGTTCTTTACCGCCGTGCTGCACCCAAGTACGTCATGGATTTCGCGCGGATTCTTGATTGTCTCGGCGCTGCTTATTTCTGGGGGGGTGCTCACGATCCTGTGGATATGGCCGTGCGGCCGAATTTTGGACGGGAATCAAGGGCTACGCATGGCCGTGGAAATCATCGTTCTCGGATTGGCTGTGGCCACGTGCGTCTACACCGGAATTCTGATTGGAATTGTGGTGAGCCGACCCTTTTGGAACAACCCTCTCTTGCCGGTGCTGTTTCTGATTTCGGCAGTTTCAACGGGCATTGGCGGACTGTTCTTCATAACGCCGATCGTCCGTGCGACTCTGGGCGTCAGCAGCTCTGAAACGGCGAGGTTCCTGATTCATCTTGAGTGGGCTGACATGATTCTGCTCCTGTCCGAGGGGATTACGATCTATCTCTACTTGACGGTCGTATACAGCCGCGCTCCGGAGGCGGCTGGCCTGCTCCTGAGAGGAAAACTCTCGGGCATGTTTTGGGGTGGCTTTCTCGGTGCCGGTTTGTTCATCCCGGCGCTGATTGAGCTTTTTGACTGGGCAGACCAAAAGACCCCTCCACTATTGGCGTTGCTCATCACTGGCACGTTGTTGCTAGCCGGCGGGTTCCTCATGCGCCTCTTGATTCTCGCGGCGGGGATCAGAAGTCCTCTGATTGTGCGCGCACGGTTTCGAGTGCGGCCGGGATTCTGATCGCGAGGGAGCGAGCATGCTTGCGCTGAATGTTCGTTCTGCCATTGGTCAAGAGTTGATCCGCGCCATCGGAGCCACGAACGTATCAACGGATCCGGTAGCGCTCGGAAGTTGCTCATGCGACTGCAGCCTGGTCACCGGAACTTGCCCCGATTTCATCGTCTATCCACACAGCAAGGATGAAGTGCGCGAGATCGTCTCCATAGCAAATCAGCGCCAGATCGCGCTCGTACCGATGAGTTCCGGCCCGCCGCGATTTCACGGCGACACACTACCCAGCCAGGGCGGAATTGTCGTCGATTTCGGCCGGATGCGGCAGATCATCAAGTTGGATACAGTCAGTCGTTGCGCAGCGGTCGAACCCGGGGTGACATACGGCCAACTCGTGCCCGCGCTCGAAAGCCACGGCATGAAGGTCAACATACCGCTCGCTCCGCGAGCCAACAAGTCGGTGCTGACCAGCTGTCTCGAGCGCGAAGCGACACTGATCCCGAAGTATCAATATGACACTATGGACCCGCTGTTAACGCTGGAAGTTATCTACGGCAGTGGCGACGAATTCAGGACGGGCTCAGCATCCGGCCCTGGAACTCCTGATTCATTGAAGGCAGACAAAGTCAATCCGTGGGGCCCCGGCGCCATTGACTACTACCGTTTGTTATCCGCGGCCCAGGGGAGCATGGGACTTGTGACGTGGGGCGTCATCAGAACAGAGATTCGGCCTACATTGAGGAAGCTTTACTTCATCCCACTGGATCATCCTCACCAGTTGCCTGCCCCGCTCGACGCCCTGCTAAGAAAGCGAGTGGTCGACGAGTGCCTTGCGCTAAACAATACCAACCTAGCCACACTTCTGGCCGACGATGCACGCGCAGACTTCACGCCGCTGAAGGCCAGCCTGCCTCCTTGGACCATTATCGTTTGCGTCGCGGGGTATCAGCGGCGTGCCGAAGAACGCGTGGCAATCCAGAGTAGATACCTGATTGAGATTTGTGAGGCCCTGGGCTTACAAACCCAGACTCGTTTGCCGGGAGCACCGGGTTTGGAACAGGACGTCCTCCGAATCATATCGGAACCTTGGAGTAAGGAGCCCTATTGGAAACTCCGACGGGCGGATCGCTGCTATGAGATCTTCTTTCTTGCACCTCTCAGTAAAGCGGGGCATTTCATCGAGTCGATGAAGGAAGTCGTCGAAGGATCTAGGTGCCCCGATTTGGACTACGGCGTTTACCTTCAGCCTCTCGTACAAGGCCGCGGAGCGCACTGCTCCTTCCTGCTGCCCTGCCACGGTTCGAGCAGGGAGGAAACAGAGGCAGTGCGAGAACTTTTCCTCCATGCGTCAGAAATCCTGATGAAGAAGGGTGCGTTTTTCAGCCGCCCCTATGGGCCGTGGGCACGCATGGTTTACCGCAACTACCCGGACGGAGCAGCGATGCTGAGAACTTTAAAGAACATCTTCGATCCAAACGGGATTCTGAACCCTGGGAAGCTTTGCTTCTAGGCGCTTGTGCCGCCAAGACATGCCGATGCTAGCGCTCGAAGATTTCAGACACACGATGGAGTCGTGCAATCACTGCGGCCAATGCAAGTGGCTGCTGGGTCCCAAGACGAAAGGCTACGACTATGCGGAGATCTGCCCAATTCACCAGCGATTCGGCTTCGACGCTTACTCCGGCCAAGGCCTGCTGAACATCGCCGAGGAACTCCTCAATGGGGAGCTCGCATACGAGAGCGGTCTGATCGAGCTGATCTACAGTTGCACGACTTGCGGAGCCTGCGACATCAACTGCAAATCCATCCGGGACATGGAAGTGCTGGAGACGATTCTGGCACTGCGATCTCGGGTCGTCGCCGATGGCTGGGGACCGATGCCTGTCCATCAGCAACAAGCGCGGTCCGTAGCTCGCCAGCACAACATTTTCGGCAAAGAGCACGGCCAGCGGTTCGACTGGCTCACACCCGATATCGAACTCGCGAAATCCAGTAACGTTGCCTATTTTGTCGGCTGTGTCGCCTCCTACCGTTATCCGCAGATTGCTCAAAACACCGTAAGAATCCTGAACGCCGGCGGCGTGAAATTCACGGTGCTCGACGGAGAGGAGTACTGTTGCGGCGGCCCGCTGTGGCGCACAGGGCAAGTTGCAGCGGCCCGCCAGGTAGCCGAGCACAATCTTGCCGCCCTCGAAAAGCACGGCATCGACACGGTCATCGTCAGTTGCGCGGAGTGCTTCGGCGCATTCCGCGATTTCTATCCGCGCCTGGGCGAATTGAAGTTTCAGGTGACGCACATCACGGAGGTCGTCGAGCAACTGATTGCTGATGGACGGCTGACGCTTCACAACACGCGCAGCAGGAAGGTTACCTATCACGACCCCTGCCTGTTGGGCCGCCTTTCGGAGGCATACGTTCCCTGGCACGGAGAGATCAAGGCATTTGGCCGCCACGAGCCGCCCAAGCAGTGGCGCCGCGGCCGACAAGGCGTTTACGACGCGCCCCGCGAAGTCCTGAAGGCGATTCCCGGGCTAGAAATCGTAGAAATGGTTCGTAATGAGGAGAATTCCTATTGCTGCGGCGCTGGTGGCGGCGTCGCGGAAGCCTTCCCGAACTTCAGCCAATGGACTGCCCGGGAGCGAAGCAAAGAAGCGAAGTCCACCGGCGCCGATGCCATCGTTTCCTGTTGCCCGTTCTGTGAATCGGCGTTTGAACAGGCGCTGAGAACAGCAGACGGCGAAATGGAATATTTCGATGTCACGCAATTGATCGCCGACGCGCTGTAGGGGATACGGATTCGAGCCATGAGCCTGCCCAGGGATGTCTACGCCGAGCTCGAGCGAATCATCGGGTCGGAGTATATCAGCGACCGCGAGTACATTCTGGCGGGATTGCGGCACGCCATGCCCAGCAGCCCGGTGAGGCCCGCTAGTCCCGCAGCGGTGTTGCTGCCGGGTAGCACGGAAGAGATTCAACAAATTATCAAGGTTTGCAACCGACGTGGGTTGAAGTTCATCCCCACAGTGTCGAGCCTCATCAGTTTTGCCTACCCGACCGAACCGAACACGATCATTTTGCAATTGAAGCGCATGAATCGAATCACGGAAATCAACAGGACGGACCGGTATGTCGTGATCGAGCCGGGCGTGCGCCACGGCCAGTTGAGAACTGAATTGATGAAATTCGGTCTGAGCTATCCGGTGGCCGCCGTTGGCCCGGGCGGGTCAGTCTTGGTCAACTTCGCCTGCTCGAGCGGTGATAACCACGATCAGCACGGGGCTTCGCGCACGAATCGTTACATCCACGGCGTCGAATGGGTGCTGCCCTCCGGCGAATTGATTCGGCTTGGCTCGCTGGCCAACGACGCGGGATGGTTCTGCGCTGATGGCCCCGGCCCAAGCCTGCGAGGCCTGATTAAGGGTTATGCCGGCCCGTTTGGCGGCTTTGGTGTAATTACCCGCATCGCCATCGGGCTCGACGAGTGGAGGGGGCCGGCTGGGATGCCGACCGAGGGGCGCTCGCCCGACTATCAAGTGCGCTTGCCCCACGATCGCCACAAGGTCTTCCTCTTCAAATTCTCGACGCTGGATCAACTTCGCGACGCCATGATCGAAATCGGCAAAGCGGAGATCGGTCAAGCGGTGCTGAAATATTTCAACCTGACGGCGGCACTCCTCGCTACGCAATCGGCGAACGACTTTTGGGCTCTTTGGGATAGCGGGCTGTTCCAGAGAGAACTCGCGCGGCCTCTCTACGTCTATCTCGCCACACATTCGGCCGAGGAAATGGCGTATGAGGAGGCGGTGCTGCGCGAAATAATCGCCGAAACGGGAGGTGTCGAAGTCGATCCGGCCATCCGTGCGATCTATGAGAACAACATGGATTTCTTCATCCTGGTCGGATTCCTTCAGCGCGTACTGCGCCTGGGCGGGGCGTGGGCGCCGACTAAACTGAGCGCGGATTCGATCCATCACATGTTCGAGGTTGGCAAGACGGTCCCCGAATTCTTGCAAGAATTCATCGACAAAGGGCTGATCTTCGACGCTCCCGACAATTTTCAGATCATCTCGATGGAGTACGGCCATCTGGCCCACATAGAGCTTCTTTTCCTGTGGGAACGAAATCAACGGAATTGGGGCGACATACCAAGACAGGTGATGGCCCGGTCACTGGAGACAGAGATTCGGCATGGGCACCACGCGACGATGCCTCCGCGTTCGATGCCGATGCTGCAAAAACTGGGCCCTCTTTACAGCGACTGCCACATCTGGTCAACCAAGATTGGGGAGGCATTCGGGGCGCGATGGTAAGAGCGCAGTTCGCGTCGCCGGGAACAGGGAGGGAATCTTGGAAACATGAGCGGGCGATTTCGAACGAAGGTGGTTTTCCTCACCGGCGGCACCTCGGGCCTAGGCCGTGATGCTGCGCTTGCGTTTGCTCGAGAGGGCGCAAACGTGGTGCTGACCGGGCGGCGCGTCGAAGCCGGCGAAGAAGTGGTCTCAGCAATCCGGAAAGAGGGCGGTGAGGCAACCTTCGTTCGCGCCGATGTGTGTAGCTGCGCCGATTTGGAAAGATCCGTCCAGGTCTGTGTGAAGACATACGGGGGTTTGGACTGCGCCTTCAACAACGCGGGGATTGATGGAACGCTGATGGTTCCGCTCGCTGACTATCAGAAAGAGGTGTGGGACCAGGTCGTCACCACGAATCTCACCGGAACATTTCTTTCCATGAAGTATGAAATTCCGGAGATGCTGAAGCGCGGCGGAGGTGCGATCGTCAATATGTCCGCCATGGCGGGGCTGCGCAGCGGACGCCGGACGGGCGCTGCCTACAATGCAACCAAACATGGAATTATCGGACTTACCACGACAGGTGCCTTGGAGTATGCGTCTCGCGGAATTCGGGTGAATGCGGTGTGTCCGGCCTTGATTCAAACGCCCATGTCGGAGGCCACATTTCTGAAAGACCAAGCGATGGTCGAGAAAGCGATTCAAATGTATCCGGTCGGTCGGATTGGGCAACCTGAGGAAGTGACCGCTCTGGTACTCTGGCTGTGCTCGAGCGAAGCCTCGTTTGTAACGGGCAGCGCTGTTGCTGTCGATGGCGGAGCCCTGCTGATCTGACGGGTATCTGGCAAGGCACTCAGCGCCAAGGAACGAAGGAGGAAAAGATGGCATTCAAA
>JASHRC010000081.1 GCA_030037525.1 Candidatus Acidiferrales bacterium | reverse complement strand
GTCGCGAAACCGGTAAGTTCAGGCCAGTACTCACTTCGGCGATTACGTCAATCGGGACCTATCCAGCCATGCTGAAGCAAGCCGAGACCGAGTTCGTTGTGTCGAGGAAAGGGCAAGCGTACAATCCGCAGCAAGAGTTTCAAATCGAAAATTCGGGCGTAGGAGGCCACTCATGTCCGAATCCGCAGCGCCCGCATCGAAGCCCATGATTCCGCCTCACACACAGCTACAGAAGATCTCGATGGGGTTGTGGCACAGCCGCGCTCTCGGCGTGGCCGCCGAACTCGAGATCGCCGATCATCTCGTCAAAGCCCCGTTGCACGTTGACGAACTGGCCGCGTTGACCAAGACCCATCCGCCGAGCCTGTTTCGGCTGCTGCGCGCGCTCGAAGGCATAGGTCTATTCAAACAAGTTTCGCCGCGCGTGTTCGCCAATACGCCCGTGTCTGAACTTCTCCGCAAGGATATTCCCGGCTCGTATTGGGCTGGCATTTTGCTTGCCCACTCGCCTGGCTTTGGAGAATTCGAAGCCATGACAGGTCTGCTGGGTTCCGTTCAGACGGGCCAGATCGCTTTCGATCGTATCTATGGGTGCAATTTGTGGGAGTTCCTGAAGCGCAACCCGCCGCAGGAGGGGATCTACGGCCAAGCCATGCGTTCCATCCACGAGGCGGTAACGCCAGGGATCACGGCGGCCTGCGACTGGAGCCGCTTCCCTGTAATCGCCGATATTGGCGGGGGGATCGGCACGCAGCTGGTGGATGTCCTGAGTGCCCATCCATCGTGCCGGGGTATTCTGTTCGATCAGCCAGACGTCGTTCAGCGAGCGATCTCGAACGACCGCATGGAACGCACCAGCGGCAGCTTCTTCGAACAGGTGCCTTCAGGAGCCGACGCGTACATTCTCCGCTCGGTCATCCACGACTGGGCCGATTCAGAGGCGATTGCGATCTTGAAGACCGTGCGCGCCAGTGCGAAACCCGATGCCCGTGTAATCGTGATCGAGCAGGTCATTCAGGAGACGTCCGAAGACTCCCTCACCAAGTGGCTCGATCTGGTGATGATGGTGACCTCTGGCGGGCAGGAGCGCACCGCTGTCGAATACCGCCAGCTGCTCGAGAAGGCTGGACTCGCGCTGGAAAAGATTGTCCCGACGGCTGGTCCGTTCAGTCTCATCTTCGGCCGCGGGGTCTGACCGCTGCTCGAAAACGTCGTAACATTTGCCGATCACTTTCACATGGTCGGCAAGCCGGACAGCTTCATTGACGGCCTGCACGGAGACCCGAGGTTCGACGATCTGGTGAAGCGCGTCGGCATTCCGGACTGATCGAAGCGACCGAATCTTCAAATGATCTTCAAATGATCGGCTAACTCCTTCCATGAGAAGGCCGATCCATGTCAAGAGCTTTTGCTCTCTCTTTGGTTTCTCACGCTTGCCGTTCAGCCAAGCCGCCTCTGTCGCCACCCTTCCATCCGCACTCTTGTGTGAGCGATTTTCGCTCGGTGCCAGTTGGGTGTTCTCGATTCAGCAGGTGCTGCTACCTGATTAGCGCCCTTCGCCTCCCTCTCTTGGAGGGAAGTTTGGGCCAGGAGTTACTCGCAGTCACCTGAACTCGGCGGTCGAGCTCGGCTGTTCGGTACAAACTCTCTCTATGCTGCTGCGCTCGTGGCCTTCTGGCTATTGCGCAACGGTTCGTACACCTCTCCAGTCACCCACAACCGATGCAGCAGGACCGCCAGCTTGCGCGCTACCGCCACCACCGCCCGTTTCTTGGCGTTTTTCCCTCCTCGCGCCGCGAGCTTCCGTCCCCAGCGCCGCAAGTCACTATCTTCTCCAAACGGTCCCAGAATGTAGTGCGCCCCCTGCACCAGGAGCGTCCGTAGATACTCGTCTCCCTCCTTGCTGATGTGCATCTGTGGCTCGCTCCGGCCAGAGTTCCTCCGCCCCGGCTGCAACCCCACGAAACATCCCGCGTCGCGACTCTTCTGGAAGCGATGTGGGTCTTCGATGGTCAGCACATAGGCCGTGGCGATCAGATCTCCCACACCCTTCACCTGTTTGAGCACCGCTGTTTCCGGATACGTCTCTTTGGCCATTTTTTCAATCCGTCGATCGTATTCCTGGATGCGTTCGTTGAGCGATTCCACCTCTCGCAACAGCGGCTCCAAAGCTTCGCGCAATCCGGTGCTCAATCCACTGGTGGCTTCCCGACGGATCTGCTGCGTGCCACACTTGCGCAGCCGTTCGCCGTACGACTTCACCAATCCTCGTGCGGAATTCACCAGGGCCGTTCGCGACCTCACCAGTTCCGCTCGTGCACGGATCTCGGTCAGGTGTAGCTGTGCCTGGGCACTGCGATGTTGCACCGGACTCAGCAGCTCAGGATCGATTCGTGCCAGCCGCGCCAGCGTTCGCGCATCCAGGCGATCATCCTTTCGCCGGCTCTTGACGATCAAACGCACCTTTTGGGCGTGTGCCACGATCACCTCATGTCTCAGCGCCGTCAACAATCGGCTCACCCAGGGAGAATGCGTCCCGGTCTCCAGGGCCATGCGACACCGCGGCATGGTGCCGAACACCTGCGTCATGGCTTGCGGCGTGGTTGCCAGCTTGTGCTCCAAAACTATTTCTCCTGCTTCATTCAAGACGCAGTACGAACTCGAGCGATCTCCCAGATCCAAACCAATCGTGAGCTTGTCTGCACTTGAAATCTTGTTCCCACTCGTCCGCATAGTGCTAATCTTCTGCATTGCCGGTCTCCTTTCTTTGTGCTTCGAGCACGTCGAACACTGGGAGCGTAACGCATCCCGCGGAGACCGGCCTTCTCATCCCATCTG
>JASHRC010000080.1 GCA_030037525.1 Candidatus Acidiferrales bacterium | reverse complement strand
CGATACCGGATTCGGCCAAGAAGCTGCCGCTCGACGAAAACGCGAATGGCTCCGTTGCCCTGCCCAGTCGCTCGGGCTTTTGGGAATGGATGCGGCCGCGGTAAGCGACGTCGTCATTACGCACATGCACTACGATCATGCCGGCAATCTCGGTCGCTTCCCGCGGGCACGCTTCCATCTGCAGGACGATGAGATGGCTTTTGCGACAGGCCGGTCGATGGGTCATCAAGCCCTGCGCGCGCCCTTTGATCTCGAGAACACGCTTGAGATGGTGCGCCTGGTCTACTCCGAAAGGGCCGTATTTCACAAAGGCGATGGGGAACTGGCTTCGGGGCTGACCGTTCACAGAGTCGGCGGGCATTCGGCGGGACTGCAAGTTTTGCGAGTTTGGACCCGGCGCGGATGGGTGGTCCTAGCCTCCGACGCCTCGCATTTATATGCGAATTTCGGCCAGCGGCGGTGCTTCCCGATTGTTTACAGCGTTGCCGAAATGCTGGAGGGTTTCAAGCTGCTCGATCGCCTGGCCGAGTCTCCCGAGCACGTCATTCCCGGGCACGATCCACTGGTGATCAAACACTATCCGCCTCCGGCGCCCCAGTCCCAAGGCATCGTGGCGAGGGTCGATCTACCGCCTTCGCGCCGCTTGTAGGCCCCGCAGACAACTCGATGGCCTGTGTTTTTCAGGGCTCGTCTTCGTCACGTGAAGAGAGCGGTACCTGGCGCTTCGGCTCGATCAGCTCGCTCGCCCAAAGAACAATGTCCAGAAGCCTTGCCCGGTCAATGTTGGCAAGCTTTGTTTCCGCGATCAAAACGGTCACAGCGGCGAGGCGGCACTCCTCCAGAAAATCGTTTGCGGAAGGGGCATGCGAAGGCGCACTGCTCAGATTCTGAGACCTTCCAGTAGCAGTGGGAGATGAAATGTTCCAGGCACAGGGGAAGCGACTCGATCACGAGCATGGCTCGAGCCGAGCATGGGTTCATCGCGCAGGGGGTCAGGACCGTCTTGGTTGAAAACTCGATCATCGTTGCGAGCCTGTCCTGTTCGGATGTCGCATCGCATCCCGGGCTCATCGTGCCTCTCCCGCCGGGCTGGGGTGGAGGCCCGAAACGTCTGGGCCTTTGTGCACACATCGACCATAGATCCTCCGTGGGCGCATCACGGGCACTGGGCGCCGTTCCAGTTCTACCTGGGGCTGTAGCGGGAAGTCAGAAAAACGCGATCGCGCGCCCCGCAAAAATTAAAGTAATCCAGAGAGCTAACGAGATTCCGGCCCATCTCCTTGCGCCCACGGGAACTTCGGCGGCCGTGTCCCAGGCAGCTAGATTTTGATACGCGCCGAAGTGAAAGAGCATGGCGTTCAAGCCTGCGATGAGAAGCAGCAGGTTCGAAATCCAAAACATGACGTTGCCGCCGTATTCGACCGGATCGGATGCAGCGAGCAGCCCTCCGCTCACAAGCAACAGCCCGAACGCGGTCCATTTCCAGGGCCGGAATTGCCCAATGACTTGGGAGACCGGCATGCTCCTCATCGCCCATCCCAGCACGCGCAGGTTGCCCATCGCCACCATTCCTCCGAACAGAGCGATGGTGACAATGTGGATGATAATCAAAATAGGGAAGTCGTAGGGTGCTTCTCGGAGATGCTTGCTGAAGGCCGTCTCACCGAGCCACTGGCAAAAGCCCATGTTAGAAGCCCCTCTCTGCCTCTCGGCCGACTACAAGTTCCCGATCCATAGCCCGGCCAGCAGCACCGAGAACCAAAGCCCCAGCGAGACCAGCGCAGCGGGCCTGCGCCATCCCAGCGGAAGGGAATCTGCTGACGCCGCGGTCGCTTTGCCGATCACGGTGAAGTGAAACAGGAGCGCCAGCAAAAGAAGCACCATCTTGTTTCGAAATGCGGCAATCTGCACGTACTCGTGGGGATCAGCGGAAAACAGGTAAGGTCCCGTCGTGAACTGGATTAAGATGCCCGCCCAAATCCACGGCTGAAGCTCTTTGGCCAGGCGCGAAATGGGCTGGGTTTTCAGACTCGCCCCCAGCAGTCGCAGATCGAGGATCACAATCGTTCCCACGAGAAGGGTGAACCCGCAGATGTGGATAGCTTCCACGACAGGAAATACCCATTCCCATCGCGCGATGGGGTTCAAAGGCGGCGCTTCGGAAACTCCTTGAAGAAAGTGCACCAGCAGCATGTGTCTCGACTCTTTTGCCCCGAATCCTAGCGGGCCGAAATGCTGATCGAACTCGCCGACGTGGTCACGTAAGCGATGGCGCGCCCGCCCAGCCCCACTCCGGTCCACAACAGTACAGAGAGGATCGCCACGACGACGCGCCAGAGGGTGGCGATGCGCCCCTCCTCCGACCTCACCACCTTACGGTAGAGGGTGAATGTGTAGACGATCGCCGAAGCGAGAAAAATCATCTTCCAGCGAAATGCCCAATTGCCGTACATCTTGACTGCCTCGGTTGAGAACAGGAGAAAACCCGAACCCAGCATCAGCGCGAGGCTGCCGACCATCCACGGCCGCACGTCTTTCTCGAGATCGGAAGCGCTCTCGCCTCGAAACCCCAACCCCAGCAGCCGCAGATTGAGAACCAAAAGCGTTCCCCCCAGAACGCCCAGGCCGATCAAGTGAAAGATTTCAACGAAAGGGAATAGCCACACCGAATCACGAATTCCGTGGCCAAAGAACGAACTGTTGCACCACCGGCAAAACGAGAGCAGCAGGGCCTTCAGCCACATTCAGAAATCCTCCTCAGGGCGGCGGCAGAACGTAGGCGATCGCGCGCCCCGCCGCAACAATCAAGACCCACAGCACGATCGAGACGATCCCGGCTGCCTTGGCGGCCGGCGGGGTCGTCGGACGAGTGTCCCACTGGGCGACCTGCCGTCCAATGCCCAAGTTAAAGATCAACACGTTCAGTCCGGCCACTACCAGCAGCATCATCTTGATTTTGAAGAAGGGCGGATGGGTGTGGTAGAACGAGACCGGGTCACCAGAGAAAAGCAACGTCCCGGTGACCACCATTACCGCAAATCCCCCGAACAGCCACGGGTTGAACTGCGCAAGCACTTCCGAGGCTCGCTTGCGCACAAGGCAAACTCCGATCAGCCGCAGGTCCAGCAGCACCGCAAATCCCAGAAACAGGGTGAGGGTAAGAACGTGGATGCTTTCGACGATCGGCTCGGCCCAGGTGGACTCGCGCATGACCGTGCTGAAATGCGTGTTCGCAAGCCACGCGAGAAAGCTATCCAACCACATCCATCCTCCTCGCAGGCCGCACCCGTCCGAGCAAGCGCGGTCGGTTTCAACCTATTTTGCCTCGCAGGGCGTGGGATTCCAGCCCGATGCGTCGGGCTGCTTCTTGAATTGGGAACTGGTCAGGTAGGTTTGAGCCAGATATTCTGGATCCGTCACGGCGGTGGTTACGACGAGCCAGGTATCTCCGTTCGGCTCGGTGAAGCCGTCGAAGTACTCTTCTACGGCGGCATGGGCACCGTAGGGCACACCGTTCTTTCGTAGGTAGCCCGGCCTGAGATTGGTGGTGATGACCTTCAGGTAGCCTTCCTCACTGCGCGCTCTGGGCGCTCCGCCGGTGGCGACCACCGGACCGTTAAACCCTCTGGGTCGCAGTCCTTCCCAAGCGGCGATCGAATAGCCCTGCCACGAAGGTGTTTCCCCCTCGGGCGGCTCGGTCACATTGAAATGAAACAGGCGCAGCTGCCGTCCCGCATCGGTCTCCACGTGCAGCGTCGTATCGTTGTCCCAGGTGATGTGCAGGCGCTCCGGCACGCGCATGATGGCTCCGGCGCCGTAGGATTTGCACTGCTCGCCGGCCGCCTCATCCTTGGCCGGATCCCACGACTGCGCGGTCTTCTGCCCCGCGGGCGTCAAGAAGATTCCGGGATAGTCTCCCTTCGCGGGGGTTAGCATGCGATAACGCCAATCTTCAGTGATGATCGAAACCCAGTAGCCGGTCAGGTCAAGTGGCGCGCTTGCTCGGGGATTGACCGGGCGAGGGGAAGGAGCAAAGCCGATTTGCGCATGCGATGCCGGCACCAGAAGCAAAGCGAACGCGCACACCGCCAGCAGCATGGTTGTGCCGTGCCCAAGAGAAATCCTGAAGTTCACCGTCCCCCCGGTTGCCGGAATCCCCGCCGTCTCGATCCAGCTACATGATCACGCCTTCCCACTTCCAGCCGTCCGACGGCCGCACGATCTTGTGCAAACGGATCCTGTGCTCGTTGGGGTCACGCCCCGGATTGCCGGTGACGATCACGTGGTCGCCCGGCTTCAGCGTGTCGCGCGTGACGTGCTCCTGGGTAAGCTGCGCCCCACCGCCCCATTCGACCGACCAAATCACCGGATTTCCCTGCTCATCCTTCGCTTCCACTTTCACAAACGAATGCGGATTGCGATACAAGAACTGCACGAGCGTCCCTTCGACTGTGACTTCTTGATCCACATAATAGGTCGCCGCGAAGGAATGGTGGGCGTAGGCTCGCCCGCCCGCTCCGAACGCCAACAGAATCAGTGGCAAGATGACGCGCTTCATGGGATCGTCTCCTTGACCGATGTTTCATTATAACGATAACGACAAAGGCTGCTCCTAGTTTCCGCCCGCTGCCCCCGGCTTCGCCGCGAGGCCTTTATACACCGCCTCGACAAACATGTCCGTCGTCCAGATTCCGCTCGTTGCGCCATAGCGAGGATCGTAGTCCCGCGTGGGCTTCGCCGCCTTCACCTGCTCGAGGGTCATCCCCTTGTTGATCATGTCCTGAATGCGATCGCGGATGATGGTCACCATCTCTTGGTAAAAAACCACGTCCGCGACATCGCAAAGCCGTCCGTGACCGGGAATTACCATCGTCCCGCCTTCCTGCAGGTCCGCACCCGCGATTCCCTCGGGAATGGCGATGTCGATGATCCTGTTCAGTCCTGCGATCACACCCTGTATATTGCCGCCTCGCTCCAGATCGATAATCGGATAACGATTGGTCACGAAAATATCGCCCGTGCTGATCACGTCCGAACGCCGGAAAAACACCATGCTGTCGCCGTCGGTATGCGCTGTTGGGATGTGAATGATCTGGATCCCTTCGCCGTCAAAAAACATCTTGCGCTCAGGAGTGGTGTAGGTTTCCGTGGGCCATGCCGCCTGCGGAAAGGCTTGTGGTCCGTTCGAGGAGCTCATCCGGTCGAGCACGGTCTGAAACGCGATCACCTGAGCTTGGTTGCCCGCGCTCGCGCCGATATCTCCCACCACATTCCCGCCGGCAATCGTCATGCCCGCTTTCGCGATGGCTTCATTGCCCCCGGTGTGGTCCGGGTGAATGTGGGTGTTGATAATGTAGCGGATGGGCCTGCTGGAAATGCTTCGGATGGCGGCCAGCACCTTCTCGCTCATCGGAGCTACGCCGGTATCGACCAGCAGCACGCCGTCGTTGCCCGCCTGCACGGTGATGTTCCCGCCCGCGCCCACCAACATGTAAATGTTGCCCTGCACGGGCAAAATGTGGACTTCCGCCTGGGAATAGTCCGGCGCGGCGCCGACACTCCTGGAAACCTGCTGAGCGCGGGCCTTCCCAAATCCGACGCATAAAGCAAGGGCGACCAGTCCCCAGATCGATCCTCTTGGCACCTGTCTCATCGGTTGGGGACCACCTTTGCTGGACGCGGCAATAGCTTCATCTGCTTCATCTTCAGCTGGTACTCGGGATACATGGTCTCCGCCCCACCTCTGGCAGCTTCCGGCGGTATGCCATACCTCGCCGGGAACTCGTCGAGAAAGGGATTGGCTCCCACGTGACTGGGAACTTGCCCGGCGGGACGGTCGACTTCGTCCACAGGTTCGCACGGCCACGGTGCCATCTGCGCCTGCGGGTTATAGACGAAGTCGGTGGTGCGAATGAACGGCTCGGTGAGGTAAATCGGATCGTAGACGATCACCGCGACCGTCAGATAGTCACCGTGCTTCATCAGGTGAACTCTGGCGGTCGCCAGATCGCTGCGCGGAATCCCATTGCGACGGATCCAGTTTTCTTTCAGATGGGTTGTGGTGATGACGAGCTGGTCTCCTTCCCATTCCCCCGTCGAAAACCCCTGCCACGTATGGAGTGCGTAGTCTGGCGGATGAGGACGCCCGTCCATCCAGATGGTTTGCTCAGCTCCATAAGCCGAAAGGTGCGTGTGATAGGCGATCACCGTCTGGGTCGCCCGGTCCACGTCCTGCCAGATGTGCAGATTCGACGGGCCGCGCCACCCGTAATCGGATCCGTGCATGCGGCATTGGTTTTCAGGCAGCTCCACTAGAGCCGCATCCCACGCATCGCCTCTTAGCCGCGCCGCGTCGTTGATCGGCAATCCCAGGTAATCGCCGATCTCCGGACCGGGAATCCGCTCCTCCCAATCCTCGTCAAATCGCGGCGCCCATGTGCCCGAGGGGTCTTCGCCGCTCGAGTTTGCCCATCCGGGCGGTGCCTGAGCGGCAGCACGGCGGCCGCCTCCTGCACCCAAAATCAAAAGAGCCAAAATTCCGAGGACCTTCCCCGGAGTCGTACCACGCATTTCACGCTCCAGCCGTCTGGAACCTTCGCCCCTCGTCGCTTGATCGGCCACAACTTTTATCACAAAAGCCGCCGTGGGCACGCATCGTTTTTATGTCTTCGGCAGCCGTCCAGCGAACTCGTTTTTGCTGCGTGCGCGCAGCGGGGCCAAGCACCTGCTCAGCCGGTTGTGATAAACTCCGCGACTGGAGGTGCGCGACATGTCGCTTGTAAAGGGTCTTCATCACATGACGGTGTGCGTGGGCGGCGCACAGGAGGATATTGACTTCCAAACGAAGATTTTCGGACAGCGCATGATCAAGCAGACGATTCTTTTCGATGGTCGCTACGCTCACTATCATCTGTATTACGCGAATGCCGACGCGGAACCCGGCTCGGTGTACACGACCTTTCCTTATGGACGCGTGAAGGGCCGTCCAGGTTCCGGCCAAATCCAGGCCACGGCGTATACGGTCCCCAAGGGGTCGCTCAAGTTCTGGCTCGAACATTTGAATCGCCACAAAATCAAGAACTCCGGCATCGAGGAGCGCTTCGGCCAGAAGTTCATTCGTTTCGATCATCCCTCCGGCATCCAGATCGAGGTGCTTGAGGACAACGCCGATTCGCGCAAGCCTTGGACGGTCGGCGAAGTCACGGCCGACGTGAGTACGCGCGGCTTCCACGGCCCGGTTCTTTCCGTGCGAGAAATCGCCGAGACCGAGCGCTTCTTCGTCGATGCGCTCGGCTTCCGCAAGACCGGCCAGGATGGCCCTTATCACCGATACGAAATTGGAGCCGGTGGCGCCGCCAAGACCGTCACTCTGCTGCACGAGCCCGGGCGGCCGTCCGGAAGCTGGATTTTCGGCGCGGGTACGGCGCACCACATGGCGCTCGAAGTTGAAAACGATGAAAAGCTGACGGAACAGAAGAACCTTTACGAAGAACTCGGTTACACGGACGCCTCGGAGATCAAAGATCGAATGTATTTCCACTCCGTATACTGCCGCTGCCCGGGCGGAATATTGGTGGAATGCGCGGCGACGGTTCCCCAGGGATTTGCCGTCGACGAGCCGGCCGATCAGCTCGGCCATAGTTTGCTTCTTCCGCCTTGGTTTGAGCACCGCCGTGCCGAAATCCAGGCGATGCTCGAGCCGATCAAGGTTCCGGAGAGCAATTTTCCGGGTGGCATCCGCAAGGCGGCTGCCAAGATTGCCGTGGCGGATGCGGCTCCCAACGCGACAGAGCCCTCCCCTGGCGGGCCGTCTCGGCGCACCAGCGCCGTCTTTATCGGCGGCGATACGCCCAAGCACTAAGGGTGTATTTCGGCGGAATCAATAGGATGATGCGAGCAAGCCGATAACCTCTGCTTCGGTTATCGGTTTGTCCACCACGGCCCGTTCTTCGATCTCGTGTAATACGGCCGGCACGATCTGCCGAATTTCATCTGGCGACACGCCGACATCCTTCAAGCTGCGCGGCACATCGAAGCTCGCGATGAACTGCGCGGTGCGATCGGCACACTCGAGCGCGCTCGCCCTGGGATTGGACCGGTCGAACGGGATGCCAAAGCCCTCGGCGATCGGCCCAAATCGTTCCGGCGCAATATCGGCCATGAATCGCATGGCGTGCGGCAGGGTGATGCAGGAAGTGATCCCGTGTGCTACGTTCCAACGCGGCCCGATCTGGTGGCCCAACAGATGCGAGATTCCGAAGCGCGTGTTCATCGAGCCGTAAATCGAAAACCATGCCGCGAACTGGCATTCCCCGCGATGGGCCAGCTGTGTCTGGCCGGTCGTTTGAATCGAAGGCTTCAGATGCTCGATCAGCAGGGAAATCGCCTTCGTTCCCAAGGCGTCGCTCAACAGATGATGCCGCTTCGCGTAGATGGTCTCAACCGCATGATCGAGCGCGCGCATCCCAGTCGCAACCCAGAGCCACTGGGGAGTTTCCAGTGTCAGTTCCGGATCGTTAATCACGGTGCGCGGCTGCAGCCGAGGATCGGAAACGGCCGATTTTACCAGCGTCTTCTCGTTCGTCACGCCGCCGCCGTGAGTGTATTCGGCCGCCGACAAGGTCGTAGGAACTGCGATCTGGATGATCTCGCGCCCCTCTAGAAACCGATGGCTAGCAACTTTGCAGCTATCGATCGGGCTTCCGCCTCCAAAGCCTATCAGGGAATCAGCATTCTCCCGCTCGATGAGGGCTTCGAGTTCATCCACGCTGCTTCGTGGCACGTGCTGGCGCGCGCGCTGGAAGGTGGCAACGCACCGTGCTCCCGCCGCGCCGGTCACTTTTTCCAGAAGTGTCGACCCGCCCAGGCTCTTCCCGGTCACGACAATCGCGCGCCGGAGCGCTCGCCTTTCGAGCTCCTCGCCGAGCCTCATGACCTTGCCGGGCCCGGACATCACGCGTTCCAGCTTGCTCAGGTTGAAATCGTAGTCGAGCGTAGTCATGGGGCGGGAGTATACATCAGGCGCTCTGCTCCGACTCTTTCTGGTTTTATCCGAGTCTTGGGGCTTTTTGTCCTTCGCGTTCCCTCCTTCTGATCTCACCCACGAAAGCGGCTACACAATCTCTGATTTGGTCGCGCACGCGCCGAAATATCTCCTTCTTCTCTTCCGGCGGGGCTTCCAGCCTTGCCGGTCCGCGAGACTCCAGGGCATGAAGTTCACCGTGAGTGGAAAGATCGGCGATTTCTCTTTGGTGGGGTCGTCAAACGTAACCACGTAGGCAAAATGCTCTTTGATCGCCTGGCTCAGGGGCTCCACGTGTTGCCCGATAGCAATCCCCGCTTCTTTCATTACTTCGACGCCCAGTGGATCCGGCCCGCCCGGCTCGATCCCCGCACTCGCTGCTGCGAACTCGTTGTCGGCGATCCTGTGCAAAAACCCCTCTGCGATTTGGCTCCTGGTCGAATTTCCCGTTGATAGAAATAGGACCTTTCGTTTTTTCTCCATGACCTCCCTTTCCAGGGGCTGAGCCTTTTCATTCCTCCCTTCGGCTCGCTCGGCCGATTTCATCAATATTGCCTGCCATTCGGTCCTGGGCGCAATTCGGGTAATCAGGGTAGGGCGGAGAGCCCAAGGAAGACCGAGACTTCCGCGGCCTGCCGGCATAACCTAGCGCCTCGTTGGGGGCAAACAGCCATGAAAATCTTGCGCAGTGTGCTGGCAGTTGTTGCGGGTCTTGTCGTGCTGACCATCACTTCCTTCGCGATTGAGTGGGCGGTGGATCCGCTTCTGTTGCGTCTGTTCCCGCGCGCGCTGCCCAATGCCTCGGCGCTCAACACGAATCTCTACGCCTCGCTCTTCATGTATTTCTATACGGGGCTCTCGGTGGCCGCGGGCGGCTACGTCACAGCGTGGATCGCGGGTCGTTCGCCCGGACGACACGCGATCGCCCTGGGCGTCGTCGAACTCGCCTTGACGATAGGGGCCATGGAAGCTGCCGTCGTCCAAACGCCGCTGCGCAATTGGATCATCGGAATCGTAATGGTTGTCCCCGCCGCCTGGCTCGGCGGCTTCCTCCGCGCAAGGCAAAACGCCAGGCGAGCGACCGCGGCCGGAGCGGCGCTGGCGTAGTCGCTGCTGCCCGGTTGTGAATCTGCGCCTGCCGACAGAAGCGTACTGGTGGCTTATCCCGGATGCAAAAGCTTGCCATTTGTAAGTGCTTCCAGCGATCGGCAATTTCGTTTTGCCAAAACTCGGTTGCTTCGCTTTCCGGCGCCAAGTATCATCGCGAGCCGCGAGGCAAGAAATGAAAACCAGCACCGATCGCCTCCTTACGACTCATGTCGGCAGCCTGCCGCGCTCACAGGAAGTCGTCGATCTCCTTTTCGCGCAGGATCGCGGTGATCCCATGGACGAATCGGAATTCAACGAAACCATGCGCCGCGCCACCGCCGATTTGGTCAAGCGCCAAGCCGGGTGCGGCATCGATATCGCGAGCGACGGGGAAACCAGCAAGATTAGCTACGCCACCTATATCCGCCATCGCCTCACGGGATTCGAAGGGGATTCTCCGCGCCCTACCCCGCAGGACCTTGACGAATTTCCCGAATATCGCGACCGCCTCGTCAAAGCCGGCCACTCCGCCACCTATAAGCGCCCCGTCTGCAAGGGCCCGATCAAAGTAAAAAATCTTAAGCCCGTCGAGCAGGATATTGCTCACATGAAGGAAGCTCTCTTGACGGCCAATGTCGTGGAGGGTTTCATGAACTCCGTCTCGCCCGGCACCATCGCCGTCTTTCAGCCGAACGAGTACTATCCCTCCCACGAAACCTATCTGGGGGCTCTCGCCGATGCGATGCGCGAAGAGTACGAACTCATCGTACGATCCGGCTTACTGCTCCAGCTCGATTGCCCCGATCTGGCCATGGGGCGTCACACACGTTTCAAAAATCTCAGCGATGCCGAATTCTTGCGCTACGCCGAGCTTCAGGTCGAAGCCTTGAACCATGCGCTCGCGGGCATCCCCGCCGATCGTGTTCGCCTCCACGTTTGCTGGGGCAATTACGAGGGCACTCATATTCATGACATGGATTGCCGGAAGATTTTCCCCATCGTCATCAAGGTCAAACCGATGGCGCTGCTCATCGAAGGCGCCAACCCCCGCCATGAACACGAATGGGAAGCCTGGACGAAAATTAAACTCCCTGGGGATAAGATTCTTGTTCCTGGCGTAATCTCTTCGAGCACCAACTACGTCGAGCATCCCGAGCTCGTCGCCCAGCGCCTCATTCGTTACGCGAATGTCGTCGGGAAGGAAAGAATCATGGCAGGTAGCGATTGCGGCTTCGGCAGTTTCGCCGGCTTCGGCCCCGTGTACCCGGCGTTTTCCTGGATGAAACTCCGTTCGCTTGTCGAAGGCGCCCGCCTGGCCTCCGAGCGTCTGTGGTCCCGCGCGAACTGAACGGCGAGTTTGCGCCCCATTCCAGCCACCCTGAACTCCTTTGCTAATCAGATCAGGTAAAGCCTTAACCTATTGGATGTCCATGGCTTATGTGATTTTATCCGGTGCCTGCCCTTGAGTTTCTCTCTTGCCCGCAGTAGACTCGCGGGCAGTTTCTGCGATGCGCGACCAGCCTTGCGCTCCGACCCGGCTCCGCTTCGGCGCCTATCACGTGGATCTCCGCACGGGCGAGCTCCGCATCTGCTTGCTGACCAGGGCTGGAGAGTTGTTCTTCGTTGATTTCGAACACGGTGAACGTTGCAGTCCAGACGCCTCGTCGCGCCCTCTACGACTCCGACCGGCCGCGGTGCTATATCCAGCCTCTTGTGCGCCGCGGCGACTGCTTCATCGCCGCCATGGAAAAGCCTCGGTGAAATCAGCCACAAGCAAAAAG
>JASHRC010000079.1 GCA_030037525.1 Candidatus Acidiferrales bacterium | reverse complement strand
TCGCGATATGCCAGAGGTCGAAGCAGATTCCGCCGTTCTTCGCACCGGCGCCACTCACCAGTTCGATTGCCTTCTCCAGCGAATCGATGGTTGAAAAAGGCATCATCTCGTAGCAGATTCGGGTGCCGTGATTCGCGGCGTCCTTGCAGAGGGCCGCGAAGGCCTCCGTCATGCGGGGCATCGGACAATTGCTGCGCACGAACTCTCCGACTTTCACATGCCGCGCCGGCAATGTCGCAGCGGCTTCGAGCAGCATCTTCTTCGTCGCGTCGGACTGCTTCTTCTTTTCTCCAGTCTCGAACCAATCTATAAGAAATTCGAGCTCGACGTGCTTGATGCCATGGTCATCGAGGATCTTCCTCATCTCCTTCAGGCTGTATTTCTGAAGGACATAGGCAAGGTCGGCATGCCAGATGCCGAAGCCCTTGAATCCTGCGCGCGCCGCACTGGCTACGCGTTCCTTGAAATCGACGGGGCTGTATTCACGATCGGTGTGCGGCTCAGCCCCGGCCGAAAGAGTCCAATAAGAACCCAGCAACTCGATATTCTTCGCCATCTCGCATGCCTCATTTCATCGCCGAGAAGCGACGTGCGGCATGCTATGCCCTGCGGGAGCATGAGTCAACGAGCAGAACGTCTTGCCCTCCGGCCTGTTTCCGGCGCCATCGTCCAGCCAGTCATGAGACCATCCAGGCGAAATCGCCCTACCCCAACCCTCCAAGGGCCGTCGAATCCGGACGAGTCCCCTTGGAAGTTGCCCCTGGCGGCTCAACCTCGTTGCCGTCAAAGAATCGGCAGAGTTGCCATGCTTCGCGCGGGACTGGCGGCCAGGATGATATTCTCTGGAGTTGCTTGTGCGGAGGAAACGGAAATGTTACTGGGCGGACGAGTCGCGATCGTAACCGGAGGCGGCCGCGGAATCGGCCGCGCGATTGCGCACCAACTTGCCTCCGCCGGGGCGGCGGTGGTTCTGGCGGCACGCACCACGGCCGAGATCGATCAGGTCGCCGCGGAAATTCAGGCAGCAGGAGGACGGGCTTTCCCCGTAACGGCCGACCTGACTTATGAAGCCGACTGCCAGAAGATCGTCCAGGCGGCGCGCAAGTCCTTCGGAGCAATCGATATCGTGGTGAACAACGCTGCGATTTACGGCCCCGTGCAACCGATTGAGAAATTTTCGGCGCAGGATTGGGACGAAGTGCTGGCGGTGAACCTTCGCGCGCCCATGCTGCTAGCGAAGCTCGTGCTTCCTGAGATGTACGCACGCGGGTCCGGCTCGATCTTGAACATCTCGACCGTCGGAGCGAAGGCCGCTTTTGCTTTGAGCGCGGCCTACACCGCCTCGAAAGCCGGGCTCATTGGGCTGACGCGGGTCCTCGCCGCGGAGGGCGCGCGCAAAGGCGTGCGTGTCAACGCACTGTGCCCCGGCCCTGTGACCGAAACGAAAATGTCGCAGGATTTAAGGCGCGAATTCTCGGCCTATTTGGGGTCCGGCGGGGACGAAGGGCTCCAGCGAATGATTGAGGGAATCCTGCAAGGCAGGCCGCAGACGGCAGAGGAAATCGCGTCCGCGGCCCTCTTCCTGGTGTCCGATCAAGCCCGCGCGATTACCGGGCAGACTCTGAACGTAGATGGCGGAATGGCCTTTTACTGACCTCTTCCAGGGTCGAGTAGCTGCGCCGGGTAAACATCGCCAGCGCGCGCACTCCGGTGTCTGCCCAGAGAAGGCCGTTTTCCCAAAGGGTCCCGATCAGATAGCAGATGCCGAAAAGGGCAAACAAAGCTAGAAACAGCGCGCCGAACAGCAGTTCGGCGGCGATCAGTTCGCGCACGAAATATAGCTGTAGCACGAACAGGATGGCGATCGTCCACATAACGCGCTTCCGCGTCTGTGCTGGAACCGAGCTCATGCGCCCGCCGAGCTTTTGAAGAACCGTCATCATTGGACTGGGTCCTAACCTCCGCTCGCTTAGATGCAACGGTACTGCCAAAAGAGACAGGAGCTAACTCGATGAGCAGGCGGGGCTTGCCTGGACTTCAGCGAAGCCGGTGGAAAACCATTTCCGTTTTCGGAAGGAAACGGCAGCAAAGTGGACGAGGAGATTTGTGACGTCTTGTGGCGCCAGTTTTTGTCCCACCCGGCGGCGCGAATTCGATTTTGTTTCTTGCTACCGCCGGACCTGGACTCGACGTCAGCGTCCTTCGAAGGGATAACGATCCTGCGCAAGGACGGCTTGGGCGACGCGCCGCCGGAGCGTGATCATGTCCGCCGGCGCATGCTTAGCGAAGCGGCGCAGGGCCGCCAAATGCGTGGCCAGCAGGTCACCCCCGGAAATCGCCGCCAGTGCGGTCCGCGCTTCTTTCTCGACGCGGTCCATCGCGTCGTACGCGTACGCGCGCGTCGCATCGGCCATAAGGCTCACAGCGGCCCCCCGCTGTGCCGCCGCTTTTTGCGCGCGCCGCAGCGAAGATTCGATCGCGTAGATCTCCATGACGATGTTCGCCAGCGATGCGACGATCTCTTGATGATCAGCCAGCTTCTCGCGGAATTTTTCGACCGCCGCGCCCGCAGCCAGCAGAAAAATCTTCTTGGCCTGGGCAAGCACGCGTTCTTCCTCAGCAAAATCCCCGGCGGATGCCTCTTCCAACGACATCGGGGTGAGCAACTCCTCGGCGAGCGCTTTCGCCGCCGAAATCAGCGGCAACATTCCGGCCATCGTTCGCTTCATGAGCATTTGGATGATGACTAGCCGATTGATTTCGTTGGTGCCTTCAAAGATGCGGTTGATGCGGCTGTCACGATAGGCGCGCGCCATCGGATAGTCCTCGTGGAAGCCGTAGCCGCCGAAAATCTGCAGACCTTCATCGACACAGTAGTCCAGCGTCTCGCTGCCGGCGACTTTGTTGATCGAGCTTTCGATCGCGTATTCCTCCAGCGCCTGCATGGCCCGCTGGACCTTGTCGCCGCCGGGCGTTCTGACCGCCAGGTCGATCGTTCCAGCCGTCCGATAGATCATCGATTCGAGGGCATAGATGCGGATGGCCATTTCCCCCAGCTTCGCTTGAATCAGCCCAAACGTGGCGATCGGCTTGCCAAATGCAATGCGCTCCTTCGCGTACTTGGACGTTTCTTCCAGCGTTTTCTTCGAACCGCCCAAGCAGGAAACACCCAGCGCGTGCCGGCCGGCGTTGAGCGTGTTGAAGGCAACAATGTGGCCGCGGCCAATTTCGTGCAGAAGATTCTCCGCGGGCACACGCGCGTTTTCGAAAAACAGCGGCACGGTCGAGCTGCCGTGGATGCCCATCTTGTTTTCCTCGGCGCCGATGCTGAAGCCCGGCGTGCCGCGCTCGACGATGAACGCCGAAAACTTTTCGCCGTCGACTTTCGCAAAGACGATGTAAACATCGGCAAAGCCGCCGTTGGTGATCCACATCTTCTGGCCATTCAAAACCCAATGCCTGCCGTCGGCGGAAAGCTCCGCGCGCGTGCGCGCAGCCAGGGCGTCGGAACCGGCCTGCGGTTCCGACAGGCAGTACGCAGAGAGCCATTCGCCCGTCGCAATCCTGGGCAAATATTTCTTCTTCTGCTCTGCGCTCCCAAAATAGGCGATGGGGACGGTTCCGATGCCCGTTGTTCCGCCGAAGGCGACGGCAAACGATGCGTACACGCTGATTTTCTCGGTGAGAATGGTAGCGGCGACTTTGTCCAGCTCCGATCCTCCATACGATTCGGCAATGCTGGCGCCAAGCAGTCCGACCTCCCCGGCTTTTTTCAGGAGCTGCGCCATGAGCCCTTCTTTGTGTTTTTCAAGATCGGGAATCAACGGGACAACTTCCTTGGTCACAAATTCAGCGGCAGTCTGGCCAATCAGCCGTTGATCGTCGGAAAGGTCCGCGGGAGTGAAGACATCCGCTGGGCTCGTGGTCGCCACAAGAAATGCGCCGCCCCGACCGAGTGCTTGGGAAACTGTTGTCGTCGCCATACCGCCTCCTCGCTGTTCTGCGGTCCGCTGCTTTTCACCCACCCGCCTGCGCAAGACAAAACCCCTAATCTTTGTCAACGGCAGGCTGAGATTCGCCTTTCTTTCATAACCCCCGGACCGACTCGATCTGGCCCCGAGGCAAACACGCCTGTTCGGCCATGCGCGCAATCGGCTCGGAACTCCAAAACGCCGCACCTCCGAAGCGCCGCGACCGATGGCGCCAGAGCATTGGACTCTGCCACCAGACCATCAAGCTGAACAAGATCGCTACGATCCGCGGCGATCCGTTTGCCGTTCCGATTTTTCAGGTTTCGAGTCTAAGAGACGACTCCTACGCGGCGCGCTCGAAAATACCTGCCGCTCCCATCCCGCCACCGATGCACATCGTGACCATTGCGTAGCGCGAGCCGCGCCGCTGCATCTCGCGAAGAATGGTGGCCGTCAATTTCGCTCCCGTGCAGCCGAGCGGATGCCCCAGCGCGATCGCCCCGCCGTTCACATTCAGGCGGGCCGGATCGAGCCCGGCAAGCTTGATGACAGAAAGCGACTGCGCCGCGAATGCCTCGTTCAATTCGATCACATCGATGTCATCGAGCTTGAGGCCTGCAATCTTGAGCGCCTTCGGAATCGCGTAGACGGGACCGACGCCCATTTCTTCCGGGGGACATCCGGCCGTTGCGAACGAGACGAAGCGCGCCATGGGCTTCAAACCGAGCGACCGCGCACGCTCGGCGCTCATCAGAACGGTGGCCGCCGCCGCGTCGCTCATCTGCGAGCTGTTCCCAGCCGTGACCACGCCGTGCGCGTGAAAAGCCGGCTTGAGCCTGGCAAGCGCTTCCATCGAGGTATCGGCGCGCGGTCCCTCGTCGGTATCGAATCTGAACTGGCGCGTGGTCGGCTTCGTCGCGCTGGAGACGCCGTTCGCATCGGCATCGACAAACGTGTAGCTCACTTCGACGGGCACGATTTCGTCCTGGAACTTCCCCGCCGATATGGCGGCCAGGGCCTTTTGATGACTGGCCAGCGAAAAAGCATCTGCGTCCTCGCGCGTGAAATTATATTTGCGCGCGAGGTTTTCCGCCGTCAGTCCCATGTTCAGGTAGGTGTCCGGATAATGGTCGATCAGCCACGGATTCGGCGAGATTTTGTGTCCCCCCATCGGCACCATGCTCATCGATTCGGTACCACCTGCAACGACCACTTCGCTTTGCCCGGAAACAATCTGCTGTGCTGCCAAAGCAATGGCTTGCAACCCGGAGGAGCAGAACCGATTGATCGTCATCGCAGAAACCTTTGCGGGAAGGCCCGCGCGCAGAGAGGCAATGCGCGCCACGTTCATTCCCTGCTCCGCCTCGGGCGTCGCGCAGCCAATGATCACGTCTTCAACCTCGGCAGGATCGAGGCCTTCGGCGCGAGCGATCGCTTCCTTGATCGCCACGGCAGCGAGATCATCGGGTCGAGTGCTGCGGAGTGCGCCCCTCGGCGCTTTTCCAACCGCTGTACGGACCGAACTTACCAGGAAGGCTTCTCGCATGGCCACCTCCGTCGAGCGGGGCAACAAACTACCCGAGACTGCTCCATTGGATGCCAGCTCGAGAAAAAAAGCAACGACGGCCTTCCCTACGTTCCAGGCGAGAGCACAGGGTTTGGTTAATCGCGGTGAAACTTCAGCGTCACCGTCAGCTGCACCGGCACCGGTTCGCCGTTCAGTTTTGACGGTTCGTACCTCCACTGCCGCACGGCGTCAAGAGCCGCTTGCCGAAGCACACTGGGTCCCGAGATGACTTTGGCGCCGGTGACTCTGCCGGTCTTGTCGATGGTCGTGTCGATTACCACCTCACCTTCAATTCCGGTATCACGCGCCATGGCCGGATACACCGGAATCACGGAAGACAGCAGCCGTGGAGGCTTCAGTTCGCCGCCGACCCGAATGCGAACGGGTTGCGCGTCCTCTGTAGGAGGCGCGAGGGGCGAGGACTCGGCTATGGCCGACAGCCCAGCCTCGCTGTCAGCCGCAGGTGCATCGATTTCCGGAGCTGTTTCGGCTGGGGCCGAATCGCGTACAGGCTTGGGTGAGGTCGGATGCGCCTGGAGCGCCCTCAGCAGGACCTTCCCTCCCGTTGCGGTGCTGGCCACAGGCGCTGGCGCTGCCGCCGCGGGTGCCGGCCTGGTCGGCACCACCGCCGCCGAGGGCGGTGCTTTGTCGGCTTTTGCCGGAGTTGTGTTTGCTGTCACCGTGGGTGCAGCTGAGTCCGTCTTCGCCGGTGCCTCCGCGGGTTCCTCGACGATTCTCGGCTGTGCGGCAGCCGAGGCGGGGGCCGCGGCCGGGGGCGGAGGGGTCGGCGAATTCGGCTGCGCCGCAGATGGGCGATCGAAGGGCGGCATTCGGAAGTGGTAGGCAGCCCCTGCGGCTAGGGCAAGCAGGACAACCGCACCGACTGCAACCATCGCTGGGTGTTTGCTTTTCGCCCGGCTGGGCTCAGAAGCTCCGGAGATTGCGAATGTGCTCGAACTCAAAGCGCCGTCGAAGGCCTCTCGGGCGGTCGGGGACTTGGCAAAAGGGGCAGCCGCGGCAAGGCGTCCCAGTGCAACGGGCAGCGGGTCCGCAGGCGGCGCACCATCAGCCTCGCCGACCTCGACGACTTCGCCCGGCACTCCCGCACCTGCAAAGGAGAGGAGGGCCTGTGCATTGCTTTTTATTTCCGCCTTGAGAGGCGACGACGGATTGGCAAGCGAACCGTGTTCCTCGGCGGGACTCTGGAAGGCGGCTTCGAGATTCAGAGGCTTGCCCACGAGCTCGCCGCCTGAGCTTGGCGTTGCGCGCCGCGAGGATGTCGCGGCTGCAGCAGGCTGGACTGGCTCTTGCGAGCCAAGCGGCACAAACACTGAATCCGGCTTACCTGCAGCGGGCTTGGGAGTTGGTGTCTTTGGGATCGGCTTGACGGCAGCGGCCTCCACGGGGGGTTTTTCAGCTGGCTTCTCTCCTCTGACTTCCAGGGGAATCGGTGGCGCAGCCGGTGCGCCGTTCTCCGCAGCTTCCGGTCCATCGGAAGGAAAGTACACGCCCCAATAGCCTAGCTGCCGGTGTGTGAACTCGATCTCGACATAGCTTTGCCCTTGCGCATAGGCCCGAACCTTCACGACCCGGCAAATCGAGTCATGCCCCGACTTCAAATTCGTGACCACCATCATTTGAGCCGGCGCAACAGGTGTGGTCATCTTGAGCACGCCCCCTTGCGGGAAGACGATCATGGTCGAGGTTTTTTCTTCGAAGGGTTCGCCGCTCGCAGCCCCGGAGGCCGTCTCCTGCATGCGTGTGCCGTGGACCTTGACCGGCACCTCGAGCGAAACGGCGTCGGCTCGCATGCGATCGGATGTCTTGGGTCGGCTGGTTGCTGGTGGGACTACTGTGGTGTTTGTTTTGGCTTCGCTGGTCTCTCTGGTTAGCGCCATGGTACGAACGGTAGAAACACCGACCCCCTGTAAGCAACTGAAACTTCGCGGAATGCCAATTTTCGGCGGCCGCAAAAAGCCGCGGCAATAGTACGTTCGTACTGATGATGCATGTTTCGGCAAAGAAGGAAAACCTAGACTAGTTGCGGAGAGGTTTTCCGGTCTGGAGGGTGTGCGCCATACGTTCTTGCGTTTTCCGCTCGCCGCACAAACTCACAAACGCCTCGCGCTCCAGATCGAGCAGGTAGGATTCAGGTACGGTCTGCGCGGAGGTGATGGCGCCGCCGGCCATCACGTAGGCGAGCTTGCGTGCGACCACGCCGTCATACTCGGTAGCATAGTCGCCCCGAATCATCATGTGAATCGCCAGCCGTGCCGCGGCAAAAAATTCCTCGCCCAGCACGCGAATCTCAGCGGGAGCCGGCGGATGGTATCCGGCACGGACCAGCGCGAGGGCGGTCTGTTTTGCATCCGCGATCTGTCGATCGCGATTCATCGAGATCAGATCCTGGGAACGCAAAAATCCGAGCAGCCGTGCTTCCTCGCCGCTCATCGACACTTTGGCCATGGCGAGGTTCTCGAATAGGGGCCGGAGCGCATGCAGGAGGTCGAGGCTGTCAGAGCCGGCGGCGTGCTCGTTGGCGCGGATCAACATCTCCTTCGTTCCGCCACCGGCGGGAATCAGACCCACCCCCGTTTCGACCAAGCCCATGTAGGTCTCGGCGGCCGCATGAATTCTGGCGGCGTGCAGCGGAATTTCGCAGCCGCCACCCAACGACATTGCGTGCGGCGCAGCCACCACGGGACGTGGCGCATATTTGATGGCCATGTTGGCGCGCTGAAACTGCCGAACCGCAAAGTGAATATCTTCCCACTCACCCTCCTGAGCCATCATCAGGAGCAGCATCAGGTTCGCGCCTGCTGAAAAATTCGGCTCCTGGTTGGCGATCACCATCGCTTCAAATTCCGTTTCGAGCCGCGCGACGCCCGCCCGCAGCATGGCAATCGTGTCACCCCCGATGGCGTTCATCTTGGCGTGGAATTCGCAACAGAGAACGCCATCGCCCAAGTCGACCAGACTCGCTCCGGCGTTTTCCTCGACGACCGCGCTGCGCTCCTTGAGCGCCTTCAGAACTAGGATGCCGGGGTCTTGTGGGAGCGGCCGCAACGCGCCCGCCGCCAGATCAAAGTACTGCGTGTGGCCTTTCTCGCGCTGATAGAACAACTTCTGGGGCGATGCCAGGACTTGGTCGATCAGCGGAGACAGCCGCTGGCCGTCTCTTTCGAGCGCCTTGGCCATGCGTTCGACGCCGATTGCATCCCAGGCCTCAAATGGCCCCAGCTCCCAGCCGAACCCCCAGCGCATGGCGCGGTCGACTTCTACGACGCGGTCGGCGATTTCCGGCACGCGCCGCGCGGCATAAAGACAGGTGGCGCTCAAAGTCGTCCACAGAAACTGGCTGCCTTTGTCGCCCGCGCCCTCAAGCGCCGCTCCGATAAGCACCGGCAATCGTTCGCGCGTGCTCTCAATGCCCCTCCCCGTCTCGATCGAGCCAAATTTGGCTTTTTGGCGGGGCCGGTACTCCATCTTTTTCCAATCGAGCGCCAGAACTTCCGACTCGCCTCGGCCTTTCACGCGTTTGTAAAATCCACCGCCGGCCTTCTCGCCGAGCCAGCCGCGCCGTATCATTTCTTCCAGGAGCGCCGGCACCCGAAACAGTTCGCGCGATTCATCCTCCGCCAGGTTCTCGTAGAGATTCCCAATCACGTGTACCAGCACGTCAAGCCCCACAATATCGAGCGTGCGAAACGTCGCCGAATTGGGCCAGCCAATCGCGGGCCCGGTGCAGGCATCGACCTCCTCGACCGTCATGTCCAGTGCCCGCATCTGCTCGAGAGCCACCAAAACCGAAAAAGTTCCGATCCGATTGGCGATGAAATTGGGCGTGTCCTTTGCGACCACCACGCCCTTCCCCAGCCGTCGATCGCACACCTCCTCAAGCGAGGCGAGCACCTCGGGCAGCGTCATGGGCCCCGGAATCAGTTCCACGAGTTTCATATAGCGCGGCGGATTGAAAAAATGCGTGCCCGCCCAGTGCCGCTGGAAATCCTCCGAGCGCCCTTCGGCGATCAGGCGAATCGGCAGCCCGGACGTATTCGAACTAACCATGGTTCCCGGCCTGCGCACGCTCTCCACCCGATCGAACAGCCTGCGCTTGATCTCCAGGTTTTCGGCAACCGCCTCAATGATCCAGTCCACTTCGCCGCACCACGCCAGATGGTCTTCGAGATTTCCGGTGGTGATGAGCCGCGCGGCTTGGGGAGTAAAAAACGCCGCGGGACGAGACTTCTTTGCCGCTTCCAGCCCCGCCAGGACAATGCGGTTGCGGACCCCGGGATCTTGGAGTGTCAGGCCCTTGCGTTTTTCCTCGGCGTTCAGTTCGAAAGGAACGATGTCGAGCAGATAGCAAGGAATCCCGGCGTTTGCCAAGTGCGCAGCGATGCGCGCGCCCATAGTTCCGGCGCCAAGCACCGCCGCCTTTTCGATTTGCCGTCGCATCCCCGTCTCGGGCACCGCACATCGTTGCAAAACCGCCAAGGCAGGTCAACCGGAAACGCTTCGGGGAAGCGAATTTTGGTAAATTAGAGATTGGGTGCAGGACCGCGAGGTGCCGTATGGGGTCCGCCACAAAATGGCTTTCGCGGGCCGTCCAAGGCCTGCGGTCGTTCGCCTATGCCGGCCAAGAGGAGCGGCCGAAAATCGGCCTGGCTCTGGGGGGCGGGTTCGCGCGCGGCATTGCTCATATCGGCGTCCTGCGCATTTTCGAAGAGCACGAGATCCCCCTCGACTTCCTGGCGGGCACCAGCGTCGGCGCGCTGATCGCCGCCGCATACGCAGCCGGTACGCCGCTTGCAGAAATGGAGAGCCGCGCCAGCGAAACTCATTTTCGCGATTTCGGCCGCTGGACTCTCTCGCGCATGGGCATGGCTTCCAATGAGCCGCTCGAGGAGTTCCTCCACAAATTCACGCCCGCGAAGACGTTTGAAGAGCTGCGAATTCCTCTGAGCATTGTTGCCACAGACCTCATGGGCGGAGAGTCGGTCTATTTCACAAGCGGTGAAATCGCCCCGGCCCTGCGCGCTTCCTGCGCGTACCCGGGACTTTTCTTGCCGGTGCGCTATACGAACCGCGTCCTGGTCGACGGCTTTCTGACGGAAACGGTTCCCGCGCCGGCCGCGCGCAAACTGGGCGCCAACCTCGTCATCAGCGTGCATCTAGAGCCCGGACTTCTCGAAAACGGTCCGCGCAACACCATCGAGGTGATCAGCCGCTCCTTTTCCATCCTGCAGATGGCTGCTACGCAGTCTTGGCGCGCTGCGACCGATGTATTGATCGAGCCAAACGTTCACCACATTCTGTGGGATGAGTTCGGGAAAATGCCGCTGTTGGTCGAGGCGGGAGCGATCGCCGCGCGAGCCGCGCTGCCCGCCATTAAGGCTGCACTCGCCGATTGGCCGAGCGAACTTCGCGCACGCACTGGCCTCCGCAACTTCGCCAGTCGCAGTAGCGCGTGACTTGCGCATCTCACTTCCGACCTGCTAACGATCCCTTCTTCATCGCGTCGAAACGAGGTGGGGGAGCTGAACCCGCCCGCCGCGTCGCTGCAACGCCCCATACGTGCGCGGGAAGGCTCAGCCCTCCTTTTTGATTTCCGCGAAGCCAAGAAATTCTCATCGCCGCACTTTTTTCGGTGCGGGGGTCAGGAGTCTCGCGTCGCGAGCCAGCCTCAGCCACCCTCCTCAGAAATCTCAACCGCCACGGTCGCCCCATCTCCCTTCCCCCGCTTCGTAAACTCCTCGCTCATCGCCACTGCCAGTCGCGCCGGATCGACGCGCAGCCCTGCTTCCAATCGCCCTTCCCCGGTCGGCAGCGTGTCGTCGAATTCCCCCGCCCGGGTGAAGTTCCTCATGCAAAAACCATCCAGCCATTCCAGTGGGACCGGCTTGCGCTCGCCCGCCACGATCATTTCTGCCCGCAATTTTCGCGCGTACATTTGCGCGGAAGTATACATCGGCAGCGGTGCCGCATTTCTTCGCTCGTCCTTGCATTCTTCGCCCGCATGCCCTAGTCTCTTGATTGATTGGTTCGAGTTGCTTTCCTTTTTCCCGAACGACGCGCCATAATTTTGATGTGGTCCCAGCGTAAGCATGGGGAGGTTGGGTGGCCACTCCACTGGAAGTCTGGGTAGAAGAATCAGCCAAACTCACCAAGCCGTCCCAAATCGTATGGTGCGATGGCTCGGCGGAGGAAAACGAGCGGCTGACCAAGCGCATGCTCGGCGACGGCACCTACATCGCGCTGAACCAAACCACCTACCCCGGCTGTTACCTCCACCGCAGTAATCCCAATGATGTGGCTCGCACCGAAGGGCTCACTTTTATCTGCACTCAAGAAAAGATCGACGCCGGGCCGACCAATAATTGGATGGCTCCGGCCGACGCCAAGGAAAAGGTCCGGCCGCTTTTCGACGGCGCCATGAAGGGCCGCACCATGTATGTGGTTCCCTACATCATGGGCCCGGCGGCTTCTCCCTACAGCAAAATCGGCGTCGAGATCACCGACAGCCCCTATGTCGCCGCCAGCATGCGCATCATGTCGCGCATGGGCAAGGTCGCGCTCGACCGCCTGGGCAGCTCCGACGATTTCGTACCCGGCCTGCACTCGATCGGCGACCTCAGTCCCGATCGCCGTTTCATCGTTCATTTCCCGGAAGAGAAATTGATCTGGAGCGTCGGCTCCGGCTACGGCGGCAACGCGCTTCTCGGCAAGAAGTGCTTTGCGCTGCGTATCGCCAGCTGGATGGCGCGCGAGCAGGGCTGGATGGCCGAACACATGCTGATCCTCGGACTTGAGGATCCATCCGGGAAGGTGACCTACATGGCTGCTGCCTTTCCGAGCGCCTGTGGCAAAACCAATCTCGCCATGATGGTCTCGGCGCTCGAATCGGAAGGCTATCGAGTCTGGACCGTCGGCGACGATATCGCCTGGATGCACATCGCGCCCGACGGTTCGCTGCGTGCCGTCAATCCCGAGGCGGGATTTTTCGGCGTCGCTCCGGGTACGAACAGCAGAACCAATCCCAACGTGATCAAGGCAATCCGTCACGACACCATTTTCACCAACACGGCCATGACGGAGTCTCGCGAGCCTTGGTGGGAAGGTATGGATGCAACGCCACCGGGCGGCCTGACGGACTGGAAGGGCGACAGCTGGTCTTCGGGCAAAAGCCCGGCGGCACATCCGAACTCGCGTTACACAGTCCCGGCATGGCAATCGCCGTCCATCTCTCCGCACTGGGAGGATCCGGAGGGCCTGCCCATCTCCGCGCTGATCTTCGGCGGACGTCGCGCGCGCCTCGCGCCGCTCGTCTACGAATCGCATCATTGGCAACACGGAGTTTTTGTAGGTGCCACCATGGCTTCGGAGACGACCGCCGCGGCCACCGGAACCGTCGGCGTCACGCGTCGCGATCCCATGGCCATGCTTCCCTTCTGCGGCTACCACATGGGCGATTACTTCCGACACTGGCTCGAAATGGGATCGAAGCTGAAAAACCCTCCAAAAATTTTCCATGTCAATTGGTTTCGCCGCGGCGCCGACGGCACATTCCTCTGGCCCGGCTATGGGGAAAACGTTCGCGTGCTGAAGTGGATGCTCCACCGCATCGAGGGCCGTGCCGGAGCGTCGGAAACGCCTATCGGCTATGTGCCCACTGTTTCGTCGCTAACGCTCGACGGCCTTTCGATTTCACGCGACACGCTCGGTGAGCTGCTCGCCGTCCATCCCAGCGACTGGGCCGAAGAGGAGGTGGCCATCGCCCAATTCTTTGAAAACTTCGGCGATCGCCTCCCCCACGCGATGCGCGACGAACAGAAAGCCCTGGCCTCCCGTCTGGGCGCCCTCACTTCGCACTAAGTAGGAAATCCTTTTCCACTTCTCCGCACTGCACGGCTCTAAGGGAGAGTCCATGGCATGGGCAGCCTCGGTTTATCTTCCTTCCCAGCGGCTGAAGAATCTCTTAGAGACAAACGCGCTCGTGGGTGCCGCAGTTTACATCGGCGCTCCCGGTGCCGGTGAGGGCTGCTTCGACCATGTGGGCCACCGCTCACCGTGTTCTCTCCGCACAATCACTCAGGTGAGCGCACGTGTCCAGCGGGCAAGTTCACATAACTGCGCGCTTGCACTTCGACTGTTCTGCTCTAAGATGGGCCCGTGAACACTATTCGAATTCTGTGGCCAAGGACGAAACGGGCCGGCTCAGCGGACCGAGGCGCGAGGTTCCATTCCAGTCGCCGATTTTCTGGGGCTGCTCTGCGATTTTCCCTCTTTCCTTTGTTGCTTTGCTCCCTGTCGCTTGCGGCGCAGCAAACCGCGAAGAGCCCCTCTCGGCCCGCAAAGCTGCTGATCGCGCCCGACCTCGCCGAGCGGCTCGCGAAATTCAAGCCGATTCACATTTCCTTCGATTCGAGCAGTCTAACCGACAAAGAGAAAAAAATGGTCGACAAGCTCGTCGACGCCGCCGGCTTGCTCGATTGTATTTACTGGCGGCAGAGCGATCCCCAAGGGCTTCGACTGTATCTCTCGCTTGAAAACAGCGCCAAGCCGCAAGACCGGGTTTTGCGCGAGTATCTGAAGATCAATGGCGGCCGCTTCGATCTGATTGACGACAACCAGCCATTCGTCAGCTCCGAGCTCATGCCGCCGGGGCGCGGATTTTTCCCCTGGGGTCTGACCCGGGCACAATTCGACGCACTCATCGCGGCGAATCCCGATCGCAAGGCGGGCTACTACAATCCCTACACGATCCTTGCCGCCGCTTCTGGGGATCGCGCCAAGCCAGGTTCTGCTGGCTCGCTGGCCGTGGTTCCTTATCGCACCGCCTACCGCGAATTTCTCGTGCCTATGGCGCGCGATCTGCGCGAAGCCTCCGAACTCACCGACGACCCGGCGTTCGCGCGTTTTCTCCAGTTGCGGGCCCACGCTCTGCTGACCGACAACTACTGGGACAGCGACATCGCCTGGCTCAGTCTCGAGAGACCAAAATTCGACATCATCTTCGCGCCGTATGAAACCTATCTCGACGGCCTGCTCGGCGTGAAAACCTCTTATGGCGCGTCGGTGATGATTCGCAAGGACGCCGAAAGCAAGAAGCTCGAAGTCTTTCAGCAGTACGTGCCGCAATTGCAGGAATCGCTTCCCCTGCCCGCCGCCGATCTGCCGTCCAAGCGCGGCAAGCAGTCACCGATGGAGGTTGTCGACGCCATCTACCGGTCGGGGGACCTGCTGCACGGCTATCAGGCTGTTGCCGATAATTTGCCGAACGATCCCCGCATCCACGAGCAAAAAGGCTCGAAGAAGATTTTCTGGGAGAACTTCATGGACGCGCGGGTGAACTCGATCATTGTCCCGCTGGCAGAACGCCTGATGCCCGCCGAACAGGCCAAGCTGGTAACCGGTGAGGGCTTGCTCAGTTTCGTGACGCTGCACGAAATCTCTCACGGACTGGGGCCCGCCTACGCCCGCACGGCATCCGGGAAGATCGACATTCGCGAAGCGATCGGCCACCAATATTCCGCGCTCGAAGAAGCCAAAGCCGACATCACCGGCATGGTGTGCGTGAAATGGCTTGTCGACCACGGTGCAATTCCCAAGGATAAGCTCGATGGCATTTACGCGTCGTTTCTGGGCGAGACGTTTCGCACGATTCGCTTCGGAATCGCCGAGGCGCACGGCCAAGGAGCCATGATGGAGTTCAGCTATCTCGCCGAGCAGGGCGCCATTCGGCGCGACCTGTCCACCGGGCTCTACCAAGCGAATTTCGAAAAGATGCCCAGCGCCCTGGCCACGCTGGCGAAGGAACTTCTCGAGCAGGAAGCCACAGGCGATCGTGCCCGCACGGAGATTTGGTTCAGAAAATATGCCGTGATGCCGCCGGAACTTTCTGCCGCGCTCGCACGGGGTTCAGACATCCCCGTAGACGTTGACCCAGAGTTTGATTTTCACCCCGCACTGCGGTAAGAATTAGCGCCCCACCCCAAAAACCTGAACCTGCTGCGGGAAAGCCGAACCTTCGCACAGCGGTTGAGAATCCAACCAGTGATGGCAAAACACGTGCATCCGATTCCAGGAGGATACCACTCGGTCACGCCGTACCTGGCGGTTGACGACGGCGCGCGCAATCGAGCTCTACAAAAACGTGTTCGGAGCCACCGAAGTCATGCGCATGAATGGTCCGGACGGAAAGGTCAGCCACGCGGAAGTCAAGATAGGCGATTCGATCGTGATGCTGGGCACGGCCCCGGCAAACAGCGGCCTCCGTTCGCCTCACTCGCTGAACGCCTCTACCGTGAGCGTCTTCGTCTACCTCGAAGATGTCGATTGAGTCTTCCACAAGGCAGTCTCCGCGGGTGCCACGGAAGTACAAAAGCCCGAGAACATGTTCTGGGGAGACCGCTACGGCCGTCTGACCGATCCGTTCGGCCATTCCTGGTCGCTTGCCACTCACATCGAAGACGTCACCCCCGAAGAAATGGGTCGACGGGCGCAGGAAGCAGCCAAGACCGCGCAGCGCGCACAGGCGGCAGGCCGCAGCGGCCAGCACTAGGAAGGATTCCCGCAGCGCTCTATTTGGCCCAACCGCCTGAGTGGAACTCGCTACGTCCCTCGCTGGATTGGGGAGCGCAACCGAACCGGGACCAGGCCGGCACGGCGCCGGGAGTCAGAGAATACTCTCGATTTCGGCGTCGATCGAGACGTGTGTCTGCGGGAATCCATTGATCTGAAACTTCTCACCGGAATCATTCCGCAAGTGAAGGAACCGGCTGATGTGGTAATCCTCATCGAAGAGGCTGAAGCTGCGCTCGGTCTCTTCGTGGGACTCACCCAGCGACGCGAGCGCCACCGACTCGCCGTAGCTTCCCCCGGCCGCCAGGTATTTGTCGATCGCCTCGCGCAACGTCATCGCTCTAACCGGGTCAGGACCGGCAGCGATATCCTAGCAGAAGTCCTGTTCTGACCCCCTCGCAAGTCCAGCAAGAGTCTAGGAGCGGCCCACATCGCCGGCATCGGCCGCCCTTGCGTTACCGCGCGGTGGATACTATACTGTTGACTGCTTCCAGATAGGTCAACGAAACCAGTGGGCGCAAGCCCACTTTTTTGTTGGCCGGGTGATATGTCTCGGAGCAGCCGTCCCGGGCGGTGGGTAAATGCCGCCGGCAGAAGAGAATGGACCTCGGAAAGATTCGCGAGGCGGCAGAGCGAGTCGCTCGTTCGCTGGGACTGGAAGTCTTCGATGTCGAGTGGAAGGTGGGCAAGCAACGCCTCCTTCGAGTCTATATCGACCGGCCGTCCGACTCGGAACATCCCGGCTTTTCCGGGATCACCCACGAGGACTGCGAGCGGGTTAGCGAGCAGTTGAGCGTGATCCTCGACGTAGAGGAGCTCGTGCCGGGTCGAGCGAGCTATGTCTTGGAGGTCAGCTCGCCAGGCCTCGATCGCAAGCTGATCAAGCCGGCCGATTACGAAAGGTTCACCGGGCGGCTCGCCAAGATTTGGCTGAGCGAGCCGCTCGAGCATCAGAGCTTCATGGAGGGCCGGCTCGCCGGCTATGCCGATGGCATCGTGAAGGTAAGCGTCAAGGACCGCGAGCTGGCCGTGCCGTACGCGGCGATTCGTAAGGCCAATCTGGTGGTGGAGCTGTAGGGTGGGGGTCAGGAGAAGCAGGAATGGCCAGTCTGCTGTACCAGACAATCGAGCAGATCAGCCGGGAGAAGCATATCGAACCGGAGGTCATCGTCGCGGCGATCGAGGACGCGATGGTGGTGGCGGCGCGGAAATATTACCGCACCGAGGAGGACCTGCGGTCGAAATTCAACCCCGAAACCGGCCAGGTCGACGTGTATTCGGTCCATCAGGTGGTGGACGAGGTTGCCGATCCGGTGCGCGAGATTTCCCTCACCGACGCCCGCAAGCGCAACCCCGATATCGAAGTCGGCGGCGAGATTCTGCAAACCAAGCCCACCGACGTACTCGGCAGAATCGCGGCGCAAACAGCCAAGCAGGTGATCCTGCAGAAAGTGCGCGAAGCGGAGCGCGACACGATCTACAACGAGTTTCATACGCGCGTGGGCGAGCTGGTGAACAGCATCGTGAAGCGCATGGAAGGCTCCGACATTATCGTGGACATTGGCCGCACCGAGGCGCGTATTCCCAAACGGGAACAGTCGCGCCTGGAGACCTACAATGTGGGCGACCGGCTGCGCGTGACCATTCGCGCGGTAGAGCGCGCGGCCAAAGGACCTCAGGTGGTCGTGTCGCGTGCGGACGCGGCCCTGGTGCAGCGTCTGTTCGAAATGGAAGTGCCGGAGATCTACGACGGCACCGTACAGATTCGCGCTGTGGCCCGGGAAGCCGGAGAGCGCACCAAAATCGCGGTCGAGAGCCGTGACAAGGACGTCGATCCGGTGGGCGCCTGTGTCGGCATGAAGGGTATGCGCGTGCAGTCGATCATCCGGGAACTGCGCGGTGAAAAGATCGACATCATTCCCTACAGCGAAGAAACCATTGCCTTCGCCCAGAAAGCCCTGAGCCCTGCCAAGGTCACTCGCGTGCAGATCCTCGACCCGGAAGAGAAGCGGCTGGAAGTGATCGTCGAGGATACGCAGCTATCGCTGGCGATCGGGAAAAAGGGACAGAACGTCCGCCTGGCGAGCAAATTGATCGGTTGGAACATCGACATCAAGAGCGAGGAAGAAAAGCGACGCGAAATCGAGGCGCAAATGGCGGCGCTCACCGCCCCGGGAACACCGCTCGCGGAGTTGAAGGGCGTGGGGCCGAAAACCATCGAGAAGCTGGAAGCAGCAGGAATCAGTTCCATCGAGAAGTTGGCGGACATGACGCCCGAGCAGCTGGTTGAAATTCCCGGTATCGGCGAGAAAATGGTCGAGAAGATCCACCAGTCCGTCGCCGCGTATTTCCAGGCGCTCGAATCGCAACCAGCAGAGACGGCCGGGACCGAAGCTGGGGAAGAACCGGAGGTCACGGCCGAGGCGGGAGGCGAAGCAGAAGGCGTTCCGGCTGCAACGGCGGAGGACGCCGGCGACGAATCGGCCGCAGAATATACGGAGTCCTACGAGCGGAGTGAGGCGGTTGAGGAGTCGTCAGAGACTCCCGTGGCGAAGGATGAGAAGGCGGTCGAGCGGCTAGAGGAAGAAACTCCGGCGAACGAGGCGGCCGAGAAGCAGGAGTAAAGCAATCTAGGGCATGTCAGACACCAACCAAATCCGAATTAATGAACTTGCGCGAGAGCTTGAGATCAAGGCGAAAGTTCTGATCGAGTATCTGCCCGAGATCGGCGTTAGCGAGAAGAAAACGCATTCCAGTTCGCTCGATATCGAGCACGCCGAACTGGTGCGCAAGCATTTCCGTCAGTTGGCTGACCAGGAAGCCGCGGCCGAGGCGGCCAAGACGGCCAAAGCCAAGCCTGCTGCGCGCCCGGCCCCGACTGCTCCCCCCGCTGCGCCAAGGCCCGCGGCTTCCGCTCCTTCGGCCGCACCGGCAAGACCTCTAACTCCAGTCAGGCCCGCGGCTCCGGCCGGGGCTGCATCGCCGGTGGCGACAACCAGTGCCGCGCCGCGTCCTGTAGCACCTTCGACTTCCGCTCCACTGACCAAACCGGGAGCGGCTCCTGCAACCGCACCGCCCCGGCCCCCAGTGCCGATCCGTCCAGCAGTTCCCGGAGCCCCTGCGGCCCAACCGGGGGCTGTGACCAGGCCCGCTCAACCTGGTGCGCCCGCAGCGGTGCGATCGGCACCCCCCGGCGCACCGGCAGCAGTGCGTCCGGCGGCGGCTGCGCCGTCGGCTCCCACAGGGGCTGCACCAAGGCTGAGTGCTCCGCCGCCCGGACCGGGACAAAGACCTCCCGTGCGACCGCTTCAGCCTGCTCAGCCTCGCCCTGCCGCGCCACAAGGCATGCGCCCGGCGGCCGGCCAAGTTCATCCGACCGGCCCAGGGCGTCCCGCTGGCGCCCCGGTTTCGAGGATTCCGGCGCGCCCGACGGGACCGCGTCCCGGACAGCCGCTGGGGGGACCAAGGCCCGGATCCCTCGGAGCCATCCCCAAGGCCGAACCCGGCAAGCCGCTCTACGCGCGCAAACCTCCGACGCCGCAGCGTGGCCGCCCGACGATCGAGAAGCGATACGCCGAGGGCGAGCGCAGGCTGCATCCGGTTCGCACCCGCGCGGGTGCTGGGGCAGGCCGAGCCGCGCACGCGGAACCTGCGACGCCGGTTCAGCGTGAGCCTCGGGAGGTAACCGTCACCGAAGGGATCACCGTCCGCGAGCTGGCCGAGAAACTCGACGTGCGCGCGAAGGATTTGCTCAAGACGCTGCTCGATCGGGGCATTTTCGCCAGCATCAACCAGCCGCTCGATGTGCCCACCGCCACCAGCCTGGCGGAGGCGTTCAGCGGGGTCGTGCAAGTGGTGACGTTCGAAGAGCAGCTCGTCCAAGAAGAAAAGGTCCGCGAGGAGCGGACAGGAAACCTGCAGTCGCGCGCGCCGGTGGTCACCGTGATGGGTCATGTGGACCACGGCAAGACCAGCCTGCTTGACGCCATTCGCGAAACGGAGGTCGCCGCGGGCGAAGCGGGCGGGATCACCCAGCATATTGGCGCCTACGAAGCGCATGCCGACGGACGGCGCATCGTGTTCATCGACACACCGGGCCACGAAGCATTCACTCGCATGCGCGCGCGCGGAGCGAAAGTCACCGACGTGGTCGTGCTGGTGGTGGCTGCCGATGACGGGGTCATGCCGCAGACAGAAGAAGCGATCGCGCACGCAAGAGCGGCCGGAGTGCCCATCATCGTGGCCATCAACAAGATCGACAAGCCCGACGCCCAACCCGAGCGGGTGAAGCGCCAGCTCGCCGATCGAGGCTTGATGCCGGAAGAATGGGGCGGCGAGACGGTGATGGTCGAAGTCTCCGCCAAGACCAAGCAGAATCTCGCGCGCTTGCTCGAGATGATCCTGCTGGTGAGCGATCTGCGCGAATTGAAGGCCGATCCCGACGCGCCCGCCAGTGGCGTTGTGCTCGAATCGCGCATGGATCGCGGCCGCGGGCCGGTAGCAACCGTTCTGGTGCAGAACGGCACGTTGCATGTCGGCGATGTGTTCATCGTGGGCGCGGTATACGGCAAAGACCGCGCCATGTTCAACGATCGCGGCCAGCCGATCAAGGAAGCCAGACCCTCCACGCCGGTCGAAGTGCTTGGCTTGCAGGGTGTTCCCGAAGCGGGCGATCAGTTCCAGGTGGCCGACGAAGCCAAGGCGCGCCACATTGTCGAATACCGGCAGGCCAAGCAACGCGAAGCTTCTCTGGCCAAGACGGCGACCGGTCGCCTCACTCTCGACCAACTGCACGAACAGCTGCGCGCCGGCGAGATGAAGGAGCTGCCCATCGTGATCAAGGCGGACGTACAGGGGTCAGTCGAAGTACTCAGCGAAATGTTGCCGAAGGTTTCGAATGATCAGGTGAAGGTCGAAGTGATTCAGGCAAGTGTCGGCGCCGTCACCGAGTCGGACGTGATTCTGGCATCGGCCTCAAACGCGATTATCGTTGCGTTCAATGTGCGTCCCGAGCGCAAAGCAACCGAACTCGCGCAGCGCGAAGGTGTCGACATTCGCCTGCACACGATCATCTACGAGCTCCTCGACGAGCTGAAGAAAGCCGTTTCCGGCCTGCTCGCCCCGGTCCTCAAGGAAACCTATCTCGGCCGCGCCGAGGTGCGCGACACATTCCGCATCAAGGGCGCCGGCGTGATCGCTGGCTGCTTCGTGCAGGATGGCGTTCTCAGGCGCGACGCTGATGTGCGCGTGCTGCGCGACAACGTCGTCGCTTACACGGGCAAGCTGGTTTCCCTGCGGCGCTTCAAAGAAGATGTGAACGAGGTGCGCGGCGGCTACGAGTGCGGTGCGGGAATTTCGAATTTCAACGACGTGAAGGTTGGCGACGTGCTCGAGTGCTTCAAAATCGAGAAGACGGCGCCGCTCGAAGCCGTGGCGGCCGGTGACCGCGGCGGCGCCCGGGATGCTGGCGAAACGCGGCGCGGCTAGCGTCCCGCTCTCGGAAACTTTCGCCGGAGGCAGAAATGCCCATCGGCCTACTCACGCTCGAAATTCACATTCCCGACGCGCGGTCCTTGAAGGACAAGCGACAGGTGATCCGCAGCCTAAAAGACCGGCTGCGAGCCAATTTCAATGTGGCCGTGGCCGAGCTCGATCACCAGGACCTCTGGCAGCGTTCGCGCGTGGGGGTCGTGAGCATTTCCGGAGATGGGCGCCACCTGGAAGATTCTCTCCAAACGATTGCCCAGGAATCCGAGCGCCTGCTGGGCCGCGATCTCGTCTCGCAGCAAATTGAATATTTCGAGGATGGAGCATGACCGCCGGAGGACATCGCCCCGAGCGTGTGGCCGAGGAAATTCGCAACGAAGTGGGCCTCCTGCTCGCGGGCGAATTGAAAGACCCCCGCCTGGCCTTGCCGCTCACGGTGACGGAGGTGCGCGTGGCGCCGGGCATGCGTCAGGTGCGCGTCTACGTTCAGCTGGAAGGCAGCGAGGCAGAACGCGCGGCTGCGCTCGACGGACTCGACGCCGCTGCGGGCTTCATTCGCCACGAGCTGGTGGAACGTTTGCAACTGCGACGCGCTCCTGAAATTCTCTTCCTCATCGATCAATCGGAACAGTACGGAAGGCACATTGACGAGCTTCTGGGGAAGGTAAAGCAGCCGGAGAAATCGTAGCGAGGCTTCCCCTCGAAATTGAGCCGGCTTGAACCACATGCCCAAAGCGCCACAACCTCCTCCCTTTGACGGAATCCTGGTGGTCGACAAGCCGCAAGGCAAGACCTCGCACGATGTGGTAGAAGCCGTGCGACGTCTGGCAGGCTTCCGCCAGATCGGGCACTTGGGCACGCTCGATCCTCTGGCCACGGGCGTCCTGGTCCTTGCGCTCGGCCGTGCCACGCGCCTGGCACGCTTCTACGCGGGCCGGCGAAAGCGCTACACCTGCGCGGTGCGGTTCGGCTTTGCGACGGACACGTACGATGCCGACGGTCGGCCGCTCGCCGAAGATTCAACTCCCACGCTCGATCCGGCGCAGTTAGAGGCGCTCGCCTCCCAATTTGTAGGCCAGATCCGCCAAACGCCGCCGCCGTTTTCCGCGAAGAAAATTCACGGGCGCCCGGCGCACGAGCTGGCGCGCAAGCATCAGATGGTCGAGCTCAAACCGGTCGACGTCGAGGTGTATGAGCTTCGGCTCACCGCCGTCGAAGGATCGGTGGCGCGCTTCGTTGTGGAATGCGGCGCGGGCACCTACATCCGTTCGCTGGCGAACGACCTCGGCCGATTGCACGGTGCGGGCGCTCACCTTTCTGAAATCGTGCGCACCGCCGTAGGCGAGTTCACCCTGGATCATGCGGTTTCTCTTGCCGAGCTCGCAGAAGACGCCAAAGCGGGCAAAATCGCGGCGCACCTCATTCGCCTCGAAAACCTGCTGCCGGAATTGCCGCGCGCGACCGTCCTCCCGATCCTTGAAAAGCGCGTTCGGCACGGCGCGAAGTTCAATCTGCCCGCGTCCCAGATTCAGCCGGGACAAGTAATCGCGGCACAGGGCGCTCCAGCGCAGCTCGATTCCGGCGACTGGCGCCCGCCGCGGCTGCGCGTCTTCAGCCAGCAAGGAAGCTTGGTCGCGATTGCCGAAGCAGTGGTCCCGCGCACCTATCAACCGCTGGTGGTTCTGGAAACCGGTTTCCGCTAGTGCTCCTGAGGCGGGGGCTGCGCTGGTGGCCCCTCGGGCGGAGCTTGGAGCTCGGGCAGCTGGCCCGCCGGAGGCTGGACCAGAGGCGCCGGTCCGGGCGGGGGCACCCGCTGGCCCGGCGCAGCGAGCGGCGCAACGTTGCCTTCCCCTGCCGTCCCTTCCAGAGCGCCCTTGCCGGCGTAGATAGCCTGATTCTGGCGTGGCGCAAGCCGAACCATGCGGGGCGTCACCAGAATCACCAGCTCGGTGGTCTGCTGCTGTTGATTCTGATTTTGATCGATCAGTCCGACTCCCGGAATCTCGGCGAGGCCGGGATTGCCCGTCAGGACGTCGGTTAGCTGCGACTGAAGAAATCCCGCAAGCACCGCAGCTTGGTCCTGCTTCACGCGCACGATTTGATCGACGTTTGCGGTGTTGATCACGGGGATCGAATTAAAGCTCTGGTTCGAGAGGCTGCTGAGCTCGAAACTGAGCTGCAGCGTGACCTCCCCATTCACGTGCACGCGAGGCGTCGCCTTGACCTTCAGCCCGATATCGAGATACTCGACGCCTGGAAATGGCCTGCCCACTGAGCTGCTGAGCCCGGTCAGCCCCGCCCCGAGCAGGCTCGGGGAGTTCAGTACGACGGTCACTTCGTTCGCGCCACTATCGGCTGTCGCTACGTCCGGAAGCCCGACGCCGTTGAAATTGGCGGTGACAATCGAAACGGGAGCCGCGCCCACCGGAATTTCCGGGGCCGCCGTGAAAGTCTGGTTGCCAGCGTTCAGCAGAACGGTGATGGCATTATCGGCCTGGTCGGTGACTGCCAGATCGGCCAAGCCGTCCTCATTGTATTCGGCAATCGCAATTGCGGTCGGACCGTTGCCTGCTGAAAAATCCCGGGGGGTGCCGGCCACAAAAGTACCGGTGGGAAGGTCGGTCGTGCTGATCTGGTTGTAATAGACCGTCACCGAATTTCCACTGTTGCTGGAACTGGGCGCACCATTGTTGGCGACGGCGATATCGAGTGCGCCCTCGTTGTTGAAGTCTCCCAAGGCCACGTAGACCGGCTGGTTGCCCGTGGCATAGTTGGTGGGCGGCTGGAAGGTTCCGTTGCCATTACCGAACAAAACCGAGATGGAGTTCGTGCCCTTGTTGGCGGAAACCAGATCCACGTTGCCGTCGCCATTCAGATCCGCCGCCGCCAAGCCGGTGGGCTCAGAGCCGGCCGGGAGCACAATCGTCGGCGGCGGCGGCGTCTTGAAAGTGCCGTCGCCGTTGCCGAGGAAAAGCGAGATGGTGCCATCAACCTGGTTGGCGACAGCCAAGTCCGCAAACCCACTGTTATTGAAATCGCCCGAGACGATGAAGACGGGATTGTTGCCGACCTTCAGGGGCGACTGCGTTGTCTCGGTGAACGTGCCGTCGCCGTTTCCCAGCAGAATCAGCACGGCGCCCGTGCTGCTGTTCGCCACCGTGCCCGTCACCGCCAGATCCATGTGGCCGCTGCTGGTGAACTGCGTCGCGACCAGAGCGTTTGGACTGAAACCGCTCGGCAGCGAAATCACCGTCTGGGGCTGGAAGGTGCCATTGCCGTTGCCCTGGAGGATCGAAATCGTGTCCGAGGTTTTATTGGCCACAGCCAGATCCAGGACGCCTGTACCCAGTAAGTCATGAAAATCTGCCTCTACGATCGAGACGGGGTCGTTTCCCACAGCGTAATTTGCGATCGGATTCGCAATCGTGCCGGTGGACGCGGCTCCGGTGGCCGTTAAGCTCGGCGAAAAACTGGAGAGCGAGACAGGAATGCGCTCGCCGACGAAAAATGTGGCGGGTTCCCCGTCCTCGGCGCGTAGCAGGACGCGGCGGCCCTGGCGCACTAGCGAAAGCATTTCCGCGAGATTCGCCGTCGCCCCCGGCAGCGTTGCGAAGTAGGTGCTCATGCCGCCTCCGAAAGCAATCACCGGCGGTATCAGACCACTACTGGCGCCGCCCAGAACCTGGTTGATCACGTCAATCAACCCGGCTTCGGACTGTTCGGCTTCGTTGATCTGCGCAGAGGAAAGCGTGAATGCCGTCGCCGTCTGAGGTGGCGTAATGCCGAGCTGCGTTGCGTAATTCCGGTCCACTTCCAAGATTTCCATTTCCAAAACCAGCTCGCCCCGTGGTCGTTCCAAGTCATCGATCAAATCCGTGGCGACGGCAAGGGCCTCGGGCGTGGCGCGCAGTGTGAGCGTACGGCTGCGAACGTCCAGATCGGACCGCGTGATCCCGCTCATCTCCCGAATCGTGCGCAGAATCTCGGTCATCTGATCGGGCGTCTGGGCGGCGGGAAGCAGGATCGTGCGCACGGCCGAGGCGGCGTAGTCCTTGCGTTTCTCGGGCGTGTCCTGGGCGACGAAAAACAGGCGGCGGCTAAGAGGCCGCCAGAACGTGCCGGTCATGTCTGCCAGTAGCCGCACCGCCGTAAGAAAGTCCACCTCCTCGTCGACGCGGAAACGAAGGTTCCGCGAAGGGAGATCTGCGTCGAAGGCCACTTCGACTCCGAAGCGTTGCGCCAGATCCTCGTAGGCACCCCGGGTATCCCCGTGATAATCGATCCTCTGCTTGCCCGCCCGATATTCCAGGTGCACTTCCCCGCTGATGTCACGTGCTTGAACTTTGTTCATCTCCGGATGGGCCGCCGCGGATAATTCCGCCAGGCGTTCGCTGATCGTGGAATTGGACGGATCGAGTTTGCGGGCTTCGACCAGTTCGCGTTCCGCATCGTCGAAGCGGCCAGCGACGGCGGCGCGCTCGGCTGCATCCACTCGGATTTCGACTAGCTGGCTGCGTGCGATCTCGCGGCGCAGCTCGTATTCGCGATTCCCAGGCGCCCAAGCCGCGGCGCTCGAGTACGCTGAATAGGCAGCCGACCAGTCTTGGCGCTTCTCCGCTTTCCTGCCCTCGTCAAAAACCTCCTTAGCGCGCTTGGGGTCGGGTTTTGAATCAGCAGTGCTCGCCGGCTGAGATCGAGCTGACTGTGCCTGGGCGGGGGTGCAGGCGAGCGAGGCAAGAAGACAGAAACGCAGCAGGCTCGCGCGGCGGGGTCGGCGGTTCATGACCATTCAGATGCACATTCTACAGGCAGTCGGCCGTCGGTGCGAAATCGATGAATCTGGCTTGCATCAAAGGCAGCACCGATATAGAGTTGTAGCCCTAGTTGACAATCATTTGCAACTGGATTTCCGATGATCTCGGCGCTACTCGTAGCCCTTCGCGAAGGTGTTGAAGCCGCGCTGGTAGTTGGCATCGTTTTGGTTTACCTCAATCGAAGCGGCCGGCGGCGGCTGAAAAGCTATGCCTGGGGCGGCGTCGCTCTGGCAGCCGCCGCCAGCGTCGGGGCTGCGCTAGCGCTCCAGTGGCTGGCGATCAGCGAAGACGGGTTTGAAGGCATCCTACTGCTGGCGGCCTCCGTGCTGGTGGTCACCATGATCGTGTGGATGAACCACGTGGCGCGCACGCTGCGCCAACACATCGAGCAGCGTGTTGAAGTCTATGCGCAGAAGACCACCCTCTGGGCAGGCCTGGGAATTGGCGCGTTCGTTTTTCTGATGGTGCTACGGGAAGGCGCCGAACTGGTTCTCATCCTGCGCGCCGTCGAGCTTTCCACGGCCGGCGTTGAAATTTGGATCGGGACGCTGCTGGGCATCGCCATTGCCATTCTGGTGGGTGTTTTCTTTTTTGAAGGAACCCTGCGCATCCCCCTCCACCGCTTTTTCCGAGCCACCAGCATCATCCTCATGATCGTAGCGTTTCAGCTGGCGCTTTCCGGCGTTCACGAATTGAGCGAAGCCGAATGGATTTGGTCGAGCAAGCGGGAAATGGCCACCATTGGGCCGATCGTTCGCAACGAAGTCTTCTTTTTTGCCGTCATTTTGGGCGC
>JASHRC010000078.1 GCA_030037525.1 Candidatus Acidiferrales bacterium | reverse complement strand
GAATCATCAATCGGAACAAGGCGCCTGTATACCCGACAATCGACGCGGAGGCCTTCAAATATGTGTTGGCTGATATGGTGCTCGATTCGGGGATAAATGCCTATCTGGATTGTTGGGGTGTCGATGCCATTGTAGATGCCAAAGGAGCCGTGCGGGGCGCCGTTTTTGAGAGCAAGTCGGGGCGACAGGCCATCCTCGCCGATATTGTGATCGATGCTTCCGGAGACGGTGACATTTACGCGGCCGCAGGGGCGGCTTTTGAGAAAGTCAAAACCAACATCGGTCTTGTCAGCCGAATCGGGAACATCGATGAGATCGATATGGCCGCGGGACGAGGACCTGAAGACCATGATAAGCCTCTGACAGGTAAGGTTGGGTCAGGCCGGCCCTCGGGGGGTAGGGTGAACGAGCTCAAGGAGAGCACCTACGGTCACGCCGGACTTTTGACGCCGGTGCCCCATGTGAACTGGCTCAACTTGAGAGGCCCAGACGGAGACGCTCTGGACGTCGCGGACCTGACCGCTCTGGAACTCAAGCATCGCCGCGCGATGTGGGGTAACGTCGAGAAGCTTCGTCAAAAGCCGGGAGACGAACAGGCCTACTTGGTCGAAACAGCCCCTCAGCTGGGTGTGCGGCTCAGCAGGCTCCTTGACGGCGTCAAAAAACTCACAGTCCAGGAAATCCGGAGCGGCGCCAAGTTTAAAGATGTCATCGGCTATTCCGGCGGGGCTGGGAATGCTGACGCATTCCAGATTCCTTACGGCTCCCTCGTTCCCTCGAAGGTTGAAAATGTCCTGGCGGCCGGACGATGCATATCGGCCGAGTTCGAAGTTGCAGATATAACCCGACTGATTCCGGTTTGCTGGGTTACCGGACAGGCTGCAGGCGTGGCCGCAGCATTGTGCGTCCAAGATAAATGCAAGCCTCGCGACGTAAATGTGGCAAAGCTGCAAAACCTGCTTCATCAGCAGGGGGCGTATTTGGGATGACCTTTCTCAGGCGCGTGCCGCGGCGAGTGATTCAGCTGACTTGCTTTGTCGGCGCAGTCGTGCTGATTTGGCCGGTGCTACCCTGGGCGATTGAGCCAAGGTTTTTTCAACAAGCGAGTCCATTCGTTGTGCTCTCATCGAGTATCGCCGCGCGCTCGATCGGTGTGGGAGCGATTCTTGCACTCATCGTCGCCGTCGCGAGTTCATTTAAGAAGCGGTTGTTCTGCCTTTACCTCTGCCCGACCGGTTTCCTGCTCGAAAATACCTCGCGCACTGGGCTGCGCAAGACAAGCTGGTGGAGCAAGTGCCCGCCGATCGGGAGATATGTCGCGATACTGACGTTGGTGGGCGCCGCTTTTGGGTATCCCGTGCTGCTGTGGATGGATCCTCTGTGCATTTTCAGCAGCCCCTTTGCCGTGAACAAGGCGACGAACCCGGTATCCGTCATTCTGGTCTGCCTCGGACTGGGTGTTTTGGTGGGAGCCACCTTTGTTTTTGGCATGCTCTGGTGCGTTCGCATCTGCCCGCTCAGCGGACTGCAGGACATGCTGTTTGCTGCTCGGAAGGCGCTTTGGACCAAATTGACTGCGAGCGCCTCCCCGCGCTTCCGTGTGGCTCGGCGTGTGTTCTTCGCTGGCGGGGCCGGTGCACTGCTCGCCGTTTGGGCGCGCCGAGCTGGAGCCGCGCGATACCGCAAAAGTGACACGCTGCTGCGTCCTCCTGGCGCTGTGCCGGAGGATCGTTTCACCGGGCTGTGCATCCGTTGCAATAACTGCGTGCACGCTTGCCCAACGAAAGTCATCCACCCGGATACCGGTCACGAGGCGGGCCTGGCGGGCTTCGCGGCGCCCATCATTCGATTCGACAGGGACTACAAGTATTGCCTGGAAACGTGCAATGCCTGCACCCAGGTTTGCCCGACCGGCGCGTTGACGCTGCTTGATCTGCAGCAGAAGAACAAGTACATCATCGGAGAGGCGCTCGTCGACAACGACGTCTGCCTTACGGCCCTCGGCAAAAAGGAATGCGACGCGTGCAAGCTCGCATGTCCCTATGACGCAGTCAAAATCACCTGGGACGAGGAACAGTACAACGCCTACCCCGTGGTCAACGATAAGTGCATCGGCTGCGGAGCGTGTGAAGTCGTGTGCCCCACAACCCCGGTCAAAGCCATTCGTGTGTGGACCCAAAAGCCTTCGTGATTGGCACGTGGCGGCGTGCCCTTACCCGGAGACAGCGCATTGCAAAGGAAGCGGCAACATCGAAGATGCTGCGAGCTTCGTTTGTCAGCGTCCGAGGGTCCTTCTCCAGCCAAGCGAGCAGTTCGGGGTCGATGCCGCGCCGCATCTTGGCACCGCGCGTGCGGGGAGCGTAGGTGCCCGCGCACTTCTTGTCGTCGGCAAAGCGTTCCGCAGTGGGCGCGGCAACGCTCTGGTTGTGGAGCTTGAGTTCGAGAATCTTGCCGGACTTCTTGTCGCCCTTGACCCGGTAGACGTTGACCACGTTCCCCATGGACGAGGAGCTGAGCGGTTGTCCGCGTTCTCCCGTTCTCCTTGGTCCCCGTTCAGAACGGGTGGGAGTAATCTCAATGGGGGCTCCGAGGGCATCAAGATCCACCCCGGATTGGTAAACATTGCGCCGTTACAGAGGACTTATCCGCAAAAGAGGGGACATGTCCAACACTTCCCACAAGCGGACTTCTGGCTCGCCTGGCAGTTTGGGCCCTTGACAAATCTCTTAAAAAGAACGAACATTCGTTTTGTATGCCACGAGTAGCTGCCGCACATCGCGTTCGCCGCCGAGAACAAATTTTGGAAGCCGCCCTTCGTTGCTTTTCACGTCGTGGCTTTCACGGCACGTCCATGAAGGACGTCTGTCGCCAGGCCAAGCTGAGTCCGGGCGCGGTCTATCTCTATTTCCGAAGCAAAGAAAGCATCCTGCAGGCGTTGGCTGAAGGTGGCCGGAGTCAGACAGCGGCGTGGCTCAGTCAATGCAAGGACTTATCGCGAGTGGTCGACCTAATACTGCAGCAGTTAAACCTGCCAGAAGCGCAACCGGTTTTTAAGCTAGACGTTCAACTCTGGGCTGAGGCAATTCACACACCGAAACTCGCCGCCCTGTTCCAACGGTCGGAAGCCGTTTTGCTGGACGGCCTCGCTCAGATCGCAAAAAGAGCGTCACCCAAACGCACGGATCAGCAAGCAAAAACCATTGCGCGGCTACTGATCGCCGTGATGACCGGACTTGAGTTGCAAAAAGCCATGAACCCGACGGTAGAGTTGGGGCCCACCGGGGTGCTTCTCAAGTCCACGCTGCGAGAAGTCTGAAGTATCGGAGTAAACGACATGTTGGAAACAACGGTGGCAGCATCTGCAGAACCCAGAGCGCGGGTCGCTCTGTACTACTGTCTGGCGCTGGGCATCTCCTGGGCGGGATGGCTTCCGTACGCTGCGCAACACGCCAGCGTGGTTCACTGGCGTTGGCAGATACCCGACTCCGTACCGTTCTTTGCTCAATATGGGCCACTGCTGGCTGCGGTCATCCTGACTACTATTGATGGAGGAGCCAGTGGGCTAAGGACGTTCTTCGCGACCTTCGTCAAACCCCGTGTTCGTTGGCGATGGTACGCGGTCCCATTGTTTCTTCCGCCTGCGATTGGTGCGATTCTGATCAGCCTTCATGCAGTGTTGGGCCATCCGCTTCCCTCGCTGTCGAGTCTGGCCGGCTGGAACATCCGTTTTGCGGAGCAACTCAGCGCGTCTTTGCATTCCTCTACCGGGATCAGTTCGTTTCTGGCGCAGTCGGCATTGAAAGGCGGATGGCAGGCCGGACTGGTTTACGCAGGCCTGGCAATCGCGAATGGCGGCCTGTCCGAAGAGCCGGGCTGGCGAGGGTATGCTCTGCCTAGGCTATGTCTCGGCTACAGACCTTTCTTTGCGGGTCTATGGGTGGGTTTGCTATGGGGACTGTGGCACACCGGGCCTGATTTCTGGATGGCGATCTTCACGGGGCGCTGGGGCGGACTTTTTCTTCCGATCGGTTACCTCGCGGGAACACTACCCTTGTCCGTGCTGTTCACCTGGGTCTTCATCCGTTCCGAGTGCAGCTTGCTTCCAGTGATGCTGTTCCACGCTTCACACAACGCGACGCTGTTGTTCCTGGCAGCCGTCTGGATGCCAGCGAAGCCGCTTGTGTCTATCCCAGAATGGCTCGCAGCGTTTTATGTAGCTGCACTGCTGGCCATCATTGTTGGGCGAAGATCGTTGCTTGCCCCTCCAGGTAAGCGCAACAACTGTCTCGGAACGACTCTCGATCCCCGGAACTAACGTTTCAGCTTCGGGCGAGATTTCCCCTACATGGGTCGGCCAGGTCCAATCCATCAAAGCACGCTCTTGAATGCAGCAGTTTAGTTTGGCTAGGGTTTCTAACTGCTTGCGGTTAAGAGAAACACGAACGAGAGCATTCTGGTTGCATGGTCGGCTATCCGGAAGCTATCCAGAAACGGGGTTCTGGCAAATAGGTCCTCCCTTGTCGCCAAGGGTTTACCTAGCCCACAGCTGATTGCTCGTCACTGCGCCGTTAGGCAGGACTAATCCTCGCTGAGCCTGCAGCCGAGCCCGACTTCCGGATCGTCCGTGATACGTCCAAAAGATAGGCGGTCCGCACAATGCGTCTAATCGCATGATTTCAATAGCTAGGAACGCCTTCTTTGCGAAAAGTCTTTCCGCTATTGCAACTTGGGGTACTCCGCCTTGGCTTGCTTCAGAATGAGGACGTCGGGGTCGGCGTCTTTCCAGAGCGCAAGAAAATCCTGATACGAGGCGTGGGCTTTGGCAGTGTCGCGGGGCACGTCAGAGGTCGGAATACTTTTTTGCAATCATATTTATTTCTGGCTCAGAAGATAGAGGTCGGCGTGGCTGCCGGGGCGAGCATAGACGATGGTAGAAAGGTCCCGAGAAAATCGTAGGCATTACCTTGTTGATATCCCAGCCCGAAAACAAAGGGAACTTTCAATCCGACCTGAGGTGCCCCGACGAGTTTCCCGTTGTTCCAATGTTGCCGGTAAATCGTGACCTCGCCTCGAGAAGCCACCGCATACAAGAACGATTTGCCATCACGAGCAAAAGTAGCATTGAACGTTGCCACGCCGGGAAGCAGCGGAATGCACTTCTTGTCGGATATGGACACCTCGTAGATTCCAGTTTTTTTTCCCAGCCACTATGGCGCCGAGCAAGTACTTCCCGCCGGGGTCCGCATCAGTAACGTAGCCGCAATTGTCTAAGAACTTCTCTGCAATCGACCCGTCGACGCTCCATTCCCAAGTATTCACAGTCGCGATACCCAAAATCCGTGGCGCTCGGTGTCACTCTCGCCGGTGACGTGCCCACCATCTTGCCGGACGACACCAAAACCGACTTGCCACCACAGGAAATGACAGGTTAAAACCTATTTACCTATCCCATGAATGCACTTAAGCCGGTTATGCACTCCGTCGCACGTAAGTTCCGGTTTGCCTGTGCCTTCACGCCCGACGTGGGGAGGGTGAGGATGCGAATGCAGAAATTGCTCCGCTTGGTTCTGCTGGGGCTTATCTTAGCTTCCGGCGCTACGGCACAGCAGTTTGACTTCCCCGAGGCTAGGCTCGGAGACCCCGCGACACTGTCCAAGGCGATGCAGACCTTAGCGAAGCAAGTGCTCGCAGTCTACAAAGACGAGGATCGAGAGAAGTACCTCAACAACCTGTTTGCGTTGCAGGCCGTCGCGGGCCAGTATCCCGAAGCTGTTCAGAGCCTTCTTGCCCTACGCGATTTCCGCCGCTCTGCCAACGTCAGCAACTCCGCTTGGCGTGATACCCAGTATGAGGTTTACGCTCGGGCGAAGGCCTCCGAAGCTGTCCGCAAGTTGCCGTTCGAGGAAGCCTACAAACAGGCCTTCCGCGAGGTGTTTGGACGACTCGATGACCGTAGTTCAGCCAGGGCGATTCCCATGTTTAACGTCGTAGATGAGTCCTGGATGAACCCCGCTTTGCAGGGCGACCTCGACGCACAGAAGGGCAAACCCAACATCACACTTGGCGATGCGTTGGCGCTGGTGCGCGACTACCAGGCCGTGCAGGCCTACCACAATTCTGCGTCGCTGAATGCGGTTCTCATCACCGAAGACGACAGTCGCCGCTACAAGATCGAAAAAGACATCCAGGTGAAGACTGCGGATGGAGCCACTGTTTGCGCTCTGATCGCACGTCCGCAAGCTGCTATGCAGCCGCTTCAGAGTCTTCTGTTATTCACCATTTACGTCGACTACACCGACAATCTGAACGACGCTCGCTTGACGGCAGCAAACGGCTATGCCGGTGTCGTTGGCTTCACTCGCGGCAAGGCTTGCAGCCCCGACAAAGCAGTGCCGTATGAACACGACGGTGCCGACGCCAGCCGCCTGATCGACTGGATCACCTCTCAGCCTTGGAGCGATGGCCGAGTTGGCATGTACGAAGGCAGCTACAACGGGTTCACGCAATGGGCGGCCGCAAAATACATGCCAAAGGGGTTGAAGGCGCTGATGACGGGAGCTCCAGCCGCCCCCGGGATCGACGTGCCTATGGAAGGCAACGTCTTCTGGAACTTCGTTTATCCCTGGACCTTTTACACGACGGATGCAAAAACTAACGATGACGCGACTTATGGTGATCGCAACCGCTGGAAGAAACTGGATCACGATTGGTACGTCAGCGGTCGCGCCTATCGTGACCTCGACAAAATCGACGGCACGCCAAATCCTATCTTCGACCAATGGATCTCGCATCCCAGTTACGACTCCTATTGGCAGAGCATGATCCCGTATGAAAAGGAATTTGCGCGAGTCAACATCCCAGTTCTTGAGACGCTCGGCTATTATGGTGGCGGTCCGGGAGCCGGCCTTTACTACTTTAGGCAACACCAGAAATACAATCCCTCCGCCGAGCACTATCTTTTGATCGGCCCCTATGACCACATCGAGGCACAATTTGGAATTGTCGGGCTGCTGGGCAACATCGGCGACTCGCTAGATGGATTGAAGCTGGACCCGGTCGCCCTCCTTGACCTGACCGATCTTCGCTACCAGTGGTTTGATTACGTCTTCAAGGGAGCTGCTCGTCCCGAGCTTCTCGGGGACAGGGTGAACTATGAAGTCACCGGAGCCAATGTTTGGAAGCACGCGCCTTCGGTGGCGGCAATGGCTGGACAAAGTCGACGATTTCACCTAAGCGCGGAGCAGTCGGATCAAACGTACCGGCTCAGCGAGCACAACGATCCGGGCGGTGCCTTTGTCGATCTTAAAGTCGATCTCGCAGACCGCAGTGACGCTGATCGGAAATCCCCGGGCGGTGGTGTTCTCGACGATGCCGTGGACGCCTGGAACGGAATCGAATTCGTCAGCGATCCGTTGGCGCACGCTCTCGAACTTAGCGGTCTCTTCTCTGGCCGGCTCGACTTTGTCGCCAACAAGAAAGATTTCGACTTTGAGATTGACCTTTATGAGCTCACGCCAAAGGGGAAGTACATTCAGCTTGCCCCTTATTGGGCTCGTGCCAGCTATGTCGGCGACCTAACCCACAGGCGCTTGCTGGACCCAGGCAAGCACCAACACCTGGACTTCCAAAGCGTGCGCCTGATGAGCCGCCAACTTCAACAGGGTAGCCGCATCGTTGCAGTCCTCCGAGTGATCAAGGAACTCGGTCGCCAAATCAACTACGGGACGGGTAAGGACGTCAGCGACGAAACCATACAAGACTCGGGCACTCCTTTGGAAATCAAGTGGTACACCGACAGCTACCTTGACCTGCCCATTGGGCGGTGAGCCAGATTGTCGATAAGCGGGGACGTATGACATTATGAGAGATAACACTTAGTCCTGGACTTCTACTTCCGCTGGCCGGTTTTGAACTGATAATTGTTGCCCGCTTTTGAAGTGATCACCGAGGGAAGGAGATTGGTCCCTCAAAGTTGCCAAGGGTTTACCTAGCCGACCACAGCTGATTGCTCGTCACTGCGCCGTTAGGCAGGACTAATCCTCGCTGAGCTTGCAGCCGAGCCCAACTTCCGGATCGCCCGTCCAGGAGTTTCTGCGATTGATTCACACAAGCCGACTTATGATTACCGATTCTCGTGCTGGGCACGCCAGATTTAGGGGTGGCATTGCGGGCAGGATCAGGCCAGCTATCATGGATGGCGGAGTCTCGAAATGGCTGGAGACAGGCGAGGAGTGCATCTTCTCCCTCCAAACAGGGAAAACTTGCCAGGTGCGCACCACGGATTGCTTGAAGCGCGGCCAGAACTAAAATTTCCTGGACGGTTTGTCGAATTCTGGCCTGGCCGTTCGTCGATGTAGTGAAGGCCGGGCAGACAGCCCGCCTGAAGACGATTACAGGAGAAGATATGCCGCAATATCTGGTTGCTATTCAACACCCCGAAAACTACGACCCGTCGCTGGAAGGTGAAGCGATGATTCGCGACATCGGCGCACTCAACGAAGAGATGGATGCCGCAGGCGCCAGGTTCTTCGCAGGCGGCTTGGAATCGGCAAGCCACGCTAAATCGCTGCGCAAGCAGCCCGACGGCACGGTCTCCATCACCGACGGCCCCTACCTCGAAGCCAAGGAACACATCGGCGGCTTCTGGATCCTCGAGTGCGCGGACATGGACGAGGCGCTGGCCTGGGGTCGCAAAGCCGTCGTCGCCTGCCGGGTTCCTGTCGAGGTGCGAGCGTTCCTCAGAATCCGGCCGAATAGAAAATCACTTAGCCACGGAGACTCGCAATGAGAAAGCTCAGAATCTTCGAACACATCTCACTGGACGGCGTAATCCAGCACTCCACCGATGAGAACGATTTCCCGTACAGTGACTGGACAGCGCCATATCGCACCCCCGCTGGCAGAGATACAGTCCTCGCGCTGTATGGCGAGAATTTCGATCTGCTGCTCGGCCGGCGCAACTACGATCTCTGGTCGGGCTTTTGGCCGAAGGCGCCGAGCAGTCCTATGTCTGACCGTCTCAACGCCGCGAAGAAATACGTCGCGACCCATCGGCCGGAAAGCCTTGAATGGGGCCCGTTCGAGAGCCTTGGGCCGGACCTCGTCGAGGAGATTCGCCGCATCAAGTCGCAGGACGGCCCTAACCTGATCCTCTCTGGCAGTTCAACTTTGACATCGACGCTGCTCGAACACGGCCTTGCGGATGAGGTCGTGCTGTTCGCCTATCCAGTCCTGTTGGGCACGGGGAAGCGCATCTTTGCAGACGGAACTCCGCCACGCGCATTCGAGCTCGGCAGCACGCAAGCTTTGCCGTCCGGCATCATCATCAATTCCTACAAGGCCGCTGGGCCTTTGAAGAGCCAACCATAAGGAGCAACTCAATGCGTTTCATGATGATTTTGATCCCCGAAGGGTATGAATCGGCAGCGCCGGACGCAGTTCCCAGTGCAGAAGCGGCAGCGAAAATGATGGAGTACAACATGAGCCTGCAAAAAGCGGGTGTCCTGCTCGCATGCGATGGGCTCCTTCCGCCTTCCGCGGGGGCGCGTATTTCATACTCAGACGGCAAGGCCACGGTTATGGACGGTCCGTTTGCTGAGGCCAAAGAAGTGATCGGGGGCTACTGGATCATTCAGGCACGCTCACGCGAAGAGGCGATCGAATGGTTTAAGCGAGCGCCGATAGCTAACAATGACATCATCGAAGTCCGCCAGTTTTTCGAGATGCCCGACTAAAGCGGCCGAAGGCTTCGAACACCGGAACGTCGTACACTAGGTTGCATGAGCGATGTAGCTAAGACGATTGAGGCCGTGTGGAAGATCGAATCCACACGCCTCATCGCCGCCATTGCCCGCGTCACCCGCGACATCGGCATCGCCGAAGAACTCGCCCAGGACGCCCTTGTGACGGCCCTCGAACTGTGGCCCAGGGAAGGCATCCCCGAAAACCCCGGCGCATGGCTGATGACGGCAGCAAAGCGGCGCGCGATCGATTCCTTGCGGCGCGGCCGCATGCTCCTGCAAAAGCATGAAGAAATTGCCCGCGAGCTCGAATTCCAACAGCAGCAGTTGGCCGACGCACTAGAGCACTCCTTGGACCAGGTGATCGATGACGACATCCTCCGCCTCATCTTCACCGCATGCCATCCAATCCTGCCGATGGAAGGCCGCATCGCACTCACGTTGCGCCTCATCGGCGGCCTCGCCACCACGGAGATCGCCCGCGCCTTCCTCGTGCCGGAGAAGACCCTCGGCCAACGTATCTCTCGCGCCAAGAAGACCCTCTCCGAAGCCCACGTCCCCTTTGAGACCCCAAGCGGCGACGAGCTGCGCCGCAGGGTAGAGTCCGTACTCCTGGTCGTCTATCTCATCTTCAACGAGGGATACACCGCGACATCGGGCGACGAATGGATGCGGTCGACCCTCGCTGACGACGCGCTGCGTCTCGGGCGCATGCTGGCCCAACTCCTCCCCGGCGAATCCGAAGTCCACGCACTTCTCGCACTCATGGAACTGCAGGCATCGCGCAGTGCAGCGCGCCGGGGCAAAAACGGCGAGGCCGTCTTATTGCCGGATCAGGACCGCTCCTTGTGGGACTACGCGCAGATCCAGCGAGGAATGACCGCGCTCGAACAAGCGCAAAGACTAGGCGGTGGCGCGAAACCCTACGCGTTGCAGGCAGCCATTGCCGCATGTCACATGCGCGCCCGCACCGCCGAAGAGACAGACTGGGACCGCGTCGTTCTTCTCTACGATGCCTTGCTGCAAATCAATCCATCTCCAATCGTGGCACTCAATCGCGCAGTCGCCGTCGGCATGGTCCAAGGCCCAGCCGCAGGACTCGACGCACTCGACGCAGCCGCCACCCTCGCCGGTGACTCTGCGCTAGCCGGCTACCATCTGTTTCCCAGCGTTCGCGGAGACCTGCTGATGAAGATGGGCAGGCTCTCTGAGGCACGTGAAGAAATCCAACGCGCCATCGCAATGACTAAGAATCTGCGGGAACAGGAATTGCTAGCCAATAAGCTGAAGCAGATTGAGAAGGCTGCCTTATCAGCATAGGCGCGGTTACCTCCTTTGAAACAGGCTTGTCGCCATCAACTCCCGAAGTATCGCAATTCGGAAGTCGCGAAAGGTCGATCGAAGGGATAAGTCCACCCTAGTCGCCAAGGGTTTACCTAGCCCACAGCTGATTGCTCGTCACTGCTCCGTTACAGAGGACTTATCCGCAAAAGAGTGGACATGTGGAGAAGAAGTGCTAGTTTAAGCGCGTTACAAGATCGGAACACTGGCTACGAAAGACAGACTATTCTCTGATGGATGTTCAGATCGTCGTATTTCCCGAGACTAAAGTCGCTGCGGTTGAACATTTCGGATCGCCAGCCCTTGAGCACGATACCCTGCAGAAATTGATCGCGTGGAGGATTGAGCAGCGTCTGCTGGATCCGTTGAAGTACCGCAGCTTTGGCATTCACTATACGGACCCCCGTACGACACCGCATTCAGATCATCACGTTGATTTTTGTCTTTCCGTCGAGCATGCAGTCGGATCCAATTCTTTTGGCATCGTTAACAAGGTAATTCCCCGCAACTGCTGTGCACTCGCCCGGGACATTGGCTCTCGCTACGACAACAAGGCTGCAGTCTATCTATACGAGATATGGCTGCCTCAGAGCGGTGAGGTGCCTGGAAACTTCCCAATCTTCTTCCATTACGTCAACGTCGGCCCTAACGTTCGAGAAGAAGAAATGATCACTGACGTGTACCTGCCGCTAAAGTAGCCGCATGGGAACAGGAGAGCGATTCCGTCGAGTTCTCTTTTCTCCCACCAAACTCCCGGTAAGTTTGAATGTATAGGTCGATGGAGGAGCGCTTGGTGCACAAAAGCTGAACTCAGCGAGGCCGTTGATTCAGAGACACCAAAGGAGGCTCCCCCATGCAGAATATGTATTACATCGGCCTAGATATTCACAAGGCAGACCACATTTCGTGTTGTCCGGTAGAAGAGTGCGCACAGTCCGATCGATGGAATCTTCTATTAAGGTAAGGTGAGTTTCACGTTTCGTTTGGACAACTGTTCTTCGATCTTGTTCAGGAGTTCGCTGCTCTCGAGGCCAGCGTCGCGCACCGCAAGGGCCAAGGCACCATTGAGGCGCGGGTCATTCAAGGCCAGGAGCGAATTGAGTGCCGCGAGACGCGCTGGCTGCCAAGCACTGTGATCCGCGAGCAGTTCGGCCAGACGATCGCGTACGTCATCAGCACTTACGCCGGGTAACGCAAGGAGGTTGCCTGCGGCGCGAGCGCTAGCCGCCAATCTCTCCGTGTTTCGTGAAGCTAAGCCGGCTCGCGCAATCTCGAGGGCCTTGGCTTCGTGAAGGTCGCCGAGGGCGATGAGCGCGGAAGGGCCGAGTGGATTTCCCGTGTCTTGGGCCATTTCCAGGAACTGGGGCGCAAGATCGGAGGCCCCGAGCGCGCCCAGAGCGCGCACCGCCGCGCTGTTCCAGGCAACATCGTTGCTCGTCTCAAGAATTTTGCGAAGTTCGCCCACGGCGCGAGGCTCGGGAATCGCAGCCAATGCCGAAATGGCCTGCTCGCGGAGATAGGGCTCGGACATATGCTCGATCGCGTAGGGATAGCCATCTCGAATTCCGTGGCGGCCCAGAAACTCCGCGATCTCAATTTTGCGCTGCAGGTTAGTCTCCTCGAGGAGATGGGGTTGAAGCGTTTTTGCTGCATCGTCAGTATCGATTCTTATAAGCGCATCAACTGCATACCACCAAATGTCCTGCTGAGCCGGGACGAGCATGGCGGCGAGTGCCGCCACGAGCCGCGCGTCAGCGACCTTCTTACAAGCCGAAGCGAACACCTGGCGCTCGCCGTGGTTTAAAGTGAGTCTCGCAACGTCGAGGAGTGCAGGAACGGCTTCGGCAGGTGGTAGGTCGCCAAGCAAGCTTATCTCGGTTACGACAGGGAGCCCTGCGTCGTACTTGCTTTGGATCCTGAGCGTCACTTCCTTGACGCCCTGTGAGGGATCCAACCGCGCCGCGGCCCACGCGGCTCCATACTGAATTTCGGACGGGGCATCCAACGGCATCTGCTTAAGGAGAGTCAACACCGCGGCTGATTGGCCTGGCACCTTGAGATCACCCATCGTGTGAAGCCGCGCGCCTTGCTCCGCGAAAGTGGTGGGCGGATCAAGTTGAAGCTCGGCTTTCACTGTATTGTTCTCCAAGGCCTCAGACCCCGCGGCTCCGAGCGCTTCGAACGCCGCGACGCGAGGAGCGAAACTCGAGTTCGGCCTTGCAAGCGACTCCGCAAGCGCGTCCACGGCAGATTTACGGAACTTGGGCTGGTCCAAGTAGTCCGCTTCGAGCAAAGAGTGGAGAGTTTTTGCCGCTTGCTCGCGCACGGCGGGCGAAGAATCGCTCAAGTGCCTAGCAATGCTCTCCACTGCTCCTGGGGTTTGCGCGGCAAGAAGCGAGCGGCGTTCTACAGCGATGAGCAGCGGAATGGTGGAAGCACCTACTTGTTCTCGGAGACCGCCGAGAAGCAACGCCACCTTCTTCGCACGATCGGAACTGTGATTAATCGCGAGGAGGACCTTGACGGTCGCGAGCAACTCGTCGTTGGGATCACGGAGTGGAGGTATCGCTTGTTCAAGACTGGGTGCCTCTCGATGAATCGCGAATCCCTCGAACGAACGCCCTAGGACGAGCAAGCGCAATTGCCCGGGCTCGATGGGTTGAGCGTCGGTGAATTGTTGCGTGCCGAGGTCGTCGCTGGTGAGCAACAGCGATTCGCGCGAGAACACCCCTTTGAGTACCAAGACTGGTTCAAACTTGTATTGCAGTAGAGAGCGCTCGCCCTTGCCTCCTACGCCAAACTTGGTTTCGCTTACTCCGGTAACCCGCCCGACAAGCACAAGACTTGAGTCAGCTAGGGCAGGTTCCAAGTCTAAGCCGCGATACCACTCGTCATGGGCGAATGATGGCGGTGACCCGACCAAGAGTAGAAGCAGAAGACAGACGGCAAAGGAGGTTCCCAGTCGATTCGGGATGCAAAGGCGAGCCACCATGGCTGGCCCTCCTCTTGGAGGTAAAACAGAATGTACTGATTTTGACCGATCTTCGCCTTTTCCCGTAGACGCACTTGAGGGCCGAAGTGTTGTCTCGATGTTTACCCCGCGGAGCAACAGTTTGAAGAGAGGTCGGGAAGCTCGGCACAGACCGGGCGGCCAATGGTCGCGGCGAATGCAAGTTT
>JASHRC010000077.1 GCA_030037525.1 Candidatus Acidiferrales bacterium | reverse complement strand
CGGCGGACGATATCCCTGGCGCGACCCCTGTCGCGGTCATCAGCTATCGCTACTGGGAGCGGAAATTTGGCCGCGATCCTGGAGTTCTGGGAAAGACTTTACTTATCGAGGGAACGCCCATAGCCATCGCTGGCGTCAGCGCGAAAGGGTTCACTGGAGCGAACGTCGGTCAGGCGGCCGATATTACACTGCCCTTGGCTGCCGCCTCAATGGTTTTTCCTGAGCGCAACATGCTGACTGTAAATTCGCAATGGCTTCGTGTCTTGGCTCGGTCCTTGCCCGGCGTATCCACGGCCCAAGCTAAAGCCCAGTTGCTCGCCATTTGGCCATCGATCACTCAGGACATCGCCGGTCCGATCCGAATTCCTGAGCGCCGCGCGGTATTGCTGAAGTCCAGCCTTGACTTAGAACGGGGAGGGACCGGTTGGACCTATTTGCGGCAGACATTCGCTGAGCCGCTCCTTTTGTTGATGGCGGCCGTGGCGCTCCTCCTTTTGGTGGCGTGCGCCAACGTAGCGAACCTGCTCTTGAGCCGCGGAACGGCGCGCGCCCGTGAGATCGCACTGCGATCCGCAATTGGTGCCGGCCGGGCACGGCTCCTTCGGCAGTTACTCACAGAGGGCGTGATGCTCTCACTTCTCGGCGCTGCCTTCGGAGTTTTCCTCGCGTACGCCGGGGATCGAGTATTGCTCAATGTTTTCGCCACAGGCGCTACAGGCCCCCTCGTACTCGACTTGCACCCCGACGCCCGCATTCTCGGCTTTACCATCACGGTCGCGCTTCTCACGGGTGTGTTATCTGGCTTGCTGCCGGCTTTGCGAACAACCGCCCTGCAACCCGGATCCGCCCTGAAAGGCGGCATGCAGAATCCGTCGAGTCGGCATGGATGGTTGACCTCTTCTCTGGTGATTGCGCAGGTCAGCCTTTCGTTGCTGCTGCTGATGGCAGCAGGGCTATTTGTGCGAACCTTGGAAAATCTTCGCAGCCTCGATACGGGTTTTCAAAGCGGCGGCGTCCTGCTTGTCAATTTGGATGCCCGCCACGCCGGTTACCAGGGTGCGAGACTGTTGAACCTCTACCGCGACCTGTTAGAGCGGGTGAGCGGGTTGCCGGGTGTCACATCGGCTAGCCTTTCCGCGAACACGCCCCTGAGCGGCGGTATCTGGTCGGAATCGATACTCCCGGAGGGACAGGCGCCGCGATCCGGAGGAGGGCTAAGCGCACACTTCAATACGGTGGCTCCCGGTTACTTTGCGACACTGCGCACGCCGCTGTCGCTGGGACGGGACTTCACCCTGCGGGATGACGCCGGTGCACCGCCGGTCGCCATCGTCAACGAGGCATTTGTCAGACAGTATCTGCAAGGGCGGAATCCGCTGGGAGTTCATATCTCGGTGCAGGATTCTCCCGATTCGCAGAATATGGAAGTGATCGGGGTGGTCGGAGACACCGTTTCCTTTGATCTTAGAGAGCCAGCCCCGCCTTTCGTCTATGCGTCTTACTTTCAAAAAGTCAAAGCTGCCGGGTTTGCAACGATCGAATTACGGGTGCGCGGTTCTCTCCTCGCCACAGCTAGCTCGGCGCGGCAGTCGATACACCAGCGTCTATCCGACACGGCGGTTACAATCCTACCATTCGGTGAGCAGGTCGAAAGGACACTGGTGCGGGAGAAATTGGTAGCCACGCTGGCGAGCCTTTTTGGAGCAATTTCTCTCGCCTTGGCCGCCGTGGGTCTTTATGGATTAGTCGCTTATACGGTAGCCCGGCGAACCCATGAAATCGGAGTCCGGATGGCTCTGGGGGCGAATCGCGTCCAGGTTTTGTGGATGGTGTTGCGCGGGGCGCTCACTCTGGTCGCTGCCGGAGTCCTACTCGGACTCCCGATTTCGTTTGCCCTCTCGACCTTAGTTTCAAAGATGCTGTTTGGCCTTAAACCCACGAACGCCGTAAATGCGATCCTGGTCTCGAGCCTGCTATTTGCGGTGGCGACTGTCGCGGCGTGCGTGCCGGCACGGCGTGCCTCAAGCGTCGAGCCAACGGAGGCGCTGCGGTATGAGTAGGGCAGTGGCCGGTGCTTAGTGGCTAGTGGCTAGACGAAACAGTCTAACTTTTGGGGCACCCTGATGGGCGCCCGGCGGCCACCAGGGCGGCCTCTACAACGAGAACGCGGGCTCTTACGGTGAAACATGTTTGAGGAAATCAGCCGACGGCTCCTGATGCTGCTTCGGCGCAATCGCTTCGATGCTGACCTCGACGAGGAAATGAGCCTGCACCGCGAATTGCGCGAGCGGGAAGAGATCGAGCATGGCGCTTCGGCGGAGGAAGCCCGCTACGCCGCGCGGAGACGTTTCGGCAACGAACTCGTTCTACGAGAGGAGAGCCGCGATATGTGGGGATGGAACTGGTTGGAGAATTTCTGGCACGATGGTCGCTACGCCGGACGGATCCTGGTTAAGAATCCCGGCTTTACTGCGGTCGCCGTCCTGACGCTGGCACTCGGTATCGGGGCTAACACTGCCATCTTCACGTTCATTGACGCCTCGCTGCTCAAACCTCTTCCTTACCCCGAGTCCGGCAGAATTGTATTTATTGCCGAGCGTCCGCCCCATCGCCCGGACTTTTTGGTGCACGTCCATCCTTTGGACTTCCTCGAGTGGCAAGCGCGGTCGCAATCGTTTGAGGCGTTGGCCCTCGTACAGGGTATTCCGGCGAACACGATGGGGCCGGAAGGTGCCGAACAGCTGTCTGCGTTGTGGACGACGGCCGACCTTTTTCGCGTTTTCGGTGTGGGCCCTGCGATGGGTCGCGGGTTCACGGATAGTGAAACGGTCGCCACTGGCGATCCCCCCGTGGCTGCCGGTCACGTCGTGATCATCAGCCATGCCCTTTGGCAGCAACGATTTGCTTCCGACCCCCACATCCTCGGCAAGCAGATGTTCCTGTTTGGCGAGGCTAATACCGTGGTCGGCGTGATGCCGGCTGGCTTTCGAGTAGGAATGCTCGAACCGGATCTTTACCTGCCCATGCCGATTAACCGCCAAAAGCCGGACTCCATCGGGTCCCACAGCTTTGATTGCTACGCGCGGCTGCGCGCGGGCGTGGATCTTGAAGCGGCACGCGCTGAAATGAATTTGATTGCCGACCGTTTGGGCCGAGAGTACCCGATGGATCGCGATTGGACCGTCGCGGTCCTGAGCTTGCGCGACCACCTGACCTCCGACTCGCGATCTGTGCTACTGATCTTGCAGAGCGTTGTCGGATTCATCTTGCTGATCGTCTGCGCGAACGTCGCCGGAATGCTTTTAACGCGCAGCATCGGCCGGCGGCGTGAACTCGCCGTCCGGCTGT
>JASHRC010000076.1 GCA_030037525.1 Candidatus Acidiferrales bacterium | reverse complement strand
ATGACACTCACCGCGGATCCAAAGGTGGACCAAGTAGGGACGCTGAATCTCGTGAGCACGGCCGTCGAGCCGGAGTTGCCGCAAGCCCTGGAACATGGGTTATCTGCCGGCGAACTGGTCGTCAACCTACGTGCCGAAGGCCGTCCCGAAACCCTCCGCGACGCCGTGGAGAGTGGCCTGGTGGCCAGCGCCGCAGCGGCCGGAGCAAAGGCCCATGTAGTGTACGTTGAGCACTTCCGCCCCGGCAGGCCAGTCCCCACACATCGCATGAACGCAGTGCAGTGAGCCTTCAGAAGAGAAGTTTCAAGCCAAACTGGACTCTCCTCGGAGTGCCCGCCGAAAGAATGCGGCCGAAACTGGGGTCACCCAGGAAACCGTCTGGAAGATTGAAATTGGCGCGATTCAGCAGATTGAAGATTTCCGCGCGGAGCTGAAGCGTAAAGCGCTCGCGGATGGGGGTATCTTTAATTGCCGAAACGTCGACGGACGCGTAGCCGGGACCCTCGAGGATGTTGCGTCCGGCGTTTCCGAAACTACCGTAGGGCGGGGTCACGAAATCACCGGTGTTGAACCACGAGGCCACACTGGGATTGGAAAGATGCGGATCCCCGAGGAGGTTGGGGCGATCCACAACGCCGAAACCAATGCTCGGGATCCCCGTGTTGCTGTTGTCCACGCCCGGCTGGAGCGTTACGGTAAAGGGCTGGCCAGTCTGGAATGTCCAGACGCCGTTGGTCTGCCAGCCGCGCAGGAAAATACTCTTTGATGACTGGGGCAAATCGTAAACGTAGGCGAGGGTGAAGCGGTCACGAATATCAAAATTGGAGAGGCCGCGCTCGGCGCCCGGATTGTTGCTGTTCTGGGGAAAATTCGGGTCGCCGGCGCTCGAGAAGAAGCCCGAGGCATCATCAATGGACTTTGACCAAGTGTAACTGGCCAGCGCTGACAGGCCCGCATGCAGGCGTTGGGTAAACTTCGCCTGCAAAGCGTTGTAGTTCGAACTCCCGCGCGATTCATAAGCGTCAATATCGGCAAACTCCGGGACCGGCCGCGGATTGTAAGCCTGGGCGCTGGGATTGGCCTGATTGATGTCGCGGTTGTCAATCAACTTCGTACCTTTCGTTCCCACATAAGCCAGCTCGGCGACACTTGACCGGCCCAGTTTTCGCCCTACGCTGAAATTCCATTGCTGACCGTAAGGCGTGCGCAGGTTCCGCTGAAACGTGAATGCCGAGTTGGGAATAATCGCCGGGTAGTTTGACGGAAAGGGATCTTCGAGCACTACCGGAAGTTGCGCGGAGGGTATAAAGGTCTCCGCGTTGAAGTATGGTGGGCTGTAAAAGAGTCCCTCGCTGGGAGAAAGCGCCGACTGATCGTAGTAGATTCCGTACCCGGTGCGGACCGCCCACTGGCGCGCGGCATCCGGCGACCAGGCGATGCCCACGCGCGGAGCGAAGTTGGTGCGATCCGGAAAGTATCCCGCGCGCGGAACACCGTTCTGGCCAACGAGTACGATCGATTCCGTAGCAGGGTCATACAGGCTGGCGTGGTTATGTGCGTCAACGGCGGGCGAATTGTACTCATAGCGAAGCCCCAGCAGCAGCGTAAGATTCGGCCGCACCTGAAATCGATCCTGGGCAAAGAAATCGTAGCTTTGGGTGCGCACGTGCGCCGGATTGTTCATTTGTGCATCGACGGAGTAACTGAGCGCGTCCTGGAGCAGTTCGGCCAAAGCGTTGCCGGTATAGCCGGTGAACTCAATCAGCCCGCGGGATTCCACGTCCGCAAACGAATTCTGCTGAAGGATGCGTGCATCGCCGCCGAAATTGACCAGATGGCGGCCGCGCGTCCAGCTTGCGGTGTCTATTGCTTCATAGATGTTGGCGGCGTCGCGCTGCGGGTTGTCAATCTCATCCCCCAGCGTGGCGAAGCCGTTCACGATGATCTGTGTCAGGCCGAAATCGCGGGGGTTCGCCGAAACGGTAGGCAGGCCCACCTCCGCGTTGAGATTGTTGTCCTGATTCTGCTGATTCACGGCCAGGCTGACCCGGTCAAAGCCCAGGCGGACTTCATTGAGAAAGTTTGGAGTGAAGGTATGCGTTTCGCTCAGCATGGCATTTTGCGTGACCGCGGGGACGTTGTTGCCGTAGCCGGGAACCGTGGCCGAAGATCCCGGCGTGCCGAAGGGCTCGTAATAGCGGCGGTCTCCCAAGCTGTAATGGAAAGAGATCTCGGATGACGGACGCAGGTTGTGGTCCAGGCGGACGTCGAAATGATCGTTGTCATCCCTCTGGACAGGCGATCCCACAAAGTCGGCTCCGGGCGTCGACTGATTCGGCAGCGGATAGAGACCCGCGATGGCGAGTCCGATGGGGTCCAGATCGTAGGAGGGGATCACGTCACCGGGGAAAGGCGCGCCCGTGAGAACGTTGATGGGCACCAGGCTGCTCTGCGAAAAATTGCCCACGCGCTCGAGCGCCGTCGGGACATTCGAGGTGAGGGGAATCCCCTCGCGGATTCGCCAGCCTTCATAATCCACAAAGTAAAACGCGCGGTTCTTGACGATGGGGCCGCCGATGGAGCCTCCGAATTGATTGCGGATGTCCGCCGGGGCGGGCTGGTTCGGCAGGGCGAAGTAATTCGCGCCGTCCAGCACGGAGTTGCGCAGGAACTCGTACGCCGTGCCGTGAACCGCATTGGTGCCCGACTTGAGAATGACGTTGACCTGCCCGCCGGCATTGCGTCCGAAGGAGGCGTCCGAGCCATTGGAGATCACCTCGAATTCCCGCACCGCGTCCACCGGAGGCGTGACCGAGAAGCCGTTCAGTTTCGGGTCGCCATTGAAAACACCGTCCAGCAGGTAATTGTTGGCATCTTCGCGGGCGCCATCGATATTGAAAGCAAAATCGCCGCGATCCGAACCGGCCGAGCCTTGTGCGGCGGACGCCGAACCGGGCGCCAGCAACGCCAGCTCATAAAAGTTGCGGCCATCGAGCGGCAGGTCGAGGATCTCACGATTCTGAATGACCGTGTTGAGCGTCGCGGAGTCGGTCTTCAGCAGGCCCGCCGCGCTGGTGACTTCGACGCGCTCGACGGATTTCTCCGGCAGCAGGGGAATCCGTATATCAACCTCTTGATCGACCAGCAGCATAACGGTTCGCGAGGACTTCCGGTATCCCGCAACGCTTGCTTCCACCCGGTACGTGCCGGGAGGCAGCATCGTGACCATGAACTCGCCGTTCGCGCCGGTCTTCGCATTGCGATTCCAGCTTGTCTCCTCTTCCACTATTCGCACTTCCGCGTTGGCGAGGGGCTTATTCGTCGCGTCCGTAACCCGGCCCTGGATCGAGCCGCGGATGGACTGAGCCTGCGCCGGCCAAGCGGAGAGGAAAAGTGCACAAGGAACTAGGAAAACGATGAGTCGGAGCTTGTTCATACATTCACCTTGACGACGCACGAGCGATGACGATCTCGGAAGACATCAGACCGCCCATGAACTCGCGCTCCACGCCCGAGAATCCGGCTTCGCGGGAAAGACCCTTCAAAAAGACGGGACGACAACCGCCGAGAATGTACGGCACCCAGGAAGCCGGCATCCATCGGTAGAGGTATTCCACGAACATATGCCTCTGCGGGTTCTGCTTACTGAGATTCACCAGCACCGCACGTCCATTCACCTTGAGCACCCGGCGGAACTCTTTCAAGGCAATGAGGATGTCCTCAACCGACAGAATATCGAGCACATAGCTACTGTACACCACGTCGAAGACTTGATCGGCAAAGGGCAACCGCCGGGCGTCGGCTTCGAGCAGGCTGGCGTTGCTATAGCCTGCGCGATGAATGCACTGCTGAGATTTCACAAGCATCTTCCAGGAGAGATCCACACCGTAAACCCGGTTTGTTCGATCGACGCGCTTGAGGATCTCCACCAGAATTTGCCCAGGACCTATGCCAACCTCCAGCACCTTCTCATAGGGTCGAATGCTCGCCCGCTCCAGAGCCAGCTTGCGAGGGCCATGTTCTAATGGGGCCGCGACTTCACCGTAGATATAGCTCCAAAGATCGTAGGCCCGACGGATTTCCCTGGTTTTACTCACCGACTCGACAATCGGAGCTGTCTCGATCACTTGGTCAGTCATCTAAGTAATTCTGTCATGCCCAGGTACTATAGGGTGCAAAGAGTCTCTCGTCAGACCGCTACTGCCTCTGGCGCAGCCTGAAATGCGCGCGGGCGAAATAAAAACTCGACAATATTGCCTTCGTGCGGCTGTAGCCAATCGAGCTTGACGGTCGGGATCGCGCCGATGTTCAAGCGGTCGATCTGGGGTGCGTCGATCAGCTTGCGCTGCCACTCCTTGTCGCGGGTGATGGCGCTGCAAACCAGGGTCGATCCAATCTTCGCGAGCATCTGTTCCTGGGGGCAGCGGACAACGCTTACGAAGGGGAACATGTATTCGGTATTGGCCAGCTCGGGCCCCGGTGAGTCGCAATGAATCACCGTCGGACGCACGTACCCGCAGTGTTCTTTTTCCACCAGGCGCGGGCCGAATCGGGCCGTCATGTCCTCGGCGCCCGGCTCGGCGAGTCGGGACTCAATCTGGGCCCAAATCGCCCGTGCCGCACCGGGCACCGTGAAGGCGGCGAGGCTGGACTCGGGGTCTTCCGGCGGCTTGGGTTCAACCGGTCCCAGGCGATCGGCCAGTGCGGAGGCGATTTCGTGGGTGTGGCGGGAGGCCCAGATTCCGGAACAGTTGATACAGCCGCGTCCGCTGTTGGTAAACACGCTTTCGACCATCACGTCGAGGTACTTCTCCCACTGGTCCACCACGTCATCGCCGAGCAGAATCTTGCTGAACCCGGGCCCGTGAACCTGCACGCGCGGGTCGCCTTTATAGCTTTCGACGGTAGCGGTGCCCCCGAAAATCATGCTGCGATTGGTGTGCCGGACAACCTCCGCGCCGACGTCACCGAGTCCGGGATAAATGGAGATCGCCTCTTTTGGCACCCCAGCCTTGAAGAAGGCCGCCGCCATACGGTAGGGTGTCCAGGGCTCCTGCGGGCCCGGCTTCAGCACCAAGCCCACCTGCATGGGGATCACGGGCAGCCACAGTGTGTGCACGCCAGGGGAGTTGGAGGGCAGAACCAGACCCAACACAGGAGCTTGCGTCTGATAGCTGACCATCAGGCCGCGATGCTCCATGCCAAAACCTCGCGTGAGAATCTCCAGATCGAGCCCGCGCGTCAGCGCCTCCAGAATCTGACCCATATTCGACAACACGAAGTAATTCTTCTTCATGTTGGCCCGGCACATATGTTCGGGCAGGCCCGTGGAGGCCGACTGCTGGCGGGCGAAGTCCTCCGGCGGCTGCTCGCCGTCGCCCATAGCAAGCGTGCCGTTCAGGTAGAGATCCGCCGCTACTTTCACCATGGCGATCAACTGTGGGATCGGAATCTCCGTAAGGAGCTGGCGAGCCCTCCCGGCTTGGCGCATATCGCGGCCGATCAGGCCGGTATTGGCTCGGCTCACCCGGGCCAGCGTTTCGCCCGTCAGGAAATGTACGACGGCATCCTGTTCGAGGCTCGAGTACGGGCACCCCCATCGCAAGATTGGTAGATTCAGCACGGAAAAGCCTTTGGGCTTCTTAGCAGTTCTCAGTAATCAGTTTTCAGTTCTCAGAACCTGGTCTGGGTCTTATTACTGACGACTGAAAACTGACGACTGAGAACTGCCTTTA
>JASHRC010000006.1 GCA_030037525.1 Candidatus Acidiferrales bacterium | reverse complement strand
CCCACGACCTGGAAACCCTTGGGAGTGCGATAGGTGGTGTAGTCCATCGAGAATTCAGGGACGCCCGTAGAGTTGATCCACTGTGCGAAGAAGGAGGCGAGGTTGACAGGCGGGTCGCCTGATTTGGGCGGGTGAACTTTCGTGGCCGCGAGTTTTTCGAACGAGTCGATCGACGCTGTCCGTCCGGCGTGCTCGTGATAGAACTGCTTCAGCAAGGCATTAAACGCGTCGTCTCCCAATTCCGCGCGCAGCATGTGAAAAACCATGGCGCCTTTGTCGTCCACAATCGAGCGATATTGGTCCGAGTACGCGTCCAAGCGATCGGCTTGCGCGATGGGAGTGGCCTGCTCGAACATCAGTGCGCCGACGGCGAAATCTTCGAGCGCCCGATTGAGGCTGGCCACCCCTCCGGATTGCTCCGCGTACATCGCTTCGGCGTAGCGGGCCAGACCGTCGGTAACCCACACATCGTCGCCGGTTGCAGGTAGCACACTGTTGCCCCACCAGTCGGCAGCCGCGAGATTGGTCAGCATGCGGTCGTTCGCTTTACGGGTCCACTGGCGGGAGCTCAAGAGCAGCAGGCCCGGGGCGGAGAAGCCCGCTAGCGAGCCATCTGGCATCTCGGCCACCGTAAGCGCGGGTTCGAAGTTGCCCAGCGGACCGAACGTGTCGGTGAGATAACTCAGGATCTGTCCGAGTGCACTCGCATACGAGGTCACGGTCGAGGCTTCGGCAGGCGAGGTGTAAAACGAGAATTGGTAGCCTTCCGTAGGAGCCCGGGTGAGTTGTAAAGGCCCTGCGACAAACGAGCCGACCGGCGCAGGGTCGGTAGAGTGGAACACATAGGAGGTCTCGGCGCTGGAACCGCCAATTCCGGGACGGTTCTGGGGAGGATCCGCCTTGCCCGTGCCGGCGACCACAAAACCGCTGGGCACGATGATGTTGAAGGTGCCGCTATAGCGATTTGAGGGGTAGTCGGTCAGCGGAAACCACCTTGCGGGCAATAGCAGATAGGCGGAGCTCTTGTCGATCGATGCAAAACGCAAGCCCCTGGTGGGACTGTCTTGCTCGCTCGAAACCGGGCCGTTGTATTCGAAAGAGATCGTAACAACTTTTCCGGGTGTCGCCGTGCCCGGAAGAGCGACCGTCAGCAAGAGGGGCAAATTGTTGTCGCGCTCAAACGCCAGGTCGTGTCCATCGAATGATTCCACGCGAGTGACGTGCAGATCGGGGTGCAACTCAACCAAGACAGTTTTGGAGACCTGCTCGGCGACGAAATCGACTTTGGCCTGAGCCTGAATCGTCTGATCCTCGGGCCGCACGATGACTTCGACATCGTAGTGGGTCGCGCGAAAGGGATATTGGTGGGGAGTCTGGGCGAGGCTCACACCCCCGAGCGCACAAGAAATCACCACAAGGAAGGACAGCTTAGGCAAGCAGTTCCTCTTACCGCAATGGCCGGTCACGGTCGTTTATCTAGGATACCAGATCGGCACGGGCAGTTGCCCGGCGTCCGGCGATCAGAGCATGCGGGCAAAGATGTCTGCAGCACGTTCGATCGCCCCCGCCGAGCCGAGTTTGGCGCGAACCTCGGCGAGGCCTCGCTTCATCTGGTCGCGCCCTTCGGCCGATTCCAACAGATAACGGACCTCGCGAGCGACCGCTTCTGCCGTAAGGTCGTGCTGAATCAGCTCGGGCACAACGCGGCGGCCGGCGATGAGATTCACCATGCTGATGAAGGGGGCGCGCACCATTCGGCGGAGAATGGCCGCGGTCAGAGGCGCCAGGCGGTAGATCACGACCATGGGCGTGCCGAGCAGCGCAGCTTCGATCGTGGCCGTTCCGCTTGCGATGATCGCGCAATCCGCCCAGGCGAGGGCATCGTAGGTCCCGCCTTCGATCCGTCGAATTCTCGCGCCAGGACGGTCGCCCCAGGCGGCGAAGTGTTTCGCACCCAGGCCGGGCGCCGCGACATGTAGGAACTCCATCCGCTCGCCGGCAAGAAGTTCCGAGGCATCGAGCACCAAGGGATAATGCCGCTCGATTTCCTTCGGGCGGCTGCCGGGGAGCAGGGCCACCAGGAGGCTTTGGGGGTCCAGCCCGTGCGCGGCTAGAAATTCCTCGCGTGTCATGGTGGGCCGGACCACGTCCACCAGGGGGTGCCCCACAAAATCCACGGGCACGCCCGCCTCGCGGTAAATCTTCTCCTCGAACGGAAAGATCACTACCATGCGGTCGACCAGCCGCTTTACGACCCGAACCCGGCCCGCGCGCCAGGCCCACACCTGCGGGCCGATAAAGTAGCCGACCGGAATGGCGTTGTTTTTTAGCCGGCGCGCGACACCTAGATGCGTCCCCGGTGAATCAACCAGGATTGCCAGCGAGGCAGCCCGACGCACCGCTTCTCGCGCCAGCAGCCGCTGGACCCTCACCACGGTGGGGATCCGCTCGAGCACTTCGGCAATGCCGACGACAGCGACCTGGTGATAATCCGCGACCAGTTCCACGCCGGCCTCGGCCATACGCTGGCCGCCCATCCCGAAAAGCCGGGCGCCGGTTCGCTCGGCAAGAGCCCGTGCCAGCCGAGCGGCGTACATGTCGCTTGAGGCTTCTCCGGCGGAGATCAATATTTCCGGCTGGGCCATTGGAGCGGTCCGTGATTTTGCGCTTTCGCGCCGCGCCGCGCGTCAGTCATCGGCAGGCAGGGGTTGGGAGAATCCGGGAACCGGCAGGACCAGTTCCTGTTCTTTGTACTGAAGCTGGTAGAGCCGATAGTAGATGCCGCGAAGGGCGAGCAGTTCCTGGTGAGAGCCTTGTTCGCGCAGGCGACCTTTATGAAACACCAGGATGCGGTGGGCGTGTTGGATGGTGCTCAACCGATGCGCGATCACCATGGCGGTGCGCCCGCTCAAGAGACGATCGAGAGCCTCGCGAATCATCAGTTCGGTCTTGGTGTCCACGCTCGAAGTCGCTTCGTCCAGGATCAGAAATTTCGGATCGTGCGCCAACGCGCGCGCGAAGCTGACCAGCTGCCGCTGGCCAACCGACAGGGTGCCACCGCGCTCGGTCACCGGGGTGTCGATTCCTTTCTCGAGCGACTCGAGGAAGGCACCCAGCCCGACCTCGCGCAAAGCGCGTTCGGTTGCTTGGCGGTCAATCGAGTCGGTTCCCAATCGGACGTTTTCCTCGAGCGTTCCGGTGAACAGGAAGGAGTCCTGCAGCACGATTCCGAACAGCCGTCGGAGGTCCTGCAAGTCCATTTCGCGGATGTCCAGGCCGTCGATCAGAATCTCGCCGCGCTGGATATCATAGAAGCGCAACAGGAGCTGGATGAGGGTCGTCTTGCCGGCGCCGGTGTGACCGACAATGGCGAGCGTCTGGCCCGGCTTGACATGAAAGGAGACGTCGCGCAGGACCCAGTCTTCTTCCTTGGGATTGGCTCCTCCATGGTAGGCGAACCAGACGTTGCGAAACTCGATTTCGCCTGAAGGCCCCCGAAGCGAGCGGGTGACGGGGGCCGAGGTGATGGTGATCGGCTGGTCCAGCAGTGTGAAGATACGCTCGGAGGCCGCCATGGCTTGCTGAAGAATGTTGAACTTGTCGCTCAAATCCTGAATCGGGCGGAAGAAACGGACAGCCCATTGAATGAACGAGATCAACATGCCGATCGTAAGCGTCGACTGCGCGATCACCCGCAAGCCGCCGGCCCAATAGAGCAACGCCACCCCGGACATACTCAGAAGGTCCACCGCCGGATAGAAATAGGCGAAGGCGTCGATGGCATCCTTGTAGGCTTCCATGTGGATGCGGTTGAGCTCGGCGAACTGCGCCCGCGCCTTGCGCTCGCGGTTGAAAAGCTGGACGACGGACATTCCGCTGATATGTTCCTGCAAAAAGCCGTTGATCCGCGCGATGGCGGTGCGGATGCGCCGGTTGGCATCGCGCACATGATTGCGGAAAAAATAGGTGACCAGAATCATGAGCGGCAGAGGGGAGAGGGTCACCAGCCCAAGAAACGGCCGCCATGCAATCAGCACGACGGCCAGTCCGAAGATAAAGACAAAATCGTTGAGCATGGCGGCCACGCCCGTCGCGAACAGATCGTTCAGGGCGTCGACATCGGTCGTACAGCGTGTCACCAGGCGACCCACCGGGCTGCGGTCGAAAAAACTCATGGGCAGACGTTGCAGATGCTCGAAGATTTCTTTGCGCAAGTCGTACATGGTTTGCTGCCCGACCCATTGCATGATGCGCATCTGCAGATACTGCAGAGCGAAACTCGCCAAGATGGAGCCGAGATAGATGAACGCGATCGCTGTAAGCCCCCCCACGGCGGCGTGGCGCGCGATCTCGCCGCGCATGCCGGGAACGGCATAGCGGTCCACGCCGCGGCCAAACAGGTAGGGCGCCAGAATATCCATGCTCGCTACCGCCAGGCTCATGGCGACCGCAACGGTGACGGGCCAGCGGTAGGGGCGCAGATATTTCGAGAGCCGGTGCGTCAGCCGCGTGTCGTAGAGCTTTCCTAACTTTTCTTCTTCCCGGAAATCACTCATTCGCGTGCGAGTTCTTCTTCCAGCAATTGTTTTTGATACAGGTCGGCGTAGTAACCGCCCAGCGCCAGCAGTTCCTCGTGCGTGCCGCGTTCAATGATCCGACCGCCGCGCAGCACAATAATTTGATCAGCGTCCTTCACCGTGGAGATGCGATGCGCCACCAGAATCGTGGTGCGTCCCCGGATCAGGCGTCTGAGGCTGCGCAGGATATTTTCCTCCGTCTCGGTATCGACGCTGGAAAGGCAGTCGTCGAGAACGAGCACGCGGGGCTGGCGGGCGATCGCGCGGGCCAACGAGGTCCGCTGCTTTTGGCCTCCCGATAGGGTTATGCCGCGCTCTCCGACCATGGTGGCGTAACGCAGCGGAAAACCGGAGATGTCGCCGGCCAGACAGGCGACGTCCGCCGCCGCGGAAATCACCCCTTCGTTCGACTCCTCCAGGCCAAAGGCGATGTTCTCGCCGAGCGTCTCGCTGAACAGGAAAGTGTCCTGCGGCACGAATCCGATCGCCCGGCGCAGCTCATCGAGCGGGTAGTCGCGTAGGGAGCGCCCGTCGAGCCATACGGTGCCCTCGGGCGCGTCCCAAAGCCGCGCAATTAACGATGCCAGGGTCGACTTGCCGCTGCCGGTCGGGCCAATGATGGCGAGCGTAGTGCCCGCGGGAATTTTCAATTGAATATTTTCTAGCACCGGCGGCCCGGGTGCGCCGCCCTCGGTGGGATAGGCGAAGGTCAGGTGGCGGAACTCAATATCGCCACGGATCGTCGCCTCCGGGCGCGGCCGATTTCCGTTCTCCCGCCAGGGGGAAGCCACCAGAGGCCGATCGACGATGCGCGGCTCGGCGTCCATGATGTGGCTTAGCCGGCCCATGGAAGCCGCGCCACGTTGAAAGATATTGGTCACCCACCCCAGAGCGATGATGGGAAAGGTAAGAATTCCCAGATAGGCGTAGAAGGACCAAAGAGTGCCAAGGCCGATCTTGTTGTCGATTACTTCCGCGCCCCCCTTGCCCAGCAAAATGACCATGCTGATGCCAATCAGTGCGGTGAGTGCGGGGAAGAATAGACTCCACATGCTGATCCACTGCACGTTACGGTCTACGTAATCGCGATTGGCTCGATCAAAGCGAGCGATTTCCGATTCCTCCTGAGCGTAGGCGCGAATGACACGGATGCCGGTCAGATTCTCCTGAGCGCGGGTGGCAAGTGCGCCCAAGGCCGCCTGAATGCGCTCGGAAAGCCGATGAATAATTCGGCCAAAGTAGTATACGGCCAGCACAACGAACGGCACGGGCAGCAGCACCCAGGCAGTGAGTCCGGATGAAAGCTTCAGCATGAAGAACAGGGACGCGATCGACGTCCCAATGGTGGTCGCCGTGTACATGATGCCCGGGCCGAGCACCATGCGGACCGCGTTCAAGTCGTTGGTCGCCCGAGACATTAGGTCGCCCGTGCGGTTTCGGGCATAAAACTCCGGATCGAGCTCGACCAATTTGTGCAGCAGATCGTTGCGGATATCAAATTCGATTTCGCGCGACACACCGATTAGGATCCACCGCGTCCAGAAGGAGAAAATCCCTTTCAGGATCATCAAAGCCACGATCGTCAGGCAGTAAATCGCCAGTGCCCGCCTGCTCAGCGGTGCGTAATATCGGAGCAGGGGCCAGATGGCTCTCCGGGCCTGGCCACCGAGCGTGCTCAGAGGCTGAGGGAGCCCGGTCAGCAAGTCGGTGATAATGCCTTGAATCAACTGGGGCAGTGAACCAACGATGGCCATCAGCGCGTTAAACACCAGGCCCAAGGCGACCATTCCCCTGTAGCGGGAGATGTAGGGGAGTAGGGGCTTGAGATGTTGCCAGCCGGAAGGTTTTCTTTCTTGGCGCGCGGATCGAGTTGCGGCAGGTTGGGAGATGGCGCTCATCGGGCAGTATTAGACGCGGGGGCCTTGCTTCCGGCTGCGGAACTGTTCGAGCGTCGACAGGCCACTTCCATCCCGCGCGCACCCTCCAACCCACCCGCCCTTCGATTTTAGCCTGTCACCTTGGCGGACGAAAGGGGAGCTGTAAGCTATCGTGCTGCCATGATTTCCTCGAGGCGTGCCTCAAAGTTTTCTTCGCCTTCCGACCACAACCAGGCCCGCTCGACCGGAACGGCCTTCTCGATCCGCCGGACCCAGTCCAAGAGTTGGCGAATGTTCTCCCGCGTCTTCTCCTGGTACCGGTCAAGATTCTCCGGCCAGGCCATCGTTTCCAGGAAGCGAGCCTCCTCCGGGCTTTGGGCCAGCGTTTTCGCGCCGGGCGGCGCGCCCAGAAGCCCCGCGTGGCCGGTAAAGAAGTGCTCGAATCCGAGCTGTGCCTCGAAGTGTCCCCGCTCACGCCACAAGTCGTTTTCGTAGTCCTCGCCGCGGCAGACAATCCCGAGCGCTTGAGGCTGCCGCAGGGACCGCCCGGAGCCTGCTTCGATCGTCGCCAGGTCCCAAAAACAGGTCGTCTCATATGAGCAGTCGCCGTGAAGCTGGCTTGCCACGAGCTCGGCGATTCCCGCTGCATCCAGTGGCGCCGGGCGCAGATCCTGCTCCAGAACCGGTGCCTCCGAATCGTCGACTGCGCGGATCGTCAGGTGCGTGAAACCTGGTCGCGAGGAAGAAAAGGGAACCGTTTGAAGGAACGCCTCGAGGCGCTCTGGGATGCGTGGCTCGGCGAAATCTTTCGCGATCACGCTGAGATAGGCTTGATTGGCCACGCGGCGATTATACCGAGGTCGGGCGAGCGAGGCGAAGCTAGAGGGCTCGCGAAGCTACTGGGTAGGTTCTTCGTCGTCCTCGGAACTGAAACTCGTGGAGATTCCGGCCAGGCGGTCCTTGAGCGTGTCGCCCATGCCCGCCAGCGCTTCCGCAATCACGTCGCGCATGCGTTTGGCCGCAGACTTCGCCAGCGTATCGAGCACCGCCTGGGAGTGTTGACCGAGAGTGGTCGCCGATGCCAGCAGCCAGGAGTTGGAAGCGTTTTCGAGCCGCGCCTTGTACTGCTCGAT
>JASHRC010000075.1 GCA_030037525.1 Candidatus Acidiferrales bacterium | reverse complement strand
GGGCGGGCCGCGCTTCTGGCCGCCGGTGGACGGCTACGTCATCACTGGCGACCAGTACGAGCGATGGCGTGACGGCCACTTCAATGACACGCCCATCCTCGTTGGCGACGTTTCTGATGAGGCGGCGGGCTTCGGCGTTCGCAAAACCGATCCGGCGGCCTTCGAAGCGCTGGTTCGCCGCGGCTATGGGAAGGAGGCGGACGCCATTCTCGCAGCTTTTCCGCATGCCACAGACGAGCAGGCCACCCGATCCGCCACGCAACTTAGCAGCGACACCGTCTTCGACTGGGGCCAGTACACCTGGGCGCGCCTCGAGTCGTCTTACGGCAAGCACAACGCCTACGTCTACTACTTCGACCGGCCCACCGCTAGGGATCCCAACGGCTCTGGCCACGGCCAGGAGGTCGCCTATGTGTTCGGCAACCTTGGGGGCGCAGGCCGCCCCGCGCCCATGGCGGACGACCTAGCAATCTCGCAGGAGATGCAGGATTACTGGGTGAACTTCGCGACGAAGGGCGATCCGAACGGCCCGGATCTGCCGGTTTGGCCAGCTTTCACCGAAGGCGCGCCGCTCGTGATGCGAATCGGCGTCAATCCGGGGCCGGCCCCCATACCCCATCAGGAGGAGTTGAAGGTTCTCGATGCCTACTATGCTTGGAGGAGGGCGGGCTCAAACTAAGTGCGCCGCTCAGGGCAAATTTTCGATTTTTTCGGGACAAAACCCAAAGCAGGTTATCAACCGCGCTCTAATGAATCACTTAGGGAGCGTTGGTAGCGATACCGGGAGTCGAGGCTCCAGCCCGTTGAATCTTGCCCAAAAAACTGCGATTTCATTACCCTTTTCGCGAGTTCAACCTACAATCAGGCAGAGTCGCTAGAATTTTGAGCGCCTCTTTTTTGCACGTTTGAAGGGAGAATTCAACCCCTACTTTCGAAGATTTTTTGGGACAAATTGGGACAAACTCGCGAGAGCTATGATCCTACTGCCAACGAAAGGAACGAAATCTCGTGCGCGCAAGCCCAGAGGGTCGAGACGAGTTGTGCGAGAGAGTTCGGCGTGCGTAGTCCCTGGCGACAAAGAAAGAGGCTGAGCACGTAGTCAGTGCGGTGATCAGGAGCTTGGAAGCCACACTGCTCAACCATTTGGGCACTGACGGATTCACCCTGAAGGTCAAACGGCTTCGGCAGGTTCTATGTGCATCACAGGCCAGGGACTCACCGGAAGATCGGGTTCTCAGGAAAGACCATACAGACGAAGATGCTGCGGAAGGTCAAGTTCATCAGTCTAGGGAGTCTTCGACGGCGGGAGCGCGTTGGCTGACGTCAGCAGTGGTCAGACGGCTCGGCTGATTCGAAAATGTGATAGGGTAGTGCTCTGTTCGCTTCCGTTTCCGCTGCCTTTTATCCGCTTCGGCATATTCGCGGACCAACCCGCTCGCGGCCTGCTGTACATGAACCCGCTGAGCTATTTTCGATCATTGGATCACCCGGCACGAAATGACCCCCACGAAGCCGAAGATTCGATCATCCAGCCGTCAGACATCGGGGAGTTCATTATCGACCCCGAACGGCAGGATTTCGAAAAGATTCGGGTTACGCCGACAGATTTAGCTGGGCCGGTCCGAATAGCATTACACCAAACCTTGCGGTGCCACGTCTTTTGGGATTAATTTCAATCGCCGTGTGTTCGCAGGCATAACGAGCGGCGAGTAAGCGGCGCAACTCATGAGCGACAAGCGGCAGAAGAACCAGCTAGTGCTGGCCTTCCGGGGGGTAGGGGTGAAGCTCCGTTGGTGAAGTCCGGGAGCCCAGATGCGTGCGACAAATGGACCTGCCCGCGGCCTTCATTCCCGCTAAGGGCTACTCCGCGAGCTGTGCCCAAACTTCGGGCAGCACCGGCGTGCCTTCTGCTTTCACCGCGTCTAGCGCCGTCGGATCTAGCCCCAGCGCGTTCAAGATCGTCGGCGCTACCTGTGCGGTGGCGGTTGGGGCCGATACTGTCTGTGCCGTAAATCCTGGATTGGTTACCAGCAGCATGACATTGGTATCGTCATGCCCGAAGCCGCCGTGATCTCCCAGGGCCGAGCCGACGGGAACGTACGTCATGCCGACGTTGGGAGTCACGATGATGTCCGGCGAGCGCGGATCCTGCCCCGGTCCGAGACCGCCCACGTTATAGTTCAGAGCAAGCGTAGGCCCGTAATAGATCTCTCCCAATCCGATCAAGCTGGCGTCGTTTTCGAGCAACTCCACAGCTGCGGTGACGCTGGCGCCCTGATTCAGCCAAAGGACAGAGACATCATCTTCGGTAGCGCCAATGCCATTCGGGGTCAGGGGCGATTCCGAGGAGGGAATGTCGCCCAGGAACGTGGCCAGAAGCGTGGCCGGGGTATTGGAGGGGTTGGTTACGAGCAAGTGCGGATCGATAGGCGACATGCCATGCTTCGCGGTGATGATGATCAGTGTGCTGCCGTAGATGCCCGCATCCTTGAGCGCACTGACGATTTCGCCGATCGAAGTGTCCACGTACTTAATTTCGCTCAGCAGCATCGGGCTGGGCAAGGCCGCTGCGTTCTGGTAGCCGCCCGAACCCACGTTCGGCTCGATCAGGATTTGGCCCGTGTACACGGACTGAAAGTTCATGCCGAAGACCGCAGGCGTTTCCGCAGGCGCGCCGTTGTGAGTCTTGCCGGCAATCTGGTTCAGCAAGGCGTTCAACCGGAGCGCGTCGTAGCATTGAATGTTCGCGAAGCTGTTATTCCACCCGGACGTACTGTTCCTGTCGCGGACCTTCGCGCAGGAAACGCCTTCTGGCGTGGTTACACCGGGTAGACCGACCACGTTTGAGCTCACTTCGGGCGAATAATAGTCATTTAGGCCGTTGCCGCCGGGCCCACCGACCATGGAATACGAGGGGTGCTTGTCGATCCACGCGGTGTACCCGCCCGCGCTGTGAACCACGCCGAAAATCGTGTTCGTTCGGACGAAGTTCCACGGATACACCGGCGCGCAACCCGCGGCCGGGTCTCGCACCAGCTTCCTCGGGTCGAGTGAGGCGATGCCGCCTTCGGTCAGCGGGGCACTCGGTCCGATGCCGTTCAATACGGTATCGTTAATGTCAATTCCCTGGTCGTAGTCGGTTGTTGTTCCGGTTGGTACCCCTGGCCCGCACGGCCCCCCAGCCAAGCCGGTCCCCGTTGTCGACGCCGGCGCATCGAGCGAACGGTCGTACGCCACGTCGTAGTAGAGCCCAGTCGATTTCGGCGTGCCTCCGGTGACTAGCGCGGCGATCCCGGGAAAAGAGTCCGAGGGCTTTGACGACGAGGCTGCCACATAGTTGACACCCGTCTGGCTCAGGGCCGCCATGTTCGGGCAGTACGGATTACCGTCGTTGGCGCCCGCAATCCCATTCGCGCAGTTGTAGAAATCCACCGCGTGCATTCCGTCAATGCTCAACAGCAGTACATGCTTGATATTCTGCGAGCCCACCGCACTCGTCTGAGCCGCTAGTCTATGTGTCGACGCCAGCACTAGAGCTGCGGCCACCGCGGCTCCAATCAGTACTACACTGTTCGCCTTCATGCATACCTCCACAGGCTCATTGCGAAAGTCCTAGACGCTAGACACCGATTGATACGCAGGCGTTGCTTCTCTGTTAAATCTCAACTAATCCTGCCTAGCAGGCCCCGAGAGCGAGGTGCTGCTCCCAGAAACTCCGAGGGCTGAGTAATAATTCGAGCGTGGCTTTCGAGAAAGAAGAGCGCGGCATCATATTCCAGCGCGGCCGATGATCGAAAATGCCTCAAATGCGGGCCGCGGGCAGCGGTATTGTGACTGTGATACTCTTTGCCAACATTTTGTCCGATGAGGAGGAAGGAATGAGTACTCCAGCTACAGTGAATCGCCTCCCAAACGTTCAGCTCGAACACATCTGTTCTTACTGGGCAGTGCTTGCTCCGCCGGAAGTGATCGGACCGATCCCCGAGGGGCTTCGAGTGAACTTCTACGTCACATCCGGCGAGGTCTCTGGTCCGAAGATGCAAGGTCGTATCCGGCCCGTCGGCGGTGACTGGCTACTAATCCGTCCTGACGGTGTGGGCCTGCTCGATGTACGCGCAACGATGGAGTTGGACAACGGAGCCCTGGTTTATACAACGTATGGTGGAGTCGTGGACCTCGGACCGAACGGCTACAACCTCTTTCTGCAGGGGAACCTGCCGGCTCGAGCAGATCTGCGAATCGTGCCGCGGTACCATACCAGCCACGCGGACTACCTTTGGCTCAACCGGTTACAGTGCGTGGGTGTTGGCAGCGCCGATATGGAGCACCTTAAGGTCAGCTACGATATCTACGCCTTGCGATAGGGAACTGCTGGCAAGATCGAGCGCGACGCCTTCGACACAGGACCCAGTGTTAGCGTGTGCGCCCTCGCCATGCAAGAGTCGGCGGTATGCGGTTGCTCCCAAAGGCCTGCGCTTCCTGATCAACATCCGAGACGCACTCACGGACAGCCTCTATCGCAGTTGCGGCTGCCAGCGGCGCAAACGCTAAGTCATTGAAAACCGGTGCCGGTTCAAAAGGGTTGTCGTCGAAGCGCCGGTAAGTCGTCGAATTGGCAGTGCCGATTTTGATGGATTTGCTGTTTTTTCGACTAATGTCTTTGAACCAGCGCCTGATGCCCGATGCCTTCGGTACACGCACCACGCATTTGTCGCTCATGCGGGGAAATACTCAAGCACGGACAAAGCTTTTGCGCATCATGTTCTTCGCCGTGTCTAGAGGAAATCTTATCGAAGCCGCAAAGCTGGGGGGACCCTCTTTTCTCCGGCCCTTCTCCCAGCCGCGGCCTCTTGTCCGGCCCACCAATTCTCGGATAGGGCTATTGCCCGTCCACCGAAAACGCGAGTAACGCGTTTCCCGGCATTCCGCCCCACTGGCCGTACCCAGAGTACACATAAACCATGCCGTCCGCGACTGCCGGGCCGCCACCATCAATCGATCCACCGTGCGGTTTCTGTCCGTTGACCCCGTCGTACTCGCGAGCCGTGTCATAATCCCAAATGATCTCTCCCGTAGCGCTCGCATAGGCCCGAATGTGTCCGTCTACCGACCCGGAGAATACCACCCCCGGAATCGCTGATACGGCCCCCGATTGAGCCGGACTGCAGTTTTTGCGCTCGCCGCAGCCGGGTGGAGTCGCGCTCCACACCTTGTTGCCGGTGAGCAGTTGAAGCGCAAATAGACCGCCGCCGCTAGCCGGGTCGAGTTCGGTTTTCAGCGCTCCGGGGTCGGCAGGATCCTTCAACAACCTGAACCCGAGGTCGGAGAGCGCCACGTACATGTAGTTTTCGTCTGCCGCTGAACCCCACTGGATACCCCCGAGGGCACCGCCTTTTCCGAGGCGCGTCTGCCAGAGCACTTCGCCCTGCTGGTCGGGATCGATTGCGTGGGCAACGCCCGACTTCTGCCCGATCACCAGCGCCCGCTTTCCGTTGGAAAGGGAAACGAGGATCGGCGGCTGCCCGAAATCGAAGTCCGGCCCGTTCGAGTCCGGGCAGTTGGTCCTCACCGGACTCATGCAGTCCACCGTGTACGCGTCATTTGCTGTCAGTTGCCGGGACCAGAGAATCTTACCTGTGCCCCGATCGAGCGCCAGAACTGCATCGCTGGTTGTCGTGGGTGGATCCGAATAATTGTCCCCCGTGGAGACGTAGACCGCATGGCGTTTCAAATCAATCGTTGGTGTCGACCACACGGCTGCGCCGGATGGCCCCCAGCGCTGGACACCAGTCGTCGTTTTCTTGGTGGGCCTCGCCGCCTGCCCAATGGTGTATGTCTTCCAGACCGGTTTTCCGCTCGCGGCCTCGAGTGCCACAACGCTACCTCGGAATGTGCAACACTGGTAATTCGCCATTGCACCGGTGGCCTCTTCGATCGACGAAACTCCGAAATAGACCACACCCTCGTAGAGATTCGGGGCATCAGTAATCACTGCTGCATAGTGATCCTCTACGTGCGTTTTCCACACGAGCTTGCCCGTAAGGACGTCGACCGCGTACGCGTTCGCGTTCGCGTCGCCGAAGAAGACGGCCGACCGGGCTTCCGGCCGGCCCATGGCACCGGCTATGACGCCGGAACGAATCGGTGCATCCGCGTCGAAGACCCAATATAGGCAGCCGGTTTTCGCATCCAACGAGTAGAGCTTGCTCGCCGCCGTGCCAACAAACAGGCGCCCGCCCACAACTACGGGCTGTCCTCGCGCAACGGTCACGTCGCCCAGCCCGAACGCCCACCGCAAGCGTAACTTCGGCACATCGGAGCCGCTGAGTCCGGCAGCGTCCTTGTCTTGAAAACGGGCATTGGTCAGGCCCGCCCCAAACCCATTCCAACCAGATTTGTCGGAAGCATTTGCCGCCGCATTCGCTCCCTCGCCGCAGTAAGCCGACGGCGGCGGAGGCGGCGCAGTCTCGCGTTTGAAAAGTCCACCTGTCAAGTACTCAGAGACGGCCATGCGTTCCTGCGCGCTCAAGCCCTTTGCCTGGATCCGCATGGTCCCGGTTTCGAGTGCACCGAGGATCGCCGTAGCACTCATGGCGCGTAGGGAAGCGATAGCTGGCGTGCGGCCATTCGGCGAGTCATGACACGTTGCGCAACGACGCTGATAGATAGTGGCGCCATTCTGGGCAAAGCAGGCGTAGGGAGAAGCCAGCAGGAGAAACAAACCTAGTTTCAGTAGTTTCAAGTGACACCTCACCGACGCCGTTCTCGCGGAAAGCGAAGCTTCCTGGCTCAGTTTATCTTGCCTTTACGCTGATCTTACCCCGCGGCCGTCGCCTTGGGGAGCGAGAGGACACCAAGTTGCTGGAACAAAGAGGCATTGTCGGAGTAAACCCTGCTCCGAATCGCCTTGCCGTTCCGTATCTCAACAACACTGCAGCTCCGCAAGCTAACGGCCTTGTTCGTGGGCGCGATGCCCCTCAAGTTCCCTTTATGGGTGCCTGTCAGGCGCACCCGGGTGACCACGTAATCCCCACTCGCAAGGATTTGTTCAACTTCGGCTCGCAGGTCGGGAAAGGCGGTGAGTACCATGCCTATCGCCTGCCGCAATCCTTCACGTCCGTGAACGGGACTAGGCGGAAGTTCTGACTCTCCCACGAAAGAATCGTCAATTCGTTGCAGGTACCGATCAATATCGTGTGCGTTCAAAGCGGCGATCTGTTGTTCTGCGTACTTGATGTTTTCCTTTTCGGATTCGGAACTCATGACCCTTTCTCCTTTTCTCGTTGAATTCTAGCCGGAATTTCGGATCTGGGCCGACGACCGCAGCAGCAAGCTATTTCCAGCCACGGATTGAACCAGGTGTAATCAAGCTTGGGTTTTGCCTCTGAGCCCCGCTGCTCATGCTGAGCGAATAGCCGTTTGCGAGGTAATCGGGAATATCCCGCACATCGGCGATGGGAATCCACGGGCCTTTCTTACCCAGAGTTACGCGGTATCGGTCATCTTCGTGTCGATGTGGGACCAAACGAAGTCCAGCTTTCTTGCCGCGACAGACAATAGCGAACAGCGTTGCATTCCTCCAAATGGAATGAGCCGGGCGCGGCAACTATGAGTGATTGCGGTGACCGGCGCAACAGCGTCGTGAGACCGAGCCTGTGGAAAACTGAGGATAAAATTGAGGCGAGCCGCCCGAGGCCCGATTTTGCCTCTCGGTAAGGGCTTTCTCGAAGATGTGCCGAAATAGCGCACCTCAAGGAAATCCCCGATCACCACCGACAAAAAGGTTGGCTAGCAGCTAATAGTGTCGCAATGGTGCAAAAGAGGCCAGTTTCGCTCTCTCCTACACTGATCGCTGCCTGCTCAAGATTGGCTTCTATGCCGACGTGACCGTCTTCGATCCGGCTACAATCAACGATGTAGCCACATATCAACAGCCGGCGCAGCTTTCGAAGGGCGTGGACTACGTCATTGCGAACGGTCGGATCGAATACCGCGACGGCGCGCTGACCGGCGTCAAAGCTGGCCGTGCCCTTCGCGGTCCAGGCTGGCAGCGCGACACCGCACAGTGATTTGCCGGCGGGATTACCGCGTAATTGGGCAATTTGTCTGGTGGCGAGTTCGTTGTGTCGAGGGAAGGGCAAGCGTACAATCCGTAGCAAGAGTTCCAAATCGGAAGTTCGGGCGTAGGAGGCGACTCATGTCCGAATCCGCAGCGGCGCCCCTACTGGAAGGTACGTGGTGGTGGTCAATAATGCCCGCAGAAGGCTCGGACCAACTGAGCCGGGTCGTAGCAGCGGGCCGGTCGAATCTGGCGAGATGGGAGCTGCAAGAGCGTTTGCCTTGTCTGCCCACGTTCTCGATCTGGCGCTTGCCGTTCTCGCTGTATCTGGCGTAGAAATTCCTGACGCAAACGACGGGCACTTCCTTGCCGTCGATGATCGCGGCGTTGGTCTTCGGGCGTCCGTTTGCATAGTATGCGACTGCGACTTGCGGCGTGTGGCGGTCCCCCGGCTTGACCTGCACGCGGGCGATGAGCTGGACTTTCCTTGACGTGGCTTTTCTCCCTTTCGGCTAATACTGCGCGGCGGGGAAAAGCCTGGTTTCGACTTGGCAACCAAAACGGCTAGTGGCAACCGATCTGGCAACCAACCCTCGTTTTTATTGGCTTTTTCGATGATTGGTAGCGATACCGGGATTGGTATCACCACCTTCAAAAAGCTAAGCAAAACCGGGGTAGTCTTGCTTTTTCCATCGCTTGGCTCGGCGACGTTCTAGCTTAGTTTAGCCTGCAATCGTCGCCGAAGCGCCGAAACTCTACCGAAATTGGCAACACTTGGCAACACAAAACTGGCATCGAATCGCCGTTTCAAACCACCGAAAAAACTTACTTCTCCCCTATCTTCGTTGATGCGTCAGCGGGGGTTGCAATGGTCCACCAGCATATAATCCTGATTCCGGGGCCTGCATGAAATCATCTTTCGAGCAGACGCTCATCGAGGTCTGGCGGCAGGCCCTCGTCGAGCACGCCACGGCCGTCGAACTCGACGGCAAAAGCTACCCTGCGCGGCGGACTCCCCGGCGTGGTTTGCGGCAGGTGGATTTCGTGTTCGATGGCAACGAGATTCGCGGGTTGGAGCAAAACCCGGACACGAGATCGGAATGGGCGAAGCTGGCGCGGTCGGGCAAGAAGGTCATGCAGTTCCTCAGCGAGGGGCGATATATTGCGGTCGTCGTGGAGGGGAAGGCGACCTTGTACGGCGGGCGAGATAGGACCTAAATTAGCCGCTCCACGACTTTAGAGGTCCGAATGATGAACTGGCTACGCAGTGTCGCTCTTCTCACCGCTGCGTTCGCACTTCTGCTCGCAATTTCCGCCGTCTTCTACGCGCTTATTGAGAGAGGCTTGGATGCCCGACGTTTCCCGCAGCAAGGCAAGTTAGTAGATGTCGGCGGCTATAGTCTTGACATCAATTGTACGGGACAGGGTAGCCCTACAGTCGTACTGGAATCAGGGTTCGGAATGCTTTCCTCAACATGGGCTGCCGTGCAATCGGGAATCGCGAAGTTCTCTCGTGTCTGTCCCTACGACCGTGCAGGGTACGGGTGGAGCGACGGCAGTCCGTTTCCGCGAACGAGCGCACAAATCGCTAAGGAGTTGCACGCACTGCTCCAGAATGCCGGTGAGAGACCGCCATACGTACTTGTGGGACATTCATTCGGCGGGCTTGTCGTCCGAGTCTTCAACGGTATGTATCCGAATGAAGTTGCAGCGATCGTTCTCGTCGATTCCAGTCATCCAGACCTACTGAAGGTGTTACCACCAGCCATAAAAAGGGAGTCCGATGAGGCGCAGATGAACCGTGAACGTGCGACGCACTACGCCACCGTTCGCTTCTGGCTGGGAATAACACGCTTCGAGAACAGAAGGATTGTTAACGACCTTGGCGTTCCCTATGAATGGAGAGTTACGGCCTACCTTGAGGAGCAACCGAAATACGTTTCTGCGATTGCAAACGAGGGTGCGAACATGGAGGTAAGCAGTGAGCAAGCAGCAAATTCAACCACATTCGGAGATAAGCCTTTGATCGTGCTCACCGCAGGTAAGGGCGTACTCGGAGTTCCGGTGCAAGACAAAGAGTGGGCGGAACTACAAAAAATCTGGATCAACCACCTCCAGGTGCAGCTTGCGAATCTGTCCACACGCGGGAAGCGAATGATGGTTCCTGATAGCGACCACATGATCCCTCTCGAACGCCCCGATACGATCGTGAATGCTGTTCGAGAAGTCCGGGCGGTTACGCCTTCCAATTAACCACGTAATGAGTTGAGTGTCTCCGCATCCCGGTCATGCTGGCTCGGGCATTCGGGCGTCTCTACGGCCGTGCCAAGAGGCCGTGAAACGCAAACTCAAGATATTCGTCGGCGAGCCGAGGCAAATCTCTCTTCCGCGCACGTTGCAGGCAGGTAGCTGCAATTGCATCGAACATTCCCACAAGGAAGTGGGCTGCGAGTTCGGGAGAGATGTTGCGATGGTAAATGCCAGCTTCTTGCAATCGAGCAACGTCGTTGGCGAGGTTGGACCGAAACGCCCGGCGAATCTCTTCTCGTTTACGGGCTGCCAACGGGTCGATTCTGCTTGCGTCGCGCAAGACTATGTTGGCCGCGTCAAGATTTTGGTGATAAAACTCCAGATAGTTCAAAAAATCAGCGCGAATCCGCGCACGTGAATTGTCGGGCGTAAGTGGGGCCTCTCCCGGACCAGACTGATGTGTAAAGCGCCTTTGTTCGCTGCGAAAGTTTTCGGCAATCGCGAGGAAGACATCTCTTTTGCTGCGGAAGTACAGATAAAATGTGCCGCGAGCCACACCAGCGAATCGAATGATGTCTGTAATGGACGCCGACCAGTAGCCCTTTTGGGCAAAAACGCGGGTCGCCGCATCGAGCAGTTGCTTGCGGCGCTTGTCACGCTCCCGAGCGGCGCGATGAGTCCGCTTTGCGTTCATGGTGGACGAATACTCTACCGTTTTGTGACCGCTACGCAATCTGCCGTGTCTCCGATTGCCGGCGAGAATCGAGCCGAGCCACTACGGCCAGCTTTCGATAGCACCAAATAGCCATGACTCCAACGCCAACCGTGACTGCCAGACTCAACCAGAATGAAGCGTCGGGGCCGGATTCCCAAATCAAGGTTTTCGGCTGATTTGGCCCGAACGTCCATACTACGAGAAACCGTACCGCATCAACGAGGGCGTGCAGCACCACACCCGGCAGAATCGAGTTCGTCAGATATGCCACGGTACCGAAAATCGCGCCGAAGACGGCGTCAGCAAGCAGCCAAGTCAGTTCACGGTAGCCATTTAGTATGTGAAGGGCACCAAACACTACGGAAACAATAATTATCGCGACTTGCGGCGCGTACCTTTTTTCGAGTGGGACCTGCATGTAGCCACGATAGGCCGCCTCCTCCACAACGCCTGCCTCGACAGCAACGCCTAGAAACAGACAAAAGACTGTAAGCAACGAGTAGCGAGACAGGTCGGGAAGTGTGAATGGTTGCAGATGAATGAGCCGCCCCCAAACGAAAGCCAACGCCACGTTGCCGATTGATGCCAATATCCCGGCACTCAGTGCCCACGCCCAGACAACGCCGGGCAAGGCATGAGCACGGAGAAGTTGGCGGCGCGACTCCGTAGTTCGGCGTGGCCACCCTCGACCACCTAGGTATTGCCAATACCCCCAGAGAAACGAGAACCCGAGCAGAAGAAGTACCGGCCCTCCGGCCCACGGTATCGAACCCGCCAGCCTAAGGCTTGCGAACACCAGACCTGACCACACGCCCGCTCCAAAGAACAACACGACCAGCCCCGTAAGCACGGCACGGACGAGCAGCGGGAGTCGCTGCCACATGGTTGCAATCGAACTCATGGTTCCTCCAATCGGTAGGCGCAGTTGCTTGGCTATGCCGCGCCTGAATGAGATAGGGCAGATAATAGACTGACACGTCAGTCTAGTCAACGAAATCTAGAGGGGCCCACGTGTTGCCATCGGTAGACGGTATTCGGCGCGACCCGCAGGATTGTAGCGGCTTCTTGGACTGTCAGAGGTTTTGGAGCCATTGCGTGCCTCTTCAGGTTGAACCTGCCCGAAGCGACACGCACTAGGTTTCGGCGTGGACTTCCTCTTGGCTTTCCGAGTGACGTTACACGCGCTAGGGTTCGCCGCCTTCTGTTTCACTCGGCAGCGCCGGGGGTCGGCGTTTTTGTCATCGGCGAATCGCTCGCCTTTGACTCTTATTAAATCCTGTTGCTGACCGGGAGCCTCTACCGAGCCGCCCACCGCACATCTCGAAATGTCTTTCAGACCGCCGCCGCATTGACCTGCTTGCGCAGGACGGGGTCGGTGCGCTTCAGGGCCCGCAAGTAAGACATCGTCGTTTCGATGTCGGCGTGACCGAGCAGCTTTTGAATCGTGTAGATGTCCACGCCAGCGCGGCAAAGGCTAGTCGCGTACAGGACTCTGAAACCGTGCATCGGCTTCGTCGGGACATCGACTCCGGCACGTTTCGCGACCCGCTTTACGATGCGGTCGATATGGATGTCGGGCTTCCCATCCTTTCTCGCAAAGAGAAACGACCCGCGCAGTGTCGGTACATATTCGAGGGCTTCGATAAGCGCGTCGTTTACCGGAATAGTACGCTCCTCACAGTCCTTCGTGCGGAATCCCAATTCAGGCTTTGACCGCGTGCGGATTGTCTTGTCGGTGAAGTTGATATCGGATTTTTTGAGCGTAGACGATTTCGCTCTTACGGAAACCCGCTCCTCTCGCGAGCAGGATAAGAACCCGCTCGTTGCCAGTTTTGCAGACCAGTAGCATTTTGCGTATATCGTCGTCAGTCCAAGGGTCATACTTATGATGCTCGGCCTTCGGCCAATCGGTCTGTTTGACGATTCCGCGTTTCCCGTACCGATTCAGGAATGTGATGACGTGGGCGAACAGATTCTTGGCTGTGTAGCCGCAGCCGTATTCGGCTTCGCAGGCCGCTTTGAAGTTCATCACGCAGTCTCGTCCGATGTCTTCCACGTACTCGACCTTGCATCCCGCTGAAAAAGGTTGATGGCGTGGCTGTACGCATCGTAGGTTTTCGGGCGCTTGTGCTTCTGAATTTCGGCAAGGTACTCGGCAGTTGCATCGGACAGATGGGTGCGTTCTCGGGCGACTTCCTTTGATCCCTCGATGACGGTGATGCCGAGCGATTTTGCTTTCAGGGCCGCTTCCTTGCGCCGCATCGCATTCAGTGCGGCAGTCGTGTCGGTTCCCACACGTTCGAGTCGGCGATTGCCGTTCTGGTTGTAGCGAAGGTAGTAGCCGAGCGTTTGCTCGACCGCCACTTCCTTTCCACGAATGATGGCGACTCCGGGCTTGATTTTTCGGTTGGCAGCGAATGCGGGACTCACGAAGGGATAGTTGCGGTCACCCGCCTTGACCTGCACTCTGACTTGAAGCTTGACCTTGTTCACGTGCCTTTCCTTCCAAGTTACAGTACTGAGCGGAAGGAAAAAGCAACCGGCCTATTTTCGGAATCTGCCAGATTTCTCAAGAAAAGTGGCAACACTACTCCGAAAAATGGCAACACACTTTCGCAACCCCAAGGTTCTATTGGCTTTCTGAAGGTGTGGTAGCGATACCGGGATTCGAACCCGGATTTTGGCCTTGAGAGGGCCACGTCCTAACCCTTAGACGATATCGCCACTTTTCGAACCTGCGGAAAGAGCGAAGTAGAATCAGATTTTCTCATGCCCCACATGAGTCCGCAACAATCCGGGATTCTTGGTAGTGGGTCATCTCTAACGACGCCGGCCGTTGTCAAGGGTGTTTTGATTTTGTTTTTACCTGTTCGAGTCTTTGGTTTTCCTTGTTGAGCACACGCGTGCGACGGCGCGGATGCGCTTTTTATTGGACGGTAATTTTCTGCCCTCGATCGACTCGCGGTTTCCTGCCCATGTTGCCTCCTGTTTGGGAGGCCCTGATTCTACCTAGGTAGGCTGTGCAGGTTTTAGAGGGGAGCACTACACCTTGCCGTACGAACCGTATGGAAACATTTAGGTCGACATGTGAGCGCATTCGTGTCATAATGATTTTGCGTTTGTTGCTCTTGTAAAACCTTTAGACTAGTTGAAGGGGCTGCAAGTTCACACCTGCAGCCCTTTTTTATTGCGCTGGAGGCGATGGAGAAGCACCAAATAGCTCACACAGAAAAGAGACACACAGTTGAAAGAACAAGGAACAGTAAAGTGGTTCAACGCCAGTAAGGGATTTGGGTTCATCCAGCGCCAGTCTGGCGAGGACGTTTTCGTCCACTTCTCTGCCATTCAGGGAGACGGTTACAAATCGTTGAATGAAGGGCAGGCTGTTGAATTCGAAGTGACCCGCGGCCCCAAGGGGCTGCAGGCCGCGAACGTAGCTAGCCTGTAGTTTTGAGGGGCGAGCTCTCCATCCGGCGAGCCCGCCCCTTTTTTCAGGGGACTCAGGAGGCTCCTCCATGGAAGCCCTTCCGGAAGTCCAGTATGGCTTAGGCGTGATCACCGCATCGGACGCTGGGCGTGTGTCCATTGACTCTGATCTGCACGGCATGAAGAAGTTCGTCACTAGCATCATGGTGGTCGAGTTGGCCGAGGGTACACCCCCAAGACGCCCCAAGAAACGTAAGAAGGCTGCGATAGCAGGACGTGCAGGCTCAAAGTGAGCAAAGAGATCCTGGTGCAGTTTGTGGGATTTGAGTCCAAGCCGCTGGGCCGCGAATACAAGTTTACAGTGCGCGAATCCTCGACGGAGCCCCGCGAATTCACGCTGGCAATCGCGAACAAAGCCTTCGACGAGCATCGTGTCCGATATCAGGATGCGCCTGAAATTTGCTCGCTGAAGCTTCGGCACGAATTGGCGATGCACGCCAACCACCCCGACGGCACCCACTTTGAGATTACGGATCTGGATTTAGAGGAATATCGTAGTAGTCATGCTCCTCGAATCACCCGAAGTGCAGTCGTTCGCAAGCCTGCAGACTATTGAAATCCCTCCTTGGTTGTATTCGCGCTCGAATGGCTTTAACGCGGAGCAATCGCCGTGCAAGGATAACCCGACTCCCGATTAGTTTGAATGCATGGGTCGATGGAGGAGCGCTTGGTGTACAAAAGCTGAACTCAGCGACGACCCTGATTCAGAGACACCAAAGGAGGCTCCCCCATGCAGAATATGTATTACATCGGCCTCGATGTGCACAAGAGAACGATCAGCGCCACACGCTTCTATCTCGATCGCTGGATGAAAACGCTGCCCCAACCGTGGACCGCGGCGATGGAAGCGGGCCACTGCGCCGCTGTGTAAGGTACGGTGGAGAAAATGGAGAGTTTCTCGACGCGTAGCCTGCCAGGTCTCGCTGTTAGGCGACTGGGCGAAGGAGCAAAACTTCGGATGCTCCGGTCGGTAAGTTTCGAGACTGGCAGGAGAACACAGACTCAATCTTCTGTGAGGCCCTAGGCGGGCTAAGGCAGCAAATGGAAGTCTGGTTCTATATCGAATAGGAACCGCGGCTGAGAGGCCAACAAACGCGGCGAGGAATCAGAAAGAATTGTACCCGCGCTCTCCCGAAGCGCGTCGGGGGCGCTTTTGCCCCTTACAAGTCGCTCCTAGTACCCGCATGTCCGGAAAGCGACTCAAGTACCGCGCCTTCAGAACAGGACAGTTGTGCCTCAGAACAAGCACGTCCGTATTCTCCCATGGCAGGACGACTCGTTGCGTTCTATGACTGAGATGTCCGGTAAGGCCATTTGCCTGGCTTTGGGAGGTTCTGCACGCCTGTTCGAGACAGTTCTCGGGCAGCCGACAACATTTTGGGGATGTGCCGCTTGCGAAAGCGTCGCCAATGAGGAGCCCGTCTATCGAGAGTTATCGTTGCGAACGGACTATGGGCTCGGCCGATGAGACGACCCCCGCTCGGATTAGGATTGGAACTATGAACCGCAAATCGCGAGTGCCGGGAGGGTCTGACTGCCCCCGAATGGTAAAGAAGATAGGATGGGAACTAATCGCTTGCGCTGCGCTCGGGCTGTTCCTGGCCCTCAATGCCATTCATAACATGGGGACCGTAGGGGAACTGGGGAGAGGCGTCCACGAAATGGTTCCGCTGTATCTTTGCCTCGGGGCGTGGGGACTCGGGACGGGCGTCGGAGTGCTACGGGCTTGGCGATGGGCGCGCATTTCGATGCTCATCCTCAGCAGCTTCCCCATAGTTTTCGGAGCATTGCTGGCCGGCGTGCTGCTATTTCTGCCCAAAGGAGACATGTCCGCGTGGGGTCTTGTGTTGATGAAGACGGTCGCTATATTGATCACTTTGGTTCCTGTCGCCGTCGGAGTCCGATGGTTCAAATATTTTCGGCGAAATGACGTGAAGTCCTACTTTCGCGCGTCAGTCAAAACCACAGTAGCTGCAGGTTGAGCACCAGGGGCCGAGGCTGAGGAATTGGGGCAATCGTGATGTATGGATTGGCGCTGCCTCGCGGTCCGCATCAAATTCTCGCGTGACGCAAAGGAGAAAGAAATACGAGCGCTGAATCAGCTCGAGTGCGTCGCCGCGATCGAAAATTCGACCAATCGAACGGTTAGTCGGCATGTGCTTATCCGGTTGTTTCAGCAGACCGCAACATCTCGGGGCTGCCGACCGAACTTGACCCCAAGCTATTGTGAGTTGCTGAAATAGGCGGACAAGCAAAAGTCGGCGAATCGGAAACTTTGTGACCAGTACTGATTTTTCCGGTTTCGCGTGCCAGCTCAACCGGTCGATGCAACACTTCTCGCAGTCTACTCGCCGGAGTCTGGAATCCTAAGGTTTTTCGCGGGCGTTGATTCAAGCGCAGCGAGATTCTGGCCAACTCGGCCATTTGTTGAGTGTTCACACCCGTGCTTGCAAACTGGCATTACTTCCGGATGGCCGGTCACTCGGGCGGGGCGTCGTCGGAACCCGGGTGTGGCGAAAGCCTTATGAATAGCGGTGCGAGCTTGCTCAGCTCGTCGTCCTCGGTTCTGCTCCGTTGCGCGAATCCGCTTCGACCCCAACGCACGATGCTTGGAGCCGGTGGTGCTTCGCGTCGTGGTTTGGCTACAATTCAATCCCACATGCTCGATGCTGCGAACACACGCGCCCTTCTCTTGGCTCAAGCCGTGGCATCTTTTTCGCGTTCGGAGCTGCGCTGGGAGCTCGCCACTTTTGCGGCCGCCGTCGCTATTCTGTCTATCGCTCTGGCGGCATTCGCTCTTTTCTATTTTCGCCGCGGGACGCGGGATCGGACGCTGATTTACTTTGGCCTCTTGTGCACTCTCTATGCCGTCAGGCTGTTGGCTTCTCGCCCGTCGTTTCGCTCTCTCTTCGATGAGTCACCAAGGTTTTGGGCCTACGTCGATTGGCTCATCACGTGCACCATCACTGTTCCTCTCGGCCTCTTTCTTTACCAGCTTGCCCAGGAGCACCTCAGACATTTCTTCCGCTGGCTTCTGGCTGCACAGATAGGCTTCGCGCTTTTCGGAATCGCCGCGGCCGCGGTCGGAGTCCGTCTGGCCAAGCTCTTCATCGCGAATAGCTTCTTTGTGCTTGGAACGCTCGCAGCTGTCTCGCTATTCCTACTCGCCAGTAAAGTGCGCCCGGGCCCGCGCGAACAACTAGGCCACGAATTCCGCGTCTTTATCGCTGGCTTTCTCGTTTGGATGCTGTTCATCGTAAATGAAAATCTCCGGACTCTTAGGATCTTGCCTGGGTACAGCGTGGAGTTTGTTGGGTTCCTAATGTTCATCGCGTGTCTCGGCTACGTAGCCGCGCACCGGGCTTTCGCGAACGAAGAACGACTCCTCGCCATCAACAAGGAGTTGGAAATCGCCCGCCGGATTCAGTCCTCCACGCTTCCGCAAACCGTACCCAGCCTCAGGGGACTTGACATTGCTGCGCGCTATGTGCCCATGAGTGCCGTCGCGGGCGATTTCTACGATTTCTTGGCGATCGACGAGAAGCGCGTCGGAGTGCTGATCGCCGATGTCACGGGACACGGCATCCCCGCTGCGCTGATCGCCTCCATGCTGAAAGTCGCCTTCGCGGGCCAAGGGGCCCATGCGCACGATCCCGCGCTCGTTCTCGCCGGATTGAACCGCGCTCTCTGCGGCAAGTTCGAAGAGCATTTCGTTACCGCCGCCTATCTTTTTGTGGATTTGGACGAGAGCCTGCTGCGCTACGCCGCTGCAGGCCACCCGCCGATGATGCTCGCAACGCGGGCCTCAGGCGAGGTACAAGAAATCGAGGAGAACGGCCTAGTGCTGGGCATGTTTCCCGAAGCGGCTTACTCTTTTGTGGAAATCCGCGTTGGCCCCGGAGATCGTTGTCTGCTCTACACGGACGGCATTTTTGAAGCCAAGAACGCTGCGCAAGAAGAATTCGGCAAGTCACGTTGCAAAGAATTTCTGGAAACGCAGCGCGAGATTCCTGCCGCGCGGTTCGTCAAGACCCTCCTCGACAGGGTCGTTGGTTTTTCCGGCTATAACTCCTCCCGTGCGCAGGAGGACGACATTACCCTCCTCGTCCTCGACTTTCAGGAGGAGACTGGGTGAGCTGTGCGCCGAACGCGTCGCCGCTGGGCGCGTCACCCGCAAATGGCGGCGCATTGCTGCCGGAGGTGGTATAAAGAGACCTTAGGTTTATGCACGTCCTCGTCGTTGGAGCTGGAATTGTCGGAACAATTTATGGTTGGGCTCTTGCTGGGAGCGGGCATCACGTCGTCCACCTCGTGCGCTCCGGCAGAGCCGCTGCTTTGAGCAACGGGCTGGCGATCGATCTATTTGACAAACGCAAACGCCCAGAACGCAGCTTCCGCGGACTCTACAAACTGACGGCCGTGGAGGCACTGGCGCCCGCGAATTCCTTCGAATTGATCATCGTTCCCACTAAGCACTATGCGCTGGCACAAACTCTCAGGGAACTGGTGCCACAGGCGGGCACCGCTGATTTTGTGTTATTGACGCAGAACTGGCACGGCACGGCGGAAATTGACGCAATTCTGCCGCGTTCGCGTTACGTATACGGAGACGCGAAGGCAGGCGGCACCTTTTCTGGGGGCGGACTGATTGCAACGCTCTTGGCGATAGACATTGGTCCCCCGGAAGGTAAACCTTCGGCGCTAGCAGAGAAAGCCGCTGGGCTTTTTACATCAGCCGCTATCAAAACGAGTCTGCATTCAGACATGTTGCATTACCTTTGGATTCAATATGCAATTACCGGAGGTCTGTGGGCAGCACTCATTCACGCCGGGAGTTTGGGCTCAATATTGACTGACCACGATGCGCGTGACATGGCATTCTTCGCGGTACGCGAGTGCTTGGAAGTGGTAAGACGGCGCGGCGTAATTCTGTCGCGATATCCAGAGACAGGGCCCTTTCTAACAAATTCGGTGCTGCGGAAGCGAATCTATGGCTGGGTAATGGCCTGGATGTTTCGTCATGATGAGTACACGAAGCGATGCTCGGCACATGCATTCGGCGACTCCACAGAGGTAAAGACATTCTATGAAGACCTGATTGTCACAGGGCATGATCTTAGCGTGTCAATGCCTGTGATGGAGAGCTACGCCGAGAGCATCCGGCGGTTTGCAATGACCTCGTACGGCACCACTGCAAGCTTGAAAAGTATTTCTTAGGACCACGGAATTCCAGCACAGCAGAAGAGCGCCAACAAGGCCGGTATAGACAGCATGGCCGTGCGGTGTCGTTGTCAATATCTGTGCTGAGTAATAGTCGGCAACTTGGAAGCTACTTGGATTGTTTCCCAGTGCCCATCACTCGGGTGACACCTTGGATACGGACGAGCGGGCGGCGCGCACAATGTGGAAAAACCCCAACGGACCAATCAGCCGGCTTGCGGTGATCACGCCACCCATCAGGGCTCCCATGATTCCGAGCAAAGCCACATCACTGCCGGTCAGATACAAGTTCCGAATCGGGGTTTCAGGGCCAAGCCAACGATTCCGATACTTTTCCGGGGTCCCTGGATAGCCGTAAATCGAACCTGACGGCGCTGCGGTGAAATACTCGAATGTCAGCGGCGTTCCCAGTTCGGAGTACTCCACGAGCTCCTGAAATCCGGGGTGATCGCGCTCCACAAGATCGAGCAACGCCTGAGTAATCCGGCCTTTGGCCGATTCGTAGTCGGCGCCGCGGCGACGCCAGGGTTCTTCGCGATACGCCTGCAACGCCCGATAGGAGAGTGGGGCGATAATTTCCGCCGTGTGACGCTTGGCGCGCAGATTTTTTAGGGACGGGAAGGACAGATAGGCCATCGCCGCCCGGCCGTCGAGCAGCGCGTCCTGCCGCGCGTAGATCCCGTCGTGATCAAAAGAGGAGAAGATCCAGTAATTCTCGCCGTGCGTCCAATATAGCCACGGCGTTGAGGCAAGGAAAAAGTCGTCTCTAGGCACATCGTCGGCAATACCGAAGTAATCTCGCAGCGGCAGCCCCCGGGCTATCTGGTCCGCGCCATTCGGAAATATTGGCACATTATCGCTGGCGTGTTAGTGTCCTATCTTCGCTGAAGGAAACGTGGGATTCGCCGGTTGCTGCTCGAGCGGACCGAGCCAGAGACTGTCGTTGTCCTCGTCGACCCAGAACAACTGGTCCCCGCTCGCCTGATAGACAGCCACCGTGAAACTTTGAGGTGTGCCACCCGGGACTTGAATGTCGACGGGGATCATGTTGTAGCGGCCGGCGGTCGTTTGAGCGGCCGTACCGCTGAAGGAAACATTGCTGTACTCCTTGGGGGTCGCGCTAAAGGCGCCGAAAGGATCGCTTAATTCTCCGGTGCCAGAGAGGGCAAGGCCCGTGACCGACCCTTGTCCGACGAAGTCGAATTCCCCTTCGCCGAAGTAATCCTGCGCGCCAAAAGCATAATGCCCGGTGAAACTGGTTGTTGCTGTGTCGGTTTGCCGAACGAGTACGCCAGTTCCGGCAGGAATGGACCCGTCGAGATCCACAACCAGGGCGCCTCCCAGGCCCGTTGTGGTGTTGTTCGGATCGTTGAGATTCAACGTCGGGTCCGTCATGTAGATGCCCAAGAAGCTGATGTCTTCCAGCGGGGTAGTAAAGCTCATGTGGCCATAGCCGTTCTGATTGCCCGCGGCATCGATCGAGTAGGTCCCGGCGATGGCGGCAGCGCTCGCTACGGTACCTTGTTCGTCGTCATCGCCGATCCCGCTAAAGGTACCGGAGGGAGGTGTGGTTGAAAAACTGCCCGCTGCGGCATAAAGCACCCCGACGGGATTCCCCTGGACGCCGAAAACAGACGGCCCCAGGGAGGTGGCACTGAAGGTACCCGAGCCTTGACCGAATGCCGAGCCGATAAACAGGTCGGTCGTGTCCATGTCGATGACCCGTATCGCTTCTGGTCCAACGGTGTAGTAAACGATGTTCGTCGCGATGCCCGTGTCGGTAATCGAGCCGCGTCCGAAAGAGTCCGGGGAGGAGATTTTTCCGGTGAAGGACTGCGCGAGCACGCCCTCGCCGACACCGCCGTCATCATAGTCGAACTCGCCGTTGGAAATGCTGGTACCGCTCACCATGAATACGCCGCCCAGTGCCAGGGGATTGCCGGAACTGTCAGCACCGGTCCAGGCGAACGAGAAGCCGCCGCTGAGGGTGCTGGGCAGGGTCTGAAGGTCCAGGCTGCCGCTGGAGGTAGCGCTTCCATCGAATTGGGTTACCAGCGCATGTTTGGAATTTACAAACTGAACGGCCAGAGTCTCGGTCCCGTTCGAGCCGAGACTGCCATCGTTCGTTTTTAGGGTGAGCGTTCCCTGGCCGGTCGTGGAATTGACGGTGAACATGCCGCTTTGGATGGTGGTATCCGCTGCCGTGATTCCGGTCGCATCGTTGTAGTCTTGCTCCCCATCGACGACGTTCCCTGTCGATGTGTCGACAGCGACGGACCCGGCCAGCACATAGAAATTCGGCCCGTTGTTGATGGTTTCAAGTCCACTCGCGTAGAAAGAGAAGGTGCTGGTGGGAGTCGGGTTGGAGCCGCCGCCCTTGCCCGTGCTGACGCCGCTACTGCAACCGGTGCACCACAATGAGACCGAGAGGAGTACGACGAGTAGAAAATTGCGGTTCATGGCTCGACCCCCTGTCCGCTCGCCTTCTCCCTCAGGCGCTCCCGCGCCAGCGGAGTGAGCGCGATGCCGTGCTGGTTTCGAATCGTGTATACGTCGCTTGCCACCCGAACAATGCGAGCGAGCAAAACCTGTTTGCCATTGAGCGTCTTCATCACGCCGGTCACCGAAGCCTGCTCGCCACCTGAAATCGCCAGCGCACCGTAGCCACGGAGGGCAAACCTGTCGAGGCTGGCATCGATGACGCCCGATTCTGTCTGGAGCAGTAGGTGGGCACCCATGATCATTCCGGGCGACGGTTTGGTGAGAACGCTTGAAACGGTGCCGCTGAGCGTTATTTCCTTGCTGGCGTCATAGCTCAATGGCCCTGCGGGCTTCACCAATCGAACCGCAGCCTGCGAAAACGCTGGTGTTGGGATGAAAATCGCGACCGATAAAAGAAGCGACCACAGGCCGGTAATAGGTCGAATCATTTGCGTCTCCCGTTGGATAATCTATTTAGAGGCATACCCGAGCTAGGAAGATGCCACCCTGGAGAGGTGCTGCGGGTCTCCTTGGTAAGTTAACCCGAACGCCGCAGAAAGTTCCGCGATTCTTTAGGGGGCGGTGCTCACATGGAACGGACCGAATGGCCTGTTCGGTGAGGGAATAGAGACTTCGCACGGGTTGAATTGGGTTCCAAGCTCATCGTTTGCTCTGGGGAAGGCTTTCTCCGCCTGTCATCACCCCGCGTAATATCCGCGGCGGGCCCGCACGCGATCCTGGTGGCCACGCACATGAATTTGCCGGAATCGACCGTCGTGACGGGAATTCACAGGTGAATGCGAAAGCCAGTATTCAGCTCGAAGCTCAGTGGCGATCTGGTTGAATGCCGGGGCGATGCCCTCTCGGGACTGCCCTCGGATGGCGAGCCCGCCCGTCGCTAGGCAGGGCTGCTTGATCCGCGCGCTCCCAATCGGCCTGGCAGCGTATCGTCAAAATTGATTGCTGGCCGTGCCACGGGAGACAACCGAAACTAGAAGAGAATCCCGAAGTCTGTCTCTACCCCCCGGGCCACGGCCAAGGTTTCCGTTATGGCTGCGAGATACTGACGGGCTTGGTCAGCTTGAAATGCAACCGAGTTTCGGCAGGAAGGGGAATATCGCGCTTTCCGGTGAACCCAGCGCCAGCCGTACCTGCTCCGCCGCCTGCAACCGCACCGATTGCGGCGCCTTTGCCGCCGGCTAGTGCGCCTACAATGGCTCGGAAGGCAGCGCCGCCTCCGCCGCCAAGGGCAGTCCGTTTGCCACGCCCCTGGCCGCTTTCTTCGAATTTTCTGGTTTCCATCGAATATTTCTGGCCGTTCACCGTGATCGAGTCTAGAGTGGGGGCCAGCACGGCTTCACCCTTGAGATGGCCTGCCGCTTGTGCCTCGACCACGGTGCCCCGGACCTTGGTTCCCACGAGCTACTCGAAGACGTATTGGAGCCGGAGTGACTGCATCCCTAAAGAGTCAGCAACATCCCGATCAGAGCCCATCGAGTGATGGATTGGATTCGCATTTTGTCACCTCAGTTTGAAAAATGGGCTGGCAAGACTGATTCGATCTGTTCCGAGTCGGGCGCGTTCCAAGATCGAAACCGACTCGGTCAGGTTTTCTGAGTGGCCGCAGCGAGGAAGCGTTCCGCTTCGATCGCGGCCATGCAACCGGACCCCGCCGCCGTCACCGCCTGGCGATAGTGATGATCCTGGACGTCGCCGGCGGCAAAGACGCCAGGGATATTTGTTTTCGGGCCATGATTGGTGATGATGTAGCCGTTTTCGTCCATATCGATCTGGCCCTTGAAAATCTGGCTGTTCGGATCGTGCCCGATAGCGACGAACAAACCTTCGATCTCGATTTTCCGCAGCTCGCCCGTTCCCACGTTGCGCAGGGTCGCAACCTCCACGGATTTTTTTTGCACGTCGTGGACTTCTTCGACCACATAGGGCGTCAGAAACTCGATCTTGGGATTGGCACGGGCGCGATCCAGCATGATCTTCGAAGCCCGAAATTCGTTGCGGCGATGCACCAGGGTGACCTTTCGGGCAAACTTGGTGAGAAACGTGGCCTCCTCCATGGCCGTGTCGCCGCCACCAACCACGGCGATATCCCGGTTACGGAAGAACGCCCCATCGCAAGTTGCGCAGGTCGAGACGCCGTGGCCAAGGAGTTGTCGCTCCGACTCCAGATTCAGCATGCGTGCCGAGGCGCCCGAAGCGATGATCAACGTCTCGGTTTGGTAGGTCTCCTTGCCGGCCAAGATCTTAAACGGGCGCTTGGCGAGATCCACCGCGGTCACCGCCCCGGAACGAAACTCCGCGCCAAAGCGTTCCGCCTGCTTGCGCATGCGCTCGATCAGCTCAGGGCCTAGAATCCCGTCGGCGAAGCCCGGGAAATTCTCGACCTCTGTGGTCAAGCCGAGCTGTCCGCCGGGCTCGTAACCGTCAAGCACGAGAGGCCTTAAGTCTGCTCTCGCTGCATACACCGCCGCCGTCAGGCCTGCACACCCGCTGCCGATAATGATCACCTTGTGCACGGAATTCTCCCGATTGGATTCCCAGCGATCCTGCGGCGCTTCATGCCAAGCCAATATATTACAACAAGGCAATTTAGCGTCGCCATGGGTCCGCGAGTTCGTCCCGCGATCTTTTTTGAGTGCCCGATTGCTTGCCGGGCCGGCAAGCGGGATAATCGCGGCCGCGTTCACCATGAAGCCCGCGATGCTGTTTCGATTATTCAACGAGTTCATCGTCCTGCTGCTGGGGGCGCTGCTGATCGTGCTCGCGCTTTCCGGGCGCGTGGGTCTGCCTACACGCCCGATCGCGCTTGCCCTGCTTGGGTTGGTGCTGATTTACTGGGGCGTTCGCGCGCTCCTGCGCGCTGAGCCGGAGGGTGGCCGGCAACAAGCCCAAATCCGCGCGGCATCGCTGGTTGTGGTGGGCGCGCTGGTGCTGGCCATTCCCATGCTTCCGGTTGGTGACGCCGATCCACTGCTGGAAATTGCCGGCGCGGTGCTGGTCCTGCGCGGGCTGCTTGGCAGCCTGCTGGTGATGCGCAGAACCTAACCCTGATGTTTTCCGTTGTTTTCTTCAACTTCGGGAGAAGAGCATGCTCAAAGAGTTCAAAGAATTCGCGATGCGCGGCAATGTCATGGACATGGCCGTCGGGATCATCATCGGCGCTGCGTTCGGCAGGATCATCACTTCCCTGGTCGCCGACGTGATCATGCCGCCGATCGGCGTTCTGCTGGGGAAGGTGGATTTCTCCAACCTCTTTATCAACCTTTCCGGTAAACCATACGATACGCTCGCTGCAGCGAAGGCCGCTGGCGTCGCCACGATCAACTACGGCGTGTTCTTGAATACCGTGATCGACTTTCTGATTGTGGCGTTCGTAATTTTCCTGGTGGTGCGGCAGATCAACCGCTGGAGCAAGCCACCGGCCCCGCCCGCTTCGACAACAAAAGAATGCCCCTACTGCGTTTCGTCGATTCCTATCAAGGCTACGCGCTGCCCGAACTGCACCTCCCAGCTTGCCGCCTAGTGGGGGTGAGTCCTGACGCGGCTCACACTGTGGTCCTGGCTCCTCGACGGTAGTGGCTCAGCCGCCGGGCGAGTTCGCTCCTGGCTCGGTGCCAGCTGCTCTAGAGAGTTCTTTACGTGGTGGTCTGTTTCGCCTCGGCGCGGAACGCGCGCGCGCAGTCCCGACACGGACAGATTTCTCGCAGGCAGTCAAACGAGTAGATGCCGGTAGAGTGCGAGTCGGAGAATTCGATTTGAATCGCGTAGTTTCCGACCGCCTTTGCCGCTCTGGCTTTCACCCTCTCTTTGTACAACGGAAGCACGCTTGGGGACTTGTCCTCGGCTTTGCGCAAGCGCTCGTCGTTGCACGTGGCGCAAGGGCAGTGGTCGCGAAGATAAGGGAAGTCGTAGCGGCTCTGGTGTCCGTCCGACCACGTTATGGCCACCCCTTCGCCCGTGCTGACGTAGACCTTCACGTCCACCGGTTTCTTTCGCGCATCAATTGGCAGGGGCATGGGGAGTTTGTGCCGTCGCGCTATCACCGGCTGGCTTGGATTCAGGTGCATTGGTCAGGGGCCGCTCGCTTGCCTGGGGGTCCCATGGCGGGGAAAGGGCCGGCCAGGATCTGTGCCTGGAGGTTTCGCGATCAGCGCACAAACGAACCCGCTCGGTTCCTCCCCAGTCCTGGAACAATTTCGCGGTGACCTGATTGATTTGGTCGACCGACCTAGGCCGGTGATCGCCCGATCCCGGAAAAACGACGTAGACGATTCCGCCCCATGCCCCACCTGCGCGCGCGTTGGACCAGATTCCCAGATTGTCCGCCAGCGCGATCGAGCCTTCCCCGAGAGCGCCGATATCGGCAAGAATTGCGTAGGAAAACTTGCCGTTGCGCATGTTGAACACCGCGGCGAGGTCGCCCAGGCGCGCGCCGGTGGCGCGGGCCAGATCTCCGGGCAGCGCAAGGTAGGGAATTTTTGATGCGTCGACGAAGCGCGTGGGGTCAGAGCGATCCTTGGTCCAATCCACAAGAGCCGTGCAGGAAATGTAATATCCGGGGAACGGATCCGCGGGGCCTTGGATGAGCGGGTTGCCTTCCTGGTCCTGGACAATACCGTCCCAATGGCCTGGCTCACCGGCATTTCTGACATCGTCGAGTCCCGTGTTTTCTGGGTTGTAGGCGTTCGGCGCACCGTCGGCATCGATGGCCATCCCGGCGCTGAAAAAGAAGGCCGAGTCTTCTTCTCCCAAACGCCAAATCGGCAACTGACCCACGAGGGCGCCGAGGCGATGCACATCAAAATCGAAAAGCAGCGACTTTGCCGGGCAGCCATCCTCCGGGTCCGTCGTCCGAGCTGGTGCGCTTTGAGCAAGACTCGACGTCGGAAGCACCAGGGCGACCAACAGCGGCGGGATTTTCTTTACTGCGAGCACCGCCGGGAATTATAACATCGGGGCGAGATCACCCCGGGAAATCGATCCCCCTTTCAGATTTCCTTGCGACGAAACAGGAGGCGACGCATACTGTAGGCGCAGTTGGGAGGTGCGGTTTGGACCCGATCAAGATTCCGCATCTATCGCCGAAGGAAATCTTTTACGAGTGCCTCGCGCTGCTCGGCGTCCTGATCATGGCCGGTGTGCTGGCCGTTGCCTATCGCCTTATGGAAGGGAAGTGGTAGCCGAGTCGGAATGCTGAGAATGAGGTCGTTGTGGCCAGCGATTATTTGTTGAAGACCGAACCTTCCGAATACTCCTTCGACAATCTGCTGACCGACGGCGCCACGCTGTGGGACGGTGTCTCGAACCCCGTGGCGCTGAAGAATCTTCGCGAAATGACAGCGGGCACGCGGCTGGTGATTTACGAAACAGGCGACCGCAAAAGCGCCGTAGGCACCGCTAGCGTGGTCTCTGTGGATGCCTCGAATCTGAAAAATCCTGCCGTGAACATCCGAGCTGGCAAGCTGCTGGCAAGGCCCGTCACGCTTGCCGAAATCAAATCAAACAAACTGTTCGCCGATTCGCCTCTGGTCCGCCAGGCACGCCTCTCGGTTGTTCCACTCACTGCGGCGCAGTACAAATTCCTT